>JAFRXG010000032.1:0-33409 GCA_017441565.1 Bacteroidales bacterium | reverse complement strand
GAGAATTGAGATTTGAGATTTGAGATTTGGGAATTGAGATTTGAGATTTGAGATTTGAGATTACTCCCAATTAAGTTATTACTAATATGAATAAAGTCATTTTGCTGCTCCTTGCCACTTTGTTGGCACCTTTGGCCGGGCAAGCCCAGCAGCCTTCCGAATGGGAGAAGGGCACTGCCGGAGTGGTGGCGCACCGCGGTTTTCACAAATACGCCGATGCCGCAGAGAACAGCATCGCCGCTATGCAGATAGCCGTGGACCACGACTTCTACGGCACCGAGTTCGACGTGCAGTTCACCCTCGACAGCGTGGCCATCGTCTTCCACGACCCTTCTATCAAAGAGATGCCCATAGCGAAGACTCCCTATAAGGAGCTATCGGGCTACGTGCTCAGCAATGGCGAGAAGCTGCCGACCCTGGACCAGTTCCTACAGGCCTACGCCGACGCCATCGAAAAGCAGAAGGTACGCAACAAACACACACGCCTAATCTTCGAAATCAAGCCCGTGGACAACCGCGCGATGGTCGACTACGTGGCTGCCGAGGTGCTGAAGGCCGTCGACAAATACAACCTGCGGGACGCTGTCGACTTTATCTCCTTCGACATGGATGTCTGCATGGCCCTGGTGAAGGCCGACCGCACCCTGCCGGTGGCATACCTGGGAAGCGACATGACCCCCCGCCACCTTCACGCCCGGGGCATCCGCGGCATTGACTACCACTATGAGCAGCTGCTCAAGAACCCCCAATGGATTGAAGAGGCCCATAAGCTGGGCATGACCGTCAACGCCTGGACCGTCAACGACCTGGAGGTTGCAAGGAAGCTGAGAGGGCTGCAGGTGGACCTGCTCACCACCGACTTGCCGCTGGATATGCAGTCGTTGGTTGAGGAGAATAGATAGGATAGAGAGAATAGATAGGATAGAAAGATAGATTATGATAGAAAAAGGTATACTTGGCCATCGGGAACAGATGGTCACTCCCGACCTCACCGCCGACCGCATCGGCAGCGGGTTGGTACAGGTTTTTGCCACCCCCATGCTGGTGGCGTTGATGGAACAGACCTGCAACGAGAGCGTCACCCCGCTGCTGGAGGCAGGACAGGGCACCGTGGGCACCCACATCGACATCTCGCACTCCGCCGCCACGCCGGTGGGTATGAAGGTGTGGTGCGACAGCGAACTGGTAGAGGTGGACCGGCGGCGGCTGGTGTTCACCGTCAAGGCCTTTGACGAGTGCGGCCCCATCGGCGAGGGACGCCACGAACGTTTCATCATCGACACGGCCAAGTTCCAAGCCAAAATCGATGCCAAAAAGCAATAGGGCACGGATGGACAGAGGCGGACGCCAGCCATCGCTCCTCCCCTATCTGGCGATAGTGGGGGTGTATATGATTGGTCTGGTGGTGCTGAAGTTGGTGGAGCTGCTGGTCTTGGGAACCGTGGTCCCCAACGGCAGGCCGCTATGGGTCAACGCCATGGTGTACAACTTGGTGGTGGCGTCGTGGACGGCACTGGGCATAGGGGTACTGTATTGGCTGATACAGCTGTGGTCGCAGAAGGTTGCGCGGGTGGTGGCGGCGGTGCTGCTGGCGGTGCTGCTGCTGGCAGAGGTGGGGCTGACGCTCTATGTGTCGCACAACGGCTACCTGCTGGGCTGCGAGCTGCTGGCACGCCCCCTGGGCGAGACCCTCATGGCCGTGAAAGGGGCCATGGGCTTGGTGAAGCCTGTGGTGCTGGTATTGCTGCTGACGGGAGGCTTTGCGGCCATCGCACTGTGGCGCGCCAAGCATCCCACACGCGCCGCATGGGCTGTGGCAGCGGTGATGGGACTGATGCTGCCGCTGTCGCTCATTTTCAAGATGTCGCATCTGATGGTGGAGGGCTATGACCACTATATTCTGAACAAGACCCTCTACCTGGCGGCCGACTGCCGCGAATATATCAGGCAGTCACACCCCAAAAGAGAGCGGAAAGACCGCCTGGTAGGATACAAGGAAGTGCTGGTGGCTGACCTCACAGCCACCCACCCCGAATGGGGCACACCCCTCGACCCGCACTACCCTTTGGAACGTGCCACGCCTGAAGACTCCTTCCTCGCCCCCTATTTCGAGAGCAACGGGACGGACAGCCCGACGCCCAATATCGTCATCATCCTGGTGGAATCGCTGGGGGCAGAGATTATGGGGTCGGGGGCGATGCCTTTCGTCGACTCGCTGGCAGCCACAGGGCTGTATTGGCGCAACTGCCTCTCCACCACTACGCGCAGCTATGGGGCCGTCCCCGCAATCACGGGTTCTGTGGGCGGGCCCAAGTGTTTCCAGTTTGGGGTGATGCCCGACCACAACAGCCTCTTCGCGCTGCTGAAGAAGGGAGGGTACAGCACCCGCGCCTATTATGCGGGCGACTTCAACTTCGACTGTATCTATGAATACCTGAACGCGCAGCAGACCGACTACCTCTCGCCCCTGTTCAAGGAGTATTCCACGTCTCCCTCACGCATGGCAGCCAACAGCTGGGGTTATGACGACGACACGCTGTTTGTCCGCACACTGAAGGATTTGGGCGACTATTCGCGTAAGACGCCCACCGCCCCCCATATCTCGCTCGTCACCACCCTCTCGATGCACGAAGAGCTGAAGCTGGCCGACAAAGAGAGGCAGCACGAGTATGAGCGGCGCGCCAGCCGTCTGCGCCGGCCGGCGTCGGGCGACAAGCTGGCATCGCTGTTCCCCGCATGCCTGTTCACCGACGACTGGCTGCGGATCTTCATGCACGGCTACAGCCAGCTGCCCGGCTACGAGAACACCCTCTTCGTCATCACCGGCGACCACGCCACGGGCCGCCAGATGGGCGACAAGCTCTCCTACCACCATGTGCCCCTCATCCTCTGGTCGCCGCTGATACGGCGGCATGCCACCTTCACACACACCGTCACCCACAACGATGTGGCCCCGGCGCTCTACAGCCTCCTCACCACCAAGTACGGCCTGGCGGCCCACCCGACGGTACACTGGCTGGGCGACGGCCTCGGCCCCACGCCCAAGACCCTTCTGGTGGTCAACTACTACCATAAGATACAGGACATCATCTACCATAGCCACTACTATCAGTCGGCCGACTACTTCTCGCAAGAGAAACTCTACTCCTTCGGCAGCGACCTGGTGCTGCACCCTTGCTCGGACACCACCATGCTGGACTCCTGCAGGAGGCAGCTGGAGCTGATGCGCTACCTTTATTCATACACCTACCTGACCAACCACCTGACCGCCCACCCGACCAACAAACGCCAGTACACGGCTTCGGAAATCATCATTGCACCTAATGCCGTATTTGTCACCCCTGACACTTCTTACCCAGAGCCATGCTATTCATATACTATACTACCTGCCAAACGGTTACGAAGCAGAACGGGGCATAGGCTTGTCTGTATCACGCTGGAGGCTGACGCCACCATGCCGAAAGGGCTGTCGCCAGAGTTGTGTCCCGACCTCTTCATCTACTTCACCGGCGACACCAAACAGCATTATGGCGAACCTCTGTACACGCTGATTTCTGATGAGGGCCATGTGCGTGTGGCAAAGGAATTCTCTATATGCGAAGAAGGCTTCAACGAGCTGAGTATAGAGTTGCGGACACCCTACCTGAAGGACAACTGGCTGCCCGGCAGCCGCATCGCCCTCTCGAATATCCAAATATCTGTAAAATATGGCAAATAGTCGCATATTGTACCTTTCGCTGGCCCTCGGCCTCGTCGTCTTGTCCATTAGCGGGTGTATAAAACGAACCAATTTCTACCGCCCTATCGGTGAGTACCCCGACTCGAAGATATGGGCACATGGGGTTTCCTGGGTATGGTCGGGGCGCGAGGCAGAAGCCCATTTCGAAGGGATGGAGGTGGACCTCAACTACTCTGAATACCAAGACCAACTCTTTATGGGTCATGAACTGTACGACACCATCAGGGGGCTGACCTTCGAGGCATGGCTCGACTCGCTATACCACCCCGACAGCAACTACTATTGGCTTGATATGAAGAACCTCACACCAGAGAATGCCTCACGGATAAGCCATCACATACTCCTTGCCGCCCGACGGCACAATATCAAGCAGCACGTTATGGTGGAGAGCGAGGACCTCAGGGCCTTGCAGATTGTGAAAGATTCGGGGCTGAGGGTCATCTTTTGGGTGGAGAACAACTGGTGGACGGGCAGTTCAAACAAGCATTGGGCCAACAAGCTACGTCAGCAAATCGACTCGTTGCACCCCGATGCCCTGAGCGGCGACTACCACATGTTTCCCCTGTTGGCCGACTCCTTCCCTACAGAGAATATCCATATCTGGGACACTCCGCGCGAATATAACGACAGCAACGTGGCGCACAGCCGCCTCATTGCCCAGCACCCCTCGGTGAGGGTGGTGCTGGTGGACTATCCCGAACCATTTGACAACAAATAGAGATGTACAGAGTTCTAGTCTTTTTACTGCTATCATTACTGCTCTGCGGCTGTTCCACACCGCCACCCGCACCCTACGGCCCTTGCCCCAGCGAGGCACAGGTGCGCTGGCAGCGGATGGAGATGAACATGTTCTGCCACTTCGGCCCCAACACCTTCACGGGCCTCGAGTGGGGCGAGGGCACAGAGGCAGAGGATATGTTCAACCCCACGGCACTGGACTGCGACCAATGGGCAGCGGTGGCCACGGCAGCCGGGATGAAGGGCATCATCATCACCGCCAAGCATCACGACGGCTTCTGCCTCTGGCCCAACCCGGCGAGCAACCACACGGTGCGGGAGAGCAGCTGGCGCGGTGGCAAGGGCGACGTGCTGCGCGAGCTGTCGGACGCCTGTGGACGGGCCGGGCTGAAGTTCGGCGTGTATGTCTCCCCCTGGGACCGCAACGCCCCCACCTACGGCACCCCCGAATATAACGAGACCTTCCGCCAGACGCTGGAGAACGCCCTGACGCAGTATGGCGAGATATTCGAGCAATGGTTCGACGGGGCCAACGGCGAAGGCCCCAACGGACGAAGGCAGGTGTATGACTGGCCGCTGTTCAACGGCACGGTGGCACGGCTGCAGCCGCAGGCAGTCATCTTCAGCGACGTAGGCCCTGGCTGCCGCTGGGTGGGCAACGAAGAGGGACGCTGCGGCGAGACCTGCTGGTCGCGCATCACGATTGAAGGCTTCGAGCCAGGCAGCAAGGTGCCCGGCACCGAGGTGCTTAACCACGGCGACCCCGAAGGCGCGGCCTGGGTGCCCGCCGAGACGGACGTGTCGCTGCGGCCAGGGTGGTTCTACCATGATGAAGAGCAGCCGAAGGGCCTGCAGGAGTTGCTGAACATATACTATACCAGCGTGGGGCGCAACTCGCTGCTGCTGCTGAACGTCCCACCCGACACCCGTGGCAGGATTGCCGCCACCGACTCGTTGCGGCTGGTCGAACTGCGCACGGCCCTCGACAGCATCTTTGCCCACGACCTGGCCTCCGACGCTCGAGTCACCGCCTCCAACTGCCGTGGGAGGAAGTATCGTGCCTCCAATGTGACAGATACCAACTATCATAGCTACTGGTCGGTGGATGACACCTGCCTCTCGCCTGCCGTCACGCTGACTTTCGAAAAGCCCGTCACCTTCAACCGCATCATGCTGCAGGAATATATCCCGCTCGGACAAAGGGTGGCACAGTTCGAGGTAGAGGTGCTGCAAGAGGGGATATGGCAACCTCTATGTCACGCCACCACCATAGGGCACAAGCGCATCCTCCTTACCGAGACGACTACCGCCACGGCGGTGCGCTTCCGCTTCACCCACTGCTTAGCCTGTCCCGTCATCAACCGAATCGCACTATACCAGGATAACCTATTCCGCAATTAAATGAACCGTCAACTCATAGGCCATCTGGCCAGCTTCGGGGCTTACGCCATCTTCGGTCTTAACATCGTCTTCTGCAAGGATATAGCCAACGAGGGCGAGCTGTCGCCCATTTTCCTCTTCACCCTTAGAGCCCTCTGCGCGGGGGCCTTATTCTGGATTCTAGGGTGCTTCACCCGGCATGAGAAAGTGCCAGCAGCAGACCTGCTGCGGATGGCGGGAGCCGCCATGCTGGGGCTCGTCATCCCCCAGATGACCTTCCTCACCGCTATCACCATGACGGCACCCATCGACCTGTCGGTAGTGCAGTCGATGACCCCGGTGATGACCATGTTTGTCGCAGCCATCTTCCTCAAAGAGCCCATCACATGGAAGAAGGCCGGCGGTGTGGCACTCAGCTTTGCGGGGGTGCTGTGGCTCATCTTCCAGTCCACCCATGCCGCCGGGCCTGTGCAGACGCGCCCGCTGGGCATCGTCCTCACCATCACCAACGCCCTCTGCTTCGCCCTGTACTTGGGCATCTGCCGACCAGTCATACAACGTTATAGCGTGGTGACACTGATGAAATGGATGTTCTTGTTCGCATTCGTAGTCTCGCTGCCCTTCTCAGCAAAACAGATGGCCACCCTCGATTATGGTGCCGTGCCAGCCAAAGTGTGGTGGGAGGTGGGGTACCTCATACTTTTTGCCACCTTCATCGCCTATTTCCTCATCCCGCTGGGACAGCAGCGCATCCGTCCCACGCTGGTGAGCATGTACGGCTACCTGCAGCCTATCATCGCGTCGGCGGTAGGTATCGCTATAGGCATGGACCGACTGACCTGGATGAAGCTCTTGGCCGCCATCAGCATCTTCGCCGGAGTTGCCATCGTGAACCGCAGCCGGGCCCGTGACCCGCAGCCCACAGGTGCAGAAAATAGTGCACAACCACACCCCCAAAAATAAGAAAAACGAGTGCTCAAATAGTCATTTGTGGGTATCCACGCTTGCTTTTTGCACAAGAAAATAGGCCTGATAATCAAATAAGAGCGACAAAAAAGCAAAAAAAATTTTGCCAATCCAAAAAAAGGTTGTACTTTTGCACCCGCTTTCGAAAGAAAGAAAGGGGTATTAGCTCAGGTGGCTAGAGCGTTTGACTGGCAGTCAAAAGGTCATCGGTTCGACTCCGATATACTCCACAAGGAATGAGGTCTAAACGACCTCATTTTTAGTCTAAATCCTTTGGCTTTTGAGAGTTACAGCGATTGACGCGCGCTGTTATGTGGCAAGCAAATTGCGCTTGTTTGTGCTTTTTTGCCCTTGTTTTCCCTATTTCTGCCACATTTCTGCCACAAAAAATCCTGTTAGCGATGCGGTTAGACCCCTTGTGGGTCCTTGTAGTGTATTTTTGCCACATTAAGGGTCTTTACAAAATTGTGTGGGTAATATATAAAGGATGGGGTCATCAACCAGGGCAAACGCATCAAAATCAGTTGTCAGGTATGCCGAAAGTACATATACGATGTGCGGCAATGCGACTCTGGCCCCAGCCCAAAGGGCTGGAACAGATATAGCCTAAGGCAACGCCCTAGGAATCAGTCCACATGCCGACAGATGCAGCCTACAGGGCTGCAACATTACGCCCGTGCCAAAATTCGCAGTTGCAGCCCTGCAGGCTGCTAGTCGCTGCCGTCGTTGTCTCCGTATGGCGGTGCCATACGCTATATCTGTCTGTGCCTTTCAGGCTCACTGCGACATCAAACCACTGAGCTTGATTAATTGCAACGTCCTTCTAGAACCCCAAGAATCGTTATATTTGATGCGTTTGCCCTGGGTCATCAACGTTCTCAAAAGACGAACCTAAGCCTATTTTGACAAACCTATCTTTACTGGACCTCTCCTTCACCCTCTGGGACGCTATTTCAATATTGCCGTCTATCCCCACACTATGTGCGGGGTTATTAAGGGTTTGGCTACAGCTTCAGTCGGTCATGATGCAGAGTTCGTTTTTGACGCTTTGTTATATGTGGCCAAATTTATTGTCGAAAAGCAGCCAAATTTATTGTCGAAAAGCAGCCAAATTGCACAATAAAAGCATGAGCCAGTCGTTATTATGGTCAAAGTATTTGAAAATGAAAGAATATAAAAGCAGGATTGCGGACTTGATGCTGCAACAGAAATTGGAATCATCGGGAGCTGTACTAATACAGGGACCAAAATGGTGTGGCAAAACTACCACGGCAGAACAGATTGCCGCAAGTCGGCTCTATATGAACGACCCTGACGAACAGATGGAGAATTTGCGTATGGCATCAATGGCAACTCGTAGGCTTTTAGTCGGTGGAGTTCCAAGACTGGTTGACGAGTGGCAACTTGCTCCACAGTTGTGGGATGCCATCAGATTTGAGGTAGACCATCGTGAAGAACATTTCGGTCAGTTTATATTGACAGGTTCTGCTGTTCCTCCCGACAAGAGTGCCATGAAACATTCCGGCACAGGGCGTTTCTCGTGGTTGACAATGCATACCATGTCTTTATGGGAGTCTGGCGACTCCACAGGCGAGGTCTCTTTAAGGAATCTCTTCGATGGCGGCGAGCCTGATGGCGGTGAAAAGAAGATGGAGATTGAGAGAATTGCCTATCTGATTTGCCGTGGAGGATGGCCTGGCGCATTGGAGATGAACGAGACTACTGCTCTAAGACTGGCGTTCAACTATGTCGATGCAGTCGCAGAAAGCGATATGTCCCGTGTGGATGGAGTTTCTAGAGACAGGGAATACGTCATGCGGATTCTTCGCAGCTACGCCAGACATCAAGGTGGGCAGGTTTCTGTCAAAGCCCTTAACGAGGATATGGTGGCAAATGAAGGCGATGTGAGTGTCAGCACCATAAATTCCTACTTGCAGGCTTTGCGAATGATTTTTGTTATCGAGGATATGTCCGCATGGAACCCCAATCTGAGGAGCAAGACCGCAATAAGGACTTCCGACACACGCTATTTTACAGACCCATCTATAGCGACTGCCGCCCTTGGTCTGGGACCAGACGACCTGCTGTCGGACTTGAAGACAATGGGACTTCTGTTTGAAACTATGGCGGTCAGGGATTTGCGTGTATATGCCGATGCCCTTGACGGCCACGTGTATCATTACCGGGACAAGAATGGCTTGGAATGCGACGCCGTGATACATCTACGGAACGGCGAATATGGGTTGGTGGAGATAAAACTTGGAGGAGACAAACTGATTGAGGAGGGCGTTAGTACGTTGACAATGTTGGAGAAGAAGATTGATGTTGAAAAAATGAAAGCTCCCTCATTCAAGATGGTCCTGGTGGGTGTGGGAAGGTATGCCTACCGCAGAGTCGACGGTGTGATGGTTGTGCCGATAGGATGTTTGAAAGACTAAAAAAAAATAGCCACCCGGTTCCGGGTGGCATTATTTCTTACCCACAGACTGACGATAGTGTGCTTTCGACCAATATTCTTGAGGGTCTTATACACGGCTAAAGTCGCCAACCAGCAATAGTTCGCTCTGCTCTTCGCAGCAAACCCTGATATGGCTTGCCTGTGATTATTACATTTTTATTTCATTCAATTATAAGGTGTTGGGGCGTTTTTGAGACGGTAAAAATATGGTGTTAAAGTGAGCTATGGTATTGACTCCCATAGATTGAATTATGCTGACCCCTCTTTTCTATAGTTCTTTCTTTGGCGAAATAATTGTGTAATCTTGCGACAAAAATATGATGTAAATTGACATATAACTCCATTGATAATAAAACAACTAAAAAAGTCAAAAACTGCAAAAGGGTAATCTGTTTTGTTCGGCTAACGAAAAGAGCGGATATGGTCTCAAATGATTTTACATACTACTATTTTGTAACGTTTCTGGCAAAACAGAAAAGCGTAAAATACAAAATATAATTCAATTGGATCTCTTGTATAGTGCTAATTCTCAGTTAATAAAAATAACATTAAAAATATTTAAGAAATCCGTCCGATACCATGTCGGAATAAAACCGTATCTTTGCAACCCAAATTTGAAGAGAAAAATTGAAGAGTACGTTGAAATAAAGTCTGCCAAGGGAAGTATGGCGCGCAGTATTTCTGCCACATATTTGCCACAGATACATCTGACATCTCGGCTAAAAGTCAGATACAAAGCAAGTAAGGTCGGCAGACCTTATTCCGATATACTCCACTGAGAGGGCCGCTGCAACGACCCTTTTTTATAACGAGATGGGGTATTAGCTCATTTGGTAGAGCATTTGGTTCGCAATCAAAAGGTAACGGGTTCGACTCCCGTATACTCCACTGAAATAAAATTGAGAATTGAGAATTGAGATTTGTCCGGGTGCGGCAGCAATTCTCAATTCTCAATTCTCAATTTCAAATTTATGAAGATAGCATTATTAGGATATGGCAAGATGGGCAAAGCCATCGAGCAGCTGGCCACAGAACGAGGCCACGACATAACTGTTACCATCGATGACGAGGACGACTGGATGGACAAGCTGGACGAGCTGCGCGACTGCGACATGGCCATCGATTTCTCAACACCCGCCACCGTTGTGGGCAACATCATGCGCTGCTTCGACTTGGACCTCCCCGTCGTAGTGGGTACTACCGGGTGGTACGACCAGCTGGAGAGCGTGGTGCACGACTGCCAGCAACGCGGCAAGGCCCTTTTCGTGGCCTCGAACTTCAGCATCGGCATGAATATCATGTTCGAACTCAACCGCCGACTGGCACAGCTGATGAACAGCCACGAAGACTACGACGTGACCATCTCCGAGACCCACCACATCCATAAGCTCGACGCCCCCAGCGGCACCGCCATCACGCTGGCCAACGACATCATCGAGGAGTTGGACCGCAAGGACGAATGGATGCTCTGGAAGACTGTCACCGAGCAGTCGGTCACCCAAAAACACCGCCGCATCAAGAAGGACACCCTCCCCATCACCTCTATACGTGAGGGCGAGGTGCCGGGCATCCACGAGGTGGTGTACGACAGCGACATCGACACCATCACCCTGCGCCATTCGGCCAAAAGCCGCAAAGGGCTGGCCATGGGTGCCACCCTGGCCGCCGAATATATGGAAGGAAAGAAAGGCTACTACACGATGACCGACCTTCTGAAGTAAAGGCAAAGGAGGAGGATGGTCGAGAACGCCTGAAAAAACGAGATGAAGCGAAAGCCACATTGCCTTACCTATTTGCTCTCCACCCTGCTGTTGGTGGGTGTCATGCTGGGATGCAGCATGTTGGGGGCAGTACGGTTTGAATGGCATGAGATGTGGCAGTCGCCGATTTTCTTGAACCTCCGCCTGCCAAGAATCATTCTCGCCGTGCTGGTGGGCGCATCGCTTTCGGTATGCGGGGCAGCCTACCAATCCATCTTCCGCAATCCCCTCACCGACCCCTACGTCCTCGGCATCTCGTCGGGTGCCTCCTTGGGTGCCGCCGTCGCCATACTGCTGGGGCTGCAAGCCCACCTCCTGGGCATCGGTACCTGCGCACTCATCACCGGACTGCTCACCATCGTCGTCATCTACCGCATCGCCTCCATCGGCAACCGGCTGCACACTACCACACTGCTGCTGACTGGCGTATGCCTCACCTTCCTCATCTCAGCCATTATCTCATTCCTGATGGTGTTGAACCAGGACAAGATGGACAGCATCATCTTCTGGACCATGGGAAGCATGGCTTCGGCCACCTGGGCCGACATCGCCATCGTGGCCCCTATCACCGCCGTCGGAATCGGCATCGTGCTTTATTACAGCCGCGACCTCAACCTGCTGCTCGCCGGAAGCGAGACCGCCCAAAGCCTGGGTGTGGAGGTGGAGAAGGTGAAGAAGGTGCTGCTCTTCGTCACCACCCTCATGGTGGCATTCTGCGTGTCGACATGCGGGGTGATAGGCTTTGTCGGCCTTGTAGTACCGCACTGCATCCGGCTGGTCGTCGGTCCTGACAACCGCAACATCATCCCTTGCGCCATCCTGGTAGGCGGCATGTTCTTGCTGTTGTGCGACACCCTTGCCCGCACCGTGCTTATGCCAGCCGAACTGCCTGTGGGCAGCCTCACCGCTTTGGTGGGCGCACCCCTCTTCATATACCTTCTCTACAAGAACAAGAAAGGCTATTGAAATGATAACCCTCAGCAATCTGTCATACAGCTATGGCGAGAAAGCCGTGCTCACTCACCTCGACACCTGTTTCGAAGACGGCGGTTTCTACGCCATCATGGGTGCCAACGGTTGCGGGAAGACCACGCTGCTGCGGCTGGTGGCGGGACTGCTAGCACCACAAGAGGGTGCGGTGATGCTCGACGGCACCAACGTCCGCCACTATTCTGCCCGCCAGTTGGCACAGCGTATGGCTTTCGTCCGCCAGCATCCCCACACCGATTTCGAATTCTCAGCCTTCGAGACAGTGCTGATGGGCCGCAACCCCTACCAGCGTCGTCTGCAGAACGAGTCAGAGGCCGACTGGCAGATAGTGGAGCAATGCCTTCGTCAGACCAACACATGGCACCTGCGCTTTGCCAAGCCTAACGAGATGAGTGGCGGTGAGCTGCAACGTGTGATGATAGCACGTGCGCTGGCACAGCAGACCCCCATACTGCTGCTCGACGAGCCCGTCTCTAACCTCGACATCGCCCACCAGTTCGAGATACTCGACCTCCTGCGCCGCATCAACCGCGAGCAGCACAAGACCATCCTCCTCGTCATCCACGACCTCAACATGGCGTGGCAGTACTGCGACCGTCTGCTGCTCCTCCACCAAGGCGGCATACAGTACCAAGGCTCCACTCGCGAAGGCCTCACCCCCGACAACATCGCCACAGTCTTCGGCGTCAACGCCACCCTCACGGGCGACAACATCCACCTCAGCCCTCGTCATTAGTCATGAAGCGCATATCGTTTTTTGTAGCATTATGCCTAGCCTGCTTGTCGGCCTATGCCACAGGGCAGGATAGCGATGTAATATATTATCGCGGTCAACAGTGGTGGCTCTTGGCTAGACCTGCCGATGCCGATTCGTCATTGTCTGCCGCACTATATAATAACCTACCCAGCGACAGGTGCCAGTCGACAGCCAACTGGGGTGGATATGTCGGTTATTGGAGCGTTCGCGGAGGCATACTTGTGCTTGACAGCATCAGGGTGGAGCAGTTAAAAGATGGCGAATGTGTGGACACCACACTGCCCAACTCCTTCATCAAGCGGGTATTCAAAGCCTATGAAGACAAAGGGGTTGTCATGGCACGCTGGTACTCAGGTACCCTACGGTTAGCAAGCGGGAAGAGGCTCCGTTATGAACATGCCGGTTGGAACCGCAACTACGAGACCGAAATGGAATTGACTATCCGCAACGGGAGTGTTGTCGACAGCATTGAGTACCACAACAGGATAGTCTGCGAAGGCTTCGACTTCGAGAGCCTTTCCATGCAGGACTGGGACAGTTTACAGCAGGAGTTCCATCCAATACTCAAGAAATATCCCCAGCTACAGGGCAAAGAGCGTATATTCTTCATGGTTTCTGATTTCACAGTCGACCCTCAAGGCAACCTGGTTGACATAGCCAAAGTCAGCTGCCATGCACAATTGGATGACAAGCTAGAGCAGCAACTAGCACTAGAGTTTAAGCGCTATCTGATGAGCATCCGTCCGTGGAAGGTGCTATACATCAACGGAAAATACTGCGTTTCCCAACGAGGATGGTCTATCCCGATAAGGCTAAGCGAATTGAAAAACTAGAATTAGCTCCGTGTATCTCGAGTTTTTTTACTTGTGATACGTGGAGCCAGGGCTATTACGGTGATTGCTTGATTGTGTGAGAACAATACATTTGTTGACAAATGTATTGTCCATTTCAACATAAGTCCACTGTACTTCCTTAATCTGAGTTTTTGTATTATTAGAACCTACCTTGATTCCACTCTTGTCGAAGGTATCAACGGTTAATCGACAACTATTTTTTGTCAAAAAGTCATTATATCAATAAATATTTATATATTTGTAGATTAATTTGCGAGTAAAATGCAGTTTAAAGATATTGAGAGTCAGCGGGTTCTTATAAACCATCTGACTGAAATAATTGATTCGGGACGCATCAGCCATGCCCAATTGTTCCTTGGCCCCACCACCAGCGGAAGCCTGGCGTTGGCGATAGCCTATGGCCAGTATCTCTGCTGCGAGAACCGACAGCACTATGGCGAAGGGGCTGAGCTGAGGGCCGACTCGTGTGGCGAGTGCCCCAACTGCCGCAAATATCAGCAACTGATGCATACCGACCTCCACTTCATCTTCCCTTCCGCTACCACACCGACCGTGGTGAGCAAGCCTTGCTCAGATGATTTTCAGGAGGAGTTCCGCGAGTTTCTGAACGAGCACCACCAAGTGGGCACCGCCGAAGAGTGGTATGCCAAGCTGAACATAGAGAATAAGCAGGGGATGATACGCGAACGGGATGCCGACAACATTGTGCAGACCCTCTCGCTCAAGTCGTATGAAGGAGGTTACAAGGTGGTGGTGATTTGGATGGCGGAAAGGATGAACCTCGAAGCCGCCAACAAGCTGCTGAAAACCCTGGAGGAGCCTTCAGAGAAGACCCTGATACTGCTGGTGGCTGAAAGCCGCGACCGTATGCTCTCCACCATCATCTCACGTGTGCAGCAAGTGGTGGTGCCCGACCTGGGGAAAGGGCTGCCGCCAGAGCTGAGAGCCAGCTTTGCAAGCCTGTTTGTATCATGGATGCGGCTGCTGTTCAAGCTGAACATGAAAACGCTCTCCGACTGGGTGGACCAGGTGGCGGGCATGGGACGCGAGCCACAGAAACAGTTTCTCCAGTATGCACAAGAGTCGGTCCGCGCCTGTTTCCTCAAGACGGCCGCCGGCATAGAACTGAATAACGAGCTCCAATTCGGCGATGAGAAGTTCGACACCTTCTTCCCCTCGATGATTACCACCCGCAACATCGAGAAGATGAACCAAGCCATCAACGACACCCTCTACGCCATCGAGCGCAATGCGAACGCCAAAATCACCTTCATGCAGCTCTCGTTCACGATGAGCAAACTGATAAAGAACAGATAATAATAACCAACATATATACAATCATTCTTATCCAACTATGGAAGACATCAAAGACAAAGATATTGAGAAGAAGCACCCAGGAGAGGCGACAAAGAACCAGCATACCCCCAACCCCATGCCTAAAGCACAACCCACAGAGCCTGAAGACGATGACAATGTGGCCACAGCTGAAGACATGGAGGCATTTATCCGCGACCGACGTGCCAAGGAGAAGGAGAAACGGAAAGACGTTGAGGAGGAGAAGACCGATGTTTTCGGCGAGTACTCGGCACCGGAGAACTCCATTGACCCTTATCTTGAGCCCGACCCCACCCTGCCGTGGGTGAAATACGAAGAGAACATATTCTTGAGCAGAGGCTGCAAGCGATGCCCTGAGTCATATGTCCCCGTGAGCGAGACGGAGACCCGCAGCTGCAGCAAAGTCACCTCGTGCAACTGGATGCGCGGCATCCGGCAGCCCGGCGGTTCTGGCTTCGACTGCGTGGAGGTACGTTTTAAAAACAACCGCAAGGACTTCTTCCGCTTGCCTGACGGCTTGGAGGTGACCGAAGGCGACGTGGTGGCAGTGGAAGGGGTTCCCGGCCACGACATTGGCATCGTGAGCCTTACCGGCGAGGTATGCCGCATCCAGATGAAGAAACGCCATGTGGACCCCGCCAGCGAGAATGTACGCAAGCTCTTCCGCCGCGCCAAGAGCAACGATATCGAACGATGGGTGGAAAGCCTCAAGAACGAGCACAACGCCCTCCTCAAAACACGACGCATCGCCAACGACCTCAACCTCGAGATGAAGGTCAACGATGTGGAATATCAAGGCGACAACGCCAAGGCCATATTCTACTATACCGCCGACGACCGCGTCGACTTCCGCACCCTCATCAAGGTGTTGGCCGAAGAATTCCATGTGCGCATTGAGATGAAGCAAATCGGCGTCCGACAGGAAGCCGGGAAGGTGGGTGGCCTGGGTACTTGCGGCCGCGAAATCTGCTGTAGCACCTGGCTCACCAATTTCAAGTCGGTGACT
This sequence comes from Bacteroidales bacterium, assembly GCA_017441565.1. GTDB lineage: Bacteria > Bacteroidota > Bacteroidia > Bacteroidales > P3 > Colimorpha. The sequence continues at coordinate 17,426 of JAFRXG010000032.1, read as the reverse complement.
ACCAGCACTGCCAAAATCCAGCAGATACTGCCCAACCCTCAAAAATTGGCCGGACAATGCGGCAAACTGAAATGCTGCCTCAACTTCGAGTGCGAAGTCTATGCCGACGCCCTCAAGAAATTCCCCCCTGCCAACACCCCCATCCGATTCCAGAAAGGACTGGCACTCCACAAAAAGACCGACGTGTTCCGCGGCATCATGTGGTACTGCTATGAAGGCGACAGCGAACTCTACGCCATCCCGGCCGAGAGTGTGAAAGAAATCATCGAGATGAACCGCAACCAGAAGTACCCCGAGAAGCTGGAAGACTACCAGGTAGAGCTGATGTCCACCTCGGCACTGGTGCAGGAGACCAGCAACAGCGAGTTCGAGAAAGAGCTGCGCCGCATGGCCGACGACATGAGCGAAGGCGAGCAGCGCACTAACGAACAGCGCAACGACCGCAAAGGGGGCAACAAGCAGCGCGACGACCGCCAGCGTGGCGGCGACCGCCGTCAGCAACGCAACGAACAACGCGCCCGCGAAGACCGCATACGCGAAGAACAACGCCGCGAGGACAGCCGGATGCGCAGCAACAACAGCAACCGCCACAGCAACGCCCGCAACAATCCCCGCCGCAGCAGCGACAAGGAAAAACGCAACAACCAATAAGTTATGAATGATATGCGTAAGTGTCTATTAGGTATAACGATAATGATGGCAGCCTTCGGCCTGCAGGGCTGCGACAAGAATGTATACTACGCCGTAGAGAAAGACGTAGACGAGACGGGATGGAACATGAACGACCCTGTAGACTTTGAGGTGGACTTCGAGGACACACTGCAGGTCTATGACTTCTTCATCGACGTGCGCAACAGCGTACACTACAACAAGGCCAACACCTTTTTCTTCATCCACACCACCTTCCCTGACGGCAGTGTGGCATACGACACTCTGGAATGCCCGCTGGCTGATGTGGAGGGTCATTGGTACGGCCACCGCACCGGCCGTTATGTCGACAGCCGCTTCGTCTTCCAACGCCATGTCATCATCCCCCGTGCCGGCCGCTACCACTTCCAGCTTTACCACGCCATGCGCGACACCAACCTGGTGGGTTTGAAAAGCGTCGGCCTCCATATCGAATACTTCGGAAACTGACACCCCCACACCCAACCACGGCATACTTAACACCTAACAAGCAGAACAACAAACCATAAACTCACAATAACTATGGCACAAAAACAAAGTAAGAAGAGTTCCAACACCATCACCACAGCCTGGAAAGTCTTTGCTGGCCTATGGATTTTCATCTTCCTCTTCTTCACCTTGCTCTCTTTGGGCTGGCTTGGCTTCATGCCCTCGTTCGAGGAGCTGGAAAACCCCCAAAGCAACCAGGCCACTGAGGTCATCTCCGCCGATGGCGAAATCCTTGGTTTCATCGGCATCGAGAACCGTTCCAATGTAACCTACGACGAACTCTCGCCCAACCTCATCAACGCCCTTATCGCCACCGAGGATGTACGCTTCTACAAACACTCCGGCATCGACTCCCGCAGCCTTTTCCGCGTATTCTTCAAGACCCTCCTCGGTCGTCATAGCAGCAGCGGTGGCGGCAGCACCATCACCCAACAGCTGGCCAAGAACCTCTTCCCACGCGAACATAAGGGGAAAATCGGCACCGTCTTTTCGAAATTCAAGGAATGGGTGGTGGCCGTCAAACTGGAACACAACTATTCCAAGCAGGAAATTATAGCCATGTACTTCAACACGGTGGACTTTGGGAGCAACTCCTTCGGCATCAAGACCGCCGCCAAGACCTTCTTCGACAAGACCCCTGCCGAACTGAGCGTCACCGAGGCGGCCACCTTGGTGGGACTGCTCAAAGCCCCCACGGCCTACAGCCCCATCCTGCACCCCGAAAATGCGATGAACCGCCGCAACACGGTGCTGTCGCAGATGAAGCGCTACGACTATCTGAGCGAAGAAGAGTTTGAACAATACAAGGAAGAACCCATCGATGTGTCGCACTATTCGCCCCAAAGCCACAACGACGGTCTGGCAACCTATCTGCGCGAGTATATCCGCAACTATATGAAAGACTGGTGCAAGCACCACCGCAATAACGACGGCGAGCACTACGATGTGCATAAGGATGGCCTGCGAATCTATACGACCATCGACTCGCGGATGCAGCGTTACGCCGAGGCCGCCGTGCGCGAACACATGAGCAAAGAGGTACAGCCCCAATTCAACCGAGAGCTGAAGACCCGTGGAGGCAACCCTTTCAACGACATTTCCGCCGAGCAGCAGGAGAAAATCCTTGTGCAGGCCATGAAGAACTCCGACCGCTACTACCAGCTCCACCACAACCAAGGCATGAGCGATAAAGAAATCCGTAAAGTGTTCAAAGAAAAGGTACCCATGCGGGTGTTTTCGTGGAAAGGGAATATCGACACTACCATGTCGCCGTGGGACTCGCTGCTCTACTACAAGAAGTTCCTCAATGTGGGCATGATGTCGGTCGAGCCCGGCACGGGGTATGTGAAGGCCTACGTAGGCGGCATCAACTACCGCTACTTCAAATACGACAACGTGATGAGCCATCGCCAGGTAGGCTCCACGTTCAAACCCTTCGTCTACACGATGGCCTTGCAGGATTTGGGCATGTACCCATGCACTGAAGTGCCGAACACACAGGTATGTTTCGAAGTGTGGGGCCAGCCCGACTGGTGTCCCAAGAACTCCACCAATGAACGCGAGAATCAGATGGTAACCCTTAAATGGGCCCTTGCCCACTCCGTCAACTGGGTCTCCGCCTACCTCATGAAGCAAGGCTCGCCCGAACAGGTCATCAGCATAGCACGCAAGATGGGCGTGAACAGCGACATCGACGCCGTCCCTGCCATCTGTGTGGGCACCCCCGAAATCACCGTCTACGAAATGGCTGGTGCTATGGCCACCTTCGCTAATAAAGGCGAATACGTAGAGCCCATCTTCATCACCCGCATCGAAGACAGCAAAGGTACCGTTCTTGACCGCTTCACCCCCGAACGCCACGAAGCCATCAGCGAACGGACTGCCTACATGATGATTGAACTGATGAAAGGCGTGGTGCAGAGCGGTACTGGTGTACGGCTCAACTACAAATACAAGTTGAACGAGTTCAGCAGCGCCATCGCTGGCAAAACCGGCACCACACAGAACAACTCTGACTGCTGGTTCGTAGGCATCACACCCAAGCTGGCCACCGCCATCTGGACAGGCGGCGAGGTGCGCAGCATCCATTTCCGCAACATGACTTTCGGACAAGGCGCCGCACAAGCCCTGCCTATCTTCGGCCACTTTATGCGCAGCATCTACACCGACAAGTCCCTCAAGTTCCCGCGTGGCGACTTCGACCGTCCTAACGTCCCGCTGGATGTGGAGCTCGACTGCTCTCGCTTCCAACAGGAAATACAAGAAGAGGATCCCTACTATGACTTCTAATGAATGCGTGAATGTGGGAATGTATGAATGTGGGAATCAGACTAACGAATTAACACATTTACACAATAACACATTCAAAAGAGACCTTCTCGGCATGTCCTTGGCTGAGCTGCAAGAGCTCTGCCTGTCGGAATCTATGCCCAAGTTTGCCGCCAAGCAGATTTGCGACTGGCTCTACAACAAACGGGTCGACACCATTGACGGCATGACCAACCTGTCGCTCAAGGCCCGTAGCCGTCTAAACGAAATAGCATTTATCGGCCGCAGCACCCCTGTCAATTGCCAAGTGTCTAAAGACGGCACAAAGAAATACCTCTTCGAAATAGAGAATGGAGAGTCGCCAACAACAACTAATCAGCCGCACCCGGATAATTCTCAATTCTCGATTCTCAATTCTCAATTAAAAAGATATGTCGAGGCAGTATACATCCCCGAATTGAGTACCAGCGGAGGTTCTCTGCGCGCCACCCTCTGCATCTCCTGCCAAGTGGGCTGCAAGATGGGCTGCCGCTTCTGCGTCACCGGCCAGCAGGGCTTCCATGGGGACCTCACCTCCGGCGACATACTCAACCAAATATTCTCCATCCCCGAATTCCCGTCCCTCACCAATGTCGTGTACATGGGCATGGGCGAACCGATGGACAACCTCGACAACGTGCTGCGCAGCACCGAGGTGCTCACCTCCGACTGGGGACTGGGATGGAGCCCCAAACGCATCACTGTGTCAAGCGTCGGAATCATTCCAGGCCTTAGGCGTTTCCTCAACGAAAGCCAATGCCACCTGGCCATCAGCCTCCACAACCCCTTTGCCACAGAGCGGCTGGCCGTCATGCCCATGCAGAAAGCCTACCCCATTGCCGACATAATCGCGCTGCTCCAGAAATATGACTGGAGCGGACAGCGGCGCATATCGTTCGAATACACCATGCTCCGTGGCATCAACGACGACCTCCGCCATGCTGCCGAGCTGGTTCGTCTATTGAAAGGGCTTTACTGCCGGGTCAATCTTATCCGGTTCCACTCCTCACCCGACACCCCCTACCGCACCTCAACACCGCAGGCCATCACTGCCTTCCAGAACTACCTCAACGCCCACGGCATCACCTGCACCCTTCGTGCCTCCCGTGGCGAAGACATCATGGCCGCCTGTGGTCTTCTGGCCGGACAGGCACAGTAGTGAGTACTCCCCATGTAAGACCAACAAGGTACACCCCTACCCTACCACTTCAGGTTCAAAAAAACGTACAAGATGCAATTTTTTTTCGTACCCGCATACTAAAAATAAAAAAATTACGTAGAAAAGTTTGTTATTTGTAAAAAAATGTGTATTTTTGCACTCTGAAATTGAAGTTAAACTAATATAGATTCTATCGGGAAAATACTATCAGTTCAACAACTTAATAGCGAAAAAGATGACTGACGAATTAGTTAGCACGCTCAGCGACAACGAGCTGATACAAGGGTACATGAATGGTAACCCGAAATGTTTTGACGTACTCCTTTCCCGTTATCAGGCCAAGGTTTATGGTTACATTTTCTCTGTAGTCAAAGACAAAGATGTGGCTGACGACATTTTCCAAGACACCTTCTTTAAAGTAGTCGCCACCTTGAATAACGGAGACTACAAAGATGAGAACAAGTTTATCCATTGGGTGATGCGAATTGCTCACAATCTCATTGTCGACTATTTCCGCCGCAACAACAAAATGCCCATTGTGCCCAACCGCCCCGACTGCGACGTGGTCGACACCCTCAAGCTGCACGACGACAATGTGGAGCAGAGCATCATGCGCCAACAAACCAGCCGCAATGTGCGCAAACTGGTGAAGATGCTGCCCCCCGAGCAACGCCGTGTGGTCATCCTGCGCCACTATGGCAAGTGCGACTTCAAAGACATTGCCGCCCGCACAGGCGTGAGCATCAACACCGCCCTAGGCCGTATGCGCTACGCCATCATTAACCTCCGACGTCTGGCCGAGGAACACAACATGTATAGCGAACTTTAATAAAGACAAATAACTTCCAAAGGTGGCTGTAATCGATATGGTTGCAGCCACCTTTTTGTTTTCCCCGGCAAAATAATTGTTAATTAACATTTCTCCATGCAATAAAACTTGCTGAATTGAGTTTATAGGGGTGAATTCTTACTTAGGAAGGATTTACAAACCTAATGTTCAACTTAATTAGTCGCGTATGATGCAGGACTACACGTTTTCTAACAGTAGCACGACATCTTTTGAAACTGCAAGCACAAAGGGAGGCAACTCCCAGCCCGTCGCGACCTGCCTGATGCCATCGGCACAGGTCGTACAAAAAATCCTCCAGTATGCAAGATGCTATCAAAACATCCGCATCGGAGACGTAAACATTAAAGTTTATCTCAACTAGTTCAAAAAAAAGCCTGTCCGATGGACAGGCTTTTTGCATATCAATATAGCTATTAGTGAATAGCGACTGACGAATCTAACTGTTGAGCCTTTGGTAGTAACGCCACCACAGAGCGGGGATGTCGCCTTGCATACACTGCTGGTAGTCGGCATAGGTGCAGGGGAGCATCAGATGGCTCGAATACATCTCACGCAAATCTTCCTTGTTGCATGGGACCCGCATCCACCAGCGGTCGCTAAGCTTGCTCTTGTAAAAGTCAATCTCCAACCCCTGGTCTTCGAGTCCTACCATATAGTGCTTGCAATTCTCAGGGTTTCTCAGGGGGTTATCGCGTTTGCGTCCTATGAAGCCTTCAATAAAATACCAGATGCCCTGTGCCACCATATGGGCGGTCTGCCCATGATTGTCGAAGAGGGGGTTCACCTCGAAGATGCCCAAACAGCTGGTCTTGTCGCTCGAACCGGCATAACGCATCATCTGACAGAACTCCTCACCATAGAAACCGTGGGGCGACGGTGAGCCGTTGGCAGGAGCGTCGCTTTGGCGCACAGCCCCGATGTCTATGCTGACAAGGTCGGCATTGCGTATCAAAGCCTCAGCACGAGCCATATCACCCTGCACCTCGCCCAGTCGGTAGGCATCAAACTTCAGGTCATCCATGAGCGTAATGTAAGGCCGACCCACAAAATAGGTCTGATAGCCCACATTGGCATGAAAAAAGAGGTAGTTAGGCGTCTGCATAACAATCTTCTGTAGCCAGGTGCGTGAGGTGACGGCATCATCTTCCTCCAAATCAAAACTTGAATCAACCGAGGAGATGTTGATGATACGGTTTAGCATCTCATAGCCTTTGTAAGCCGCAAAGGTAAGGTCCTGGCTGCCGCCCAAAAGTATGAGCGTGCTCCCCTTGGCCACCACGGCGGCCACCACCTGTGCAACTGCATAGTAGGTGTCTTCCACCATCTGACCGACAGAGATATTACCCAGATCCACCAGCTCCATATCAAGGGCTGGGAGGGCCAACCGATAGAGATAGCGTCGTATCTCGTCGGGTGCCGCAGAGCAGCCGGCATTGGCCTCGGCACCCCTATCCTCGCCCACTCCCAAAACGACCAGTCCCCCCTCAGGCAGTGGGGGAACTGGTTGTCCGGGGACATACATCATAGTATTTTTTCCGATTGTCAAATCCTTGAAACCGAGTTCGAAACCCCAGTCTGTAGGATTGGTCGGTATGAGATATTGTTCGAAGGACATAGCTTCAAAAATACGTTAATTCGCTAATGTGTTAATTCGTTAATCGATTCACACATTCAAGCATTCACACATTCAAAAAGTCTGACGGATGACCTCGCCATGGTCGTCGACAATCATCTTGTAGAACCACTGGGGATAAGAGGGCTGCATCGGGAAAGCAGGATTGCCCGTCTCGGTACGCTCAAACTTGCCGTCCTTCTCCTTCTTGATGTTGCCGTCGATGTATTTGACCAGCAGGTAATGGTCGAGTTCGTTCCACTGACGCATCATGCGCTGGGCCTGACGGTTGGAAAAGTCGTTCAGCAGCTCCACCAGGGCGGCATCGTTGTCGGCCGCCTTCTTGGCGCGGTCGTCAAAGCGGGCCACCTCCTTGATAAAGCCAGTTTCCAGCATATCTTGCACCTTCTGTAGGTCCACAATCATATCGCTATAGCGGCTGTAGACGAAGTTGGTCACGCGGTTAAACAGCCAGAAGGCAGCGGTCTCACTATAGGTCAGCATATCGCCGTTGCCCTGTCTGAAGCATTCAGGAATGCGGGTAATGCCGCAATACATGGGGCAGTAGACCGTGCTGTAAGTGTCATCAACACCAAACCACAGGATGCCGCCCACCTTGGCAGGCAGCCAGCTGCGGCACTGAGCCACGAAACTGAAGCCAGTCTGCTGTGTCGAAGTGGCACGCTCGTGGATGTACTGCTTGCCGTTCACCTCGAAACCCATAGGACGCCAGCGGTAGGGGCAGGCAAAAGGACCGGCTCCCATATCCTTGGACATATCCATCGAGGTACCCTCATAATGGTCGCGCATCAGGTTCATCACTTCATGGACATCCACCTTATGGTCTGGCTTAATCCACAGGGGCATACGCTCCGCATTGGGGTCGCCCATAGCATATTTCTCATATTTGCGCATCTCGCGGTTCACACGGTTGAACATCGCATACACACGGGCGTCGCAGCCACGGATGCCGCTGAAAGTAAGGGGTGCGTAGGTGTCGGCAAAACTGAACTCCTCGTTTTTGCCGTCAAACCAGCCGCAGGCGCGGGCGTATGTCACCACATCGGCCGCATAGACGCATTCCACTTCGGGCTCATACAGATAGTCCATATGGTTGCTGCTGATTACCTGATGCAGACCTTTGCCTTTGGCCTTATTCCATTTCGCACCCTCCTGGGGGAACTGGGTGATACGGGCCTGGTTGGCATGACCGCTCACATAGCCGTCGGGGATACGGCGGGCCACCCACACAGCACCATCAGTATACTTGTATTTCAGCTTCTTGGCAAGGTCGGCCTTCACAGGAGCCCCGCGTTTGCCAATCAGTTCCAGAATCCACACCTCGTTGGGGTCGCAGATGGAGAAGCTCTCGCCCTCGCTGCAATAGCCGTAGTCGGCCACCATCTTGGTCATCCAATAAATAGCCTCACGGGCATTCTTGGCACGCTGCAAGGTAACATAGATGAGAGAGCCATAGTCGATGCCCTTCACCTCGTCCTTCCAGCACTCCTCACGGCCGCCATACGTGGTCTCGCCGATAGCCAGCTGATGCTCGTTCATGTTGCCTACCACACTATAGGTGTGCGCCACTTGTGGAATTTCGAAGAGTTTCTTGCCGCTGTCCCAGTCAACAAGCATAAACATGGTACCAGCCGGATAGTCGGCAGCCTTACGGTAATAGAGCTCTCCATAAAGCACATGGCTATCAGCCGCATAAGTAATCATGGTGCTTCCGTCCTTGGTGGCACCCTTGGTGAAAAGAAAATTGGTACACGCCGTGGCCTCATAGCCCATCAGAAGGACCACGCCCATCAACAAAAGTGAAAGTGTTTTTCTCATAATAGGTACAATTTATTAATTATTCTGATATTCAAACATCTATTCTAAAACAAATACCCACTGACGGTTATTTTAGAAATGCAAAGATACGATTTTAATCCAACTTGTGAAAAATATTGATACATTTTTATGAATTCCTTGTTGCGTAACATCTGGTCAAGACCAACAGCATCTATCCGACAATCAACGTAAAAGGAGCACCGAACCAGTAATACTTTTCAATCCATTAGGCATGGTCTTGTCAGAATAACGGCAATGATAGACATAATTGCCCATGGTGCAGGGCTTGCCGTTCGACATGCCATCCCAACGGTCAGTGATGTCGGTTGAATGAAACATAAGACTGCCTCTGCGGTCATAAATCCATATCTCATACTGTAGCACCGAAGGTGAAACTCCACCAAAGGTGTTATTAGTCTCTAATGAGGGGGTGAACACATTGGGAAAGAATATGCCGTCCACATACTGTGGAATCACCACCGTGTCAGTATCGGAGCATTGGCTACTGGTAATCGCAAGCACCAGCATAATGCTGTCTACTAACTGCCCCACCTCCAGGTTGAGCAACTCGGAGGTGGCGGAGTAGGCATAGTTGTCGTTATACCACACCTCCCATTGGCGCTGACGAACATGTCCACTACTGGAGTCTATGGCCAGGACATTGCGGTTCTCGAAAGTATAAAAACCCGGCATCGAATATATTCGTGCCTCAACGGTGTCAAGAGGTTTGATACGGATGCTATCCGTTACAGGACAAAGGGTCTTTGGCCGGTAGTCAGCCGTATAATAATAGGTCGTAGTCTCCTGAGGTGAGACCGACAGGATGCTGTCGTATTCGCCACCTTCAACTCTGGCATCCCTTGGGCTGGCCGACCACAAATGGTAGGGTACATCGGCATGACCGTAGAGGTTGTAGTGCGGCTGGAGGTAACAGGTGTAGTTCGAATCAATACTCACCTCTGGAATCGGAAGCACAACAAGTATTAGAACTACCGAAGTGTCTGGGACGGATATATCGTATGTGATTACCGTGTCGTGATAGATGCCCGGCTCCGACAGTGACAAACCATAGAAATCATAAGTGTCGCCAATGCATATGGAATCCAACCTATTGTCCTCAATCAATGTCTTGCCAAGAAGATGAAGCGTATGGAGCGAATCACAACCATGAATGGAGGTATAATGATGCGTATAAAAGGTGTCCGCCACTGTGTATAGAGAGTCCTCGAAAAGCAGTGTGTCACCATAATAAATCGTGTCAATAAAGGGAATATTGTAAGAAGGGAAGACGCTGAGGTGCAACACCACAGTGCTGTCACACCCTGCCTCATTGAGGTGATGACGGTTCAACGTGTCGGTGGTCGAAGCTGAATAACTGCGTCCATACCACTGGAAGAAATCACAAGCTGTAGCCATAGTGTCGCCCACGGAGGTGTCTTTGACGAAAAGATGCAGTGTTCTAATACTATCACACTGAGGGTTGGTGCGTGTTAGAAGGGGTTCGTCATAGACTCCTGGGACCTTATACGTGTGATTCTCGAATACTGTGCTCTGGTTGTTACAGATGGTATCATAAGCATGCTGGTGGTAAGTGGGCAAGACGTGAAGGGAAAGTGTTATAATGCTGTCGGCCCCCGCCACATTGGGAAGGGTGTCGTATTGAATACCTGCCTCTGAGAAGACCTTGTTTCTCCACAATAGGGGCACCTGGTTGTCACACACCGTGCTGTCAATAGTTCTGTACGTATTCCAATGCACTTTGAGGTGATAATGAATAGTCGAGTCGCACCCGGCGGCATTGGCAATAGTTATAAATGCTTGCGACGTGTCCCCGTATGCCTCTATGCCCAAATAATGACGCGGCAGCTGGTTCTCCACACAAGTGTCATAGTAAGAAGCGGAAGTAGACGAGTTTACCATGAGGTCGAGCGTAACGATGCTGTCACATCCCTCAGGTGTGACCAAAGTGTCGATATAGACCCCGCTTTGCAGGTATTCATGCCCATTGGCCAGCCACAGGTATTGGTCACAGACCGTATCCTCCTCCAATCCCTGTAACGGAGAATCCACCGTGAGGTTCACTACTCTGAATTGGTAATTGCTATCACGCTGGTACGTACCCGGCGTGGCCAGCAAGGTGTCAAAAAGACGATAAGTGCCGCCGGCACAAATGGCGACATCCAACGTGTCGTACCGCAAACAGGGTGAGTCAACAAAAAATATGGTGTCGGCTGTATCGACACAGGACCCATTGGCTATCATGGCTTCGAGCCTCACCGTATGGTAGCCTGGCTCCAATGGGACGACGGGGTTAATGTCTGTAGAGGTAATGGTGTCGTCAATTGTCCACAAATAGCTTTCGCAAGTCTGCGATGTCAATGTGTCGTGCTCACTATCAAGCGTGATGATACTGTTGTTCACAAACCTGTAGGTCGGCACACACCCCGACCAGTTTTCTACCACAGGCGTGAAACGCGCCCACGGATAACGGATGCCTGCTATAGCCGACATAGTGAACGAGCAGCCAGCCACCGGGGCTCCGATAAATGAGAGGTCGCACATATAGTTGCCTGCCTGTGTGACATGCAGTGTGTCCTGCGTGGAAAGGGTGACACCAGGAGCATCCTGCCTATACCACCTATAACTGAACCCGGCCGGGGCATGAAACGTGTTCTCCTCAGAGGTGCAATTGTCGGAAGTAAGCACCTTGTTCGTACATTGGAAAACAAAGTAGGCATACCCATAATGCCCTCCTTGTACACAATCGTATGTGGTGAGGGTGATGTTGATGGTCATACCATGCAATGGGGCCAAATCAATTCCCACCGTCGTCCAGTCTTTCCACAAAACGTTGTTGCTGCTTATGTTCCAACCCAAATTCGGGTTGGCGATAAAATCGGCATTATAACATTGGCTGATACCCACCCCCCGCATATCAGTGATTGTAAAACTGAACCTCGGCTGCGCCACTCTTGAATGATTGGGGTCCTGCAACACGGCTGCATATTTCATAATCAACAGATTATTGATATTCGTATCCACATGATACCGATAAGTGATTTGTTCTGTTCCCCTACCAGTACCCCAATTACCCAATCGGACGGAAGAACAGAATCCCTTTGGCACCGTTAGCAGCTGGCTACCGGTGCGGGTGTCCCTCTCGCTCGGATTGATATGAACCGTATGCTGCGAACTCTGACTCGCAGGCCCATAATCAACGACACCCACATTATATGACGCATTGTATGTGGATGTTGAACTGACCGTCCCATAACGACATGTGACATTGCTGCCGTGCAAATCGGCATAATCAATGCAGTTTGTGGTGGAAGAAATACACTCCGTCGTAAACGACCCCAAGGCCGAACAACATAATGAAAGACTGTCCGACAAATCCAGCACGCTAACATAATAATGCGTTGCTGGCGACAAGTGTAAAAGAGCGAGACGGTTGGTGTATGCATACGACACCTTGCCGTTCACCTCAACTCGGAACGGCCCACTCGTATTTGTCGCATCCCATCTCAACAAGGCTGAATTATCAGTAACATTCGTAAAGGTGAGATTTGTTATGCTATTATTACACACTGGGCGAACATTCTCCCCTGTGCAACTATATTGGAATGAAAACCCTGAACGTGAAATAGTACTATTGGAATGAAAATAAATAGTCATGTAACCCGTCGTACAGGAAGTGCTGAGTGTATTAACGCCACTCACCCGGTTGACCAATGTATTGCCCGAAGGTGTTGAACCAGGAGTATAATCCCCATCATATACCGTAATATAGTCATCCCACTGCTCTGTGTTGTACGAACCCGAAAGGGTAATCATAGTCCCTGGTGAGGCAACGATAACCACATATCCGTCAAAAGAATTGGAATAGTAACCATAGTTACCACCATCATCATATATTGTGCCTGACGGGTGCTGGCAGGCATAAATCCTTGTATAATCTGACATCGTCACCGTATTCTGCCCTACAGCCTCAAAGCCAATCGACAGCAAAAAGCACATTAATAGCGACTTATATAAAACCTTTACGAACATCAATACATATAATAACAATGCAAAGATACGATTAAAATTCCAGTTGAACACCTTTTCAACCGTTTTCGATAAACCGAATCCAGACTAGCCTGCTTGTACAGTGAGGCGAGAAAACGCCGGTTGCGAAGAAACCCACGTCCTTCTAGAACCCCAAGGATTGTTATATTTGATGCGTTTGCCCTGAAGGTACAATATAAAAGTCCATAACACGTTATTTACTATAGACTGAAAAAATAGAGTGACTCTTATGCAATATATGACTGATTTTTCAACAGCCTCGAAAAGGCTGACCCTCAATAATCACACACAAGGCACGCAGTGTGGGGAGGCAAAACCTCAACTATTCAGCATTTCGGCGAAACGCGTTCACAACCCAGTATAGCAAAAATCAGTCTTTTTTTACCCTAAAGCAATTATAAAAGCGTACAAGCAAGTGTATAAGCCTCATTGGTATTTTAAGAAGCAATTCATCCTCCCAGCCATACAACTAAATGTCATATCCCAATACACCCCGCCAACTAAATCCAACGTCCCAACTGACCAAGAAAGGTCTACAATTGAAAGAAACCCTTATGAAACATGACGAGGTATAGTTATGAGCATAAAAAACACATGCTGAACCTCATAAACCGCAAGCAACACTTGCCACAACTGCAGACATGAAAAAGAACTTGACCTCTAAAATAAGCATGCAAGGGCCAAAAACTGAGAGTACCGAACTATTGTTCAACTCTATAGCACCTACCTACGACCGCTTGAACCACATGCTGTCGCTGGGCATCGACCACACCTGGCGGCGGCGCTCGCTGCGCTGGATTGTGAACCGCAGCCAGCCCCAACAAATACTCGACATCGCCTGCGGCACCGGCGACTACAGCATCGCCATCGCCCGCCGAGCCCACCCCGCCACCCAGGTGCTGGGCATCGACCTCACAGAAGGCATGCTGCAGGTGATGCGACACAAGGTGGACGAGCAAGGCCTCGCCGACCGCATCAGCTGCGAGCAGGGCAACAGCGAGCAGATGCGTTTCGCTGCCGACAGCTTCGACCGCGCCACCATCGCCTTCGGCATCCGCAACTTTGAGCACCGCGAACAAGCCCTGCGCGAAATCCTTCGCGTCCTCCGACCGGGCGGACGCCTGGTGATACTGGAGCTCTCCCTCCCAACCAACCCGCTGATTCGGTGGTGCTACAACTTCTATTTCACCCAGGTGCTGCCCCGCATCGGCGGCTGGGTGTCGGGCGACAAAGCCGCCTACCGCTATCTGCCCGCCTCCGTGGCCGACTTCCCCGGACGCGACGAGTGGATGGCCGTCATGCGGGGCTGCGGCTACCGCCAGGTGCGCCACAAGGCCTTCACCCTTGGCATCTGCCGCATGTACATAGGAGAAAAATAATCCATCAACCGACAAACCACCTTACGATATGAAACTCAAAGCCTGCATCCGCTCCATGCGCCTTCGCACCATCCCGCTCTCTTTGGCCGGTGTGGTGATGGGTACCTTCATTGCCGCCACCCATCAGCCCCTCGCGGTAGGCACCGTGGTGCTGCTCATGACCACTACCGCCCTGCTGCAAATCCTCTCCAACCTCTCCAACGAGCTGGGCGACACCCTCCAAGGCACTGACACCGCCGACCGCCAAGGCATCCGCTACTCCCTCCAATACGGCGATATGACCATACCGCAGATGAAGCGCCTCATAGCCGTCACCGCCTGTTGCTGCGCCCTCAGCGGGCTGGGCATGATAGCGTGCTCCTGCGGCACCCTCTTCGGCGTAGAGCCGCTGCTGCTCGTGCTGCTCGGCGCCGCCGCCATCACCGCCGCCATGCGCTACACCTTGGGCAAAAACCCCTACGGCTACCGCGGATGGGGCGACTTCTACGTGTTCGTCTTCTTCGGCCTAGTGTCCGTAATCGGAGGCTACTATATAAACACCCACGACCTCGTCAACCCGCTGGTGCTGCTGCCCGCCAGCGCCATTGGCCTCTTCAGCATCGCGGTGCTGAACGTGAACAACATCCGCGACATGAAGACCGATGCCGCCAACCGCACCACGGTGGCATTGAAGCTCGGCCTCCACCGCGCCCGCCTCTACCAGACGCTGCTGATAGCCTTCGGATGGCTAGCAATGGCCACATACACGGCTCTCACCGCCACCCGCTGGACGGCCTGGCTCTACCTCCTCACCCTGCCGCTGTATGTGAAACACCTGCACGGCGTGTGGCACCGCCAGGACCGCGAGCTCGACCCCCTGCTCCCGCTGCTGGTCATCAGCACCTTCGCTTTCACCCTGCTGGCGGGCGGCGGCATGCTCCTCTGCGCCCGATAACCGACAGCCTTTATTGCGTCATCCCTCATATGCCCGCAGCACCTTCGCCTATTATAAGATAATACTAGGAAAGTCTAGGATCCTTCTAGGATACATGAGCCTAAAAGGGTCTCATAAGGCACTTATAAAGAGTCAATAAGAAGCTTATGCACTGATAAGCTACGCCCTCGAACCGCGGTTCGAGGGCGTAGTTGTGAGATAAATTGTAATGTCGGCTTGATGGCCGATTGGGGATTACTTCTGCACGAAGACCTGACCGGCACCCCAGGCCTTGCCCACGGTGTCGCCCACGGTGCGGTAGGCGGGGATGGAGGCGTCGAAGACGATGGGCTGCAGCTTGTCGAGGTCGATGCGGCCGTCGGTGAGGATGGCCGGGTCGGCGATGGTGTTGACCACTTCGCCGATGACGAAGCAGCCGTCATTGCCACGCTCTAGAATCTCAACCACACGGCATTCGAGGGTCAGCGGGTACTGGTCGATGATGGGGGCGTTGATGTTCTGGCTCTTGGTGACGGTGAAGCCGGCGCGGGCAATCTTGTCGGGCACATCGTTGGCCGACACGGTGCCGAAATAGTCGCTCTCGGCCACGTCGCGGGTGGTGGCATAGCTGAGGGTGAACTCGCGGGTGGCACGCAGGTTAGTGGTGGTGCGGTGGGGCGAGAGGCGGAAACAGACCTGATTGCCGTCGCATTGGCCACCCCAGGCAGCCATCATCACATCGGGGTTGCCGTTTTCGTCATAAGTGCCAATCATCAGGGCCGGTTGGGGTGTGACGAATATCTTGGCACCCATATTGGTGCGTTCGGCCACGCTCTTGAGCTCCAAGGGGGCGCATTTTTGCTGAGCGTTGCAGCAGGCGGAAGCTTCTTCCGACTCGTTCCTGTTGCCGCAGCAGGCGGACAGAGTCACGGCTATGGCCACAGCGGCGATAGCGGATAAAAGATTACGTTTCATTCTTCTTGATATTTTATAATTGGTTAATAATGCATTATACTCTAGCGTGCGGGCGAGAAGGGGCATTTCTTGCCGATGCACTGGTTGTTGATGTCGCTACGCGAGCAGGTGACTTCCGCCCGTTCCATCGCCACGCCCAGGTGCTCTTTGACGAAGTCGACCGCCGTGAGTACCGAGAGGTAGGAGTCGCGTTTGCAGCAGCGCGGGCCTCCGTTCAAGGCCACCTGTTCCAAGGCGCGCGCCGTCATCAGGTTGCACATCCGCCAGCTGTCGGTCGATAGGGGTGTGTTGCGGGTCACCACCGACATGAATATGCCGGTGCTAATGGCGGCACCGCAGGCACCCATATATCCACAGGCGCCGCCCGGCACCTGACGCCCGCGGCTCATCACCTCCAACAGGGCGGCGGGGAGGTCGAGCCTGGCCGTGTCGGGCAGGGCGTTGTTATAGGCCACCAGCAGGGCCGCGCCCACCAGCACATGGTGTTCGGGGCCATGCATGTGGCAGAAGGGCTGCGACATCATGCGCTCCAGGACGGCTATGGGGTCCTTGGAGGTGTCGGCAAGGCAGAGGGCTATGATAGAGTCCATGCCAGCCATGTGGCAGTCGTTGCAGACATAGTGGCCCTGGGTGCAGCAGGTCTTGCTCAGCTCTTGTTTGTGGCATATCGCACACTCCATGAGGGTGTCCTGGCTCAGATACTCCAGCGGGGCGCCACAGATAAGGCATTCATCGTTTGACATAACGGGGGTATTGTCGTTGCCCCCACCCTGGCACGAGGCGAATGCCATCATCAGGGCGAGCGGGGCAAGAAGGATTATACGGGAAAGGGGCATATGCAAATGGCGACGCAAAAAAGAGTGAATGGCGACACTCATAGGAGTGCGACACCATTCACTTCGCACTGCATAACAATAAAAACTATAAGAGTTTCTTTTTCAGGTTGAGAATCATGTCGTCGGTCATCTTCTCAAGGTCGTACTGAGGGTTCCAGCCCCACTCGTTGCGGGCGCAGCTGTCGTCCATCTTGTCGGGCCAGCTGTCGGCGATGGCCTGCTTGATGGGTTCGGGTTCATAGACCATTTCGAAGTTGGGATAACGTTTCTTGATGGTGTTGTAGATGATTTCGGGGTCGAAGCTCATGGCGG
>JAFRXG010000031.1:0-21327 GCA_017441565.1 Bacteroidales bacterium | reverse complement strand
CTACGCTGAAGCGGTAAAGTGGTTCCGCAGGGCTGCCGACCAAGGTGATGCCGCGGCACAAAATAATCTTGGCGTGTGCTATAAGAATGGCCAGGGCGTCGCCCAGTCCTACGCCGAAGCGGTAAAGTGGTACCGCAGGGCTGCCGACCAAGGTCTTGCCGCGGCACAATGTAATCTTGGCGTGTGCTATGAGAATGGCCAGGGCGTCGCCCAGTCCTATGCCGAAGCGGTAAAGTGGTTCCGCAGGGCTGCCGACCAAGGTAATGCTACGGCACAACGTAGACTTGGGTTCTGCTATCGATTTGGCAGGGGTGTAAAAGAAGACCTGTCGCAGGCGAAAAAGTGGCTGCAGCTGTCAGCTAACCAAGGGGATGCTCTTGCAAAAGGGATGCTCGACAATATGAAAGAATAGAAGAGCGTGGGGCTTTTGACCCAAATCGGTCATTAGGCGAATTGTACAATCTGACCCGCTCTTCTAGGTCTGTTTATGCCTTATCAGCATTTCTCTTTGAAATCCGACAATAATTGAATTGCAAACCTTGTTGCAGGCGGCACAGCCGCCCGCAACAAACAAATAAAGAGCCCTTGCCGCAACGGCAGGGGCTCTTTGTTTACAGGTGTTTCTTCATCCTATTCAGTCGCGCACTCACATGAAATGGCGTTGCTCCCATTCGGTCGCGACGTTATTGTCCGCTACGTTCATTAGCGATGAGTCCAATCTGTTCATAACAAATACTAATCTGCCATAAACCATATTGGCTGATTTGGGTAAAAATGGCTGCATGGGATGCCCGGACAAATAAAAATTCTTTATAATTCAAAAAATGTTCGTATCTTTGCATTTTGAAAATAATAAATATCATCACAATATTATGAAGAAAATACTCACTATCGCAATGCTTCTCGCCGTCATGGGCGGGGCTATGGCTCAGAATCAGGGAACCAGAGAGTATGTGTCCGCTTTGGTTACCTTTGCCGACACCAACTTTTTGCCTCAAGACACTCTTACCAAGTATGGGGTTTTCATCCAGACCCGCTCGGGCCGTATGGCAACAGCTCTGATTGATGCCACCAAATATCAGATGTTCCTTAACGCCAACTTGGTCGAGCGTGTGCAGCCATCCACCCGTGTGAATCTTCGCGATGAGCAGATTATGGGACGTTGCTCGGGCAAGTGCGACCACCACAAGCAGGGCCGTCGTGAAGATGTGCGCACCGACCTCATCTCCCAGAGCGACATTCTGGACGACGAGGCCCGTGGCTGGTACCTAGGCCTCATGCTCGGCGGCTCCAGCAACCAGCTGGCAGTTCAAAACGCCCTCACTTCCGGCACCTGGTATACCGACCGCGGCATCAGCACCGAGGTTCGTGCAGGCTACCAGTTCAACCAATGGTTCGGCATCCGTTCTGGCCTTTCACTCATCTCTAAGAACTACATCACCGACCTCAACGTCAAGTATATCGACAATACCAACGTGTACCGCACATATTATCGCGACCTCTACCTCCAGCTCCCCCTTATGGGCGACCTCTCGGTAGGCGGCGAGGACGTGCGCATCCACTTCATGTTTGGAGGTTACATGGCCTACTGGCTCACCCAGTGGCGCCACGGCTACGTCTATGTGGCTGACGACCCCCGTCCGTTCCAAGGCGACGCTTACAGCTTCGTCGAAGGCTATGACAACCGTTTCGACGCTGGTCTGGCAGGCGGCATCGGCCTCAACCTCCGCGTCAGTCCGGCTTGGCAGCTCCATTTCGAGGGCAACTACTACCACGGCCTTGTGAGCACCGCCAAGAGCCCCTTCGCCACCTACAACCGCACCTGGACCTTCGGTATGGGCCTCACCTATCATTTCTAGTAGGTAAGAATAAGTAATAACTAAGAGCTAAGAAGTGGGTGGAAACAGCCGTACTTCTTAGCTCTTATTATGAATGTTCGTATGGCTTGAGGTTAGATTTAAACTAAAAACTAAAAAGGATTTGTAGGGGTTAGAGGATAGGGGGTAGAGCTATCCGGGTGCGGCAGCAAATTCTCAATTTTCAATTCTCAATTCAAAGGTATGATTTTTGTGGACAAACCTCAGTTCCCTTCGTTTCTTATCAATAGGGCGCCCGACAGCCATAAGGGCATCTATGGCCATGCCTTGCTGGTGGCGGGCAGCTATGGCAAGATGGGTGCCGCCGTGCTTGCGGCACGCGCCTGTCTGCGCGCGGGCGTGGGCCTGCTCACCGTCCATGTTCCCCGCCGGGGGGTTGACATCATGCAGACAGCCGTCCCCGAAGCCATGGTCTCTATCGATGAAGACGACCGAATATTCACTCATGAGTACACCCCTGACGAGCTGCAACGATACGATGCCGTCGCCGTGGGACCTGGCTTGGGGACCGATTGCACGGCGGCCCTGCGGGCTCTTATGAGGGCAGCAGCGAGGCTGCCGATGGTGTTGGATGCCGATGCGCTGAATATGCTGTCACAAGCTCAGGACGGCATCGCGCTCCTTAAGGAACACTCCGCCCTGTCCGCCACCATCCTCACACCCCATGCCAAAGAATTTGAACGCCTCTTCGGCCGATGGCCCGAGGAAGAGCAACGGCAGATGGCACAGCTAAGGCTGAGCCGCGAGACGGGATGCGTTATTGTTTATAAAGGTCACCACACCCAAGTGTCGGATACTGAGGGAGAAATATATGTCAACACAACAGGGAATCCCGGCATGGCGACCGCTGGAAGCGGTGACGTCCTCACAGGTATCACACTTTCTATTTTAGCTCAAAATAAAGGTAATCAGATAAATGCAGCGATGTGTGCCTCTTTGGCTGTCTGGATACATGGCAAATCTGCCGATATTGCAGTGAAAAAGCAGTCAGAATACAGCCTTATTGCCGGGGATATTGTAGAAAATTTGAAATTCGTAACCGCTGTAGACTAATATTTTAAGGGCTGGAGAAGAAAAAAAGCGAAAAAAAATTTTGCTGATTGAAAAAATGTGTGTATCTTTGCAACCGCTTTCGAGAGATAAAGAGAGCAAATCTTCCTCAATAGCTCAGTTGGTTAGAGCACCTGACTGTTAATCAGGGGGTCGCAGGTTCAAGTCCTGCTTGGGGAGCCAAAGAGAGCCGCGCACAACCCGCGGCTTTTTCTTTATGTCAGACTGAAAAGGATTACTTGATTGTCTGATTGTTTTAGTATATTGACGACATCAGCACTCAAGCATTTACACATTCGAGCATTCAAGCAATAATTCAAACATTCAAGCATTATGAAAGCCGATATATTATACACATTACTTTGCGCCCTGGCCGCCCTAGCCCTGCTGATGGTGGGGCTGGGGGTAAAGATGCTATTCAAGAAGCATGGAGAATTCAAGCACCATTGCAGCAGCATAGACCCCTACACCGGGGAACGGGGCGGCTGTGCCTGCGGCAAAGCCATCGAGGCACAATGCTCCAAAGCAGGCAAGCACACCCCCCTCGAAGTGAACGACCGCCTGATGGAGGAATTGAGAATTAAGAAATGAAAAGTACTAACATAGCGGTCCATTCTCTATTCTCTACGTGCAAACATTGAAAACGGCAAACACCGTTTACCTTATACCGTACGTTCCAGACCCGCTTTCGTTCATTTCAACTATCAATTTGGACGGTTGAGACAACTGGCAAGTCACTGCTCTTAATAATATATGTACTTTTGCATCATCAAAATAGATACGAGATGATACGCAAAAGTTTGACATTGTTAATTTTGTCGCTGTTTCCATTCGTTGTTGCGGCTCAGCAGTGCATTACGCTTGAGCAATGCCGTCAGCGGGCATTGGATGCCAACAGAGGGCTGAAACAAGCCGAAATCCGAAAAGCAGAGACAGAGGCCTTAGAAAAAGTGGCGCTATTTCAAATGCTTCCCAAAGTGAGTGCCAACGGTGCATATTCGTGGATGCAGAAAGAGGTGAATCTTCTTAGCGCTGAGCAGCAAGGCGAAATCAACTCCTTGGGTACTCATGTTCAAAGTAATATTAACCAGGCCATCACCGACGAACTGACCAACCTTGGCCTGAACAGCGATGTGGTGGGTCCTGCCGTGGACAACATCTTGCATAACACGCGTATAGAGAATGCGCTGAACGGTATGGGGCATAAGATTACAGATGCCCTCGACCTTAACACCCACTCGGTAGTTATTGGCGCAGTCACCGTCTCCCAACCGCTTTTCACGGGTGGGAAGTTGCTGGCACTCTACCGTTGTGCACAGTTGGCAAACAACCTGTCGGGCACCGCCTACGACCAGCAGCGCGAAGCAACCCTTGTTGCAGTCGACGAAGCCTACTGGCAGGTGGTTTCGATTCAACATAAAAAGAAGGTGGCGGAAAAATATGCAGACCTTCTACAGACGCTATACAATAATGTTGATGAGATGGTCAAGGCCGATGTGGCGACACAGGGCGACCTTACCCGGGTGCGTGTGAAACTCAATGAGGCTCAGATGAACCTTACCAAAGCCACCAATGGACTACTCCTTGCCAAGATGCTGCTCGCCCAGCGCTGCGGGATGCCGCTCGACACCGTTTTTACGGTAGCCGATGAAAACTGGTTGGCCTCTCCAGAATGGACGTTTACCACTGAAAACATCAATATGGATACCATTTACAGCCGCCGCAGTGAGATGAAGATGCTGCGCATAAGCGACAGCATAGCACAACAAGGGGTGCGCATCTCCCGTTCGACCTTGCTGCCCAATATCGGTGTTACGGCAGGCTACCTGTTTTCCAACCCCAATATTTTCGACGGTTTCAAAAATGAATTCAGCGGCTCGCTGATGGCTGGTGTTGCAGTCAATATCCCTATCGTCCATCCCGGCGGAATCTATGCCGTCAAGGCTGCCAAGGCCAAACGCCGCGAGGTGGCTTACCAGATAGAGGAAGCCCAAGAGATGATAGAGCTACAAGTCAACAAGCTCAGCTATGAACTGACTTTGGCCTACAAGAAGCTTACCCAGGCTCAGGTCGGACTCGAGAACGCCGAAGAGAACCTCAGACTGGCCGACGAGAGCTTTCGGGCGGGCGTGTGCAGCAGCAGCGACCTCATGGCGGCACAAACGGCATGGCAGTCGGCACAGAGCGAGGTGGTCGATGCCCAGATTGAGATAGCCATGAGCCGTGTATATTTACGTCAAGCCATGGGAATTAACCAGTAATAAATCAAATACTCTTCCAACATTATGAAAGAAACGAATAAATCCCTATTGTCCGGCCTCGCAGTTATCATTGGGCTGGTGATTATTGTGACATTGGCAGGCCTTGTGGCCATCCATCCGCAGAAAGAAATACTCATGGGCGAGGTCGACGCTTCCGAATATCGTGTCAGCAACAAAGTGCCTGGCCGTATTGACCAAATCTATGTCCAAGAGGGCGACATAGTGAAGGCCGGTGATACCCTCGCCCACATCAACAGCCCCCAGATTGATGCCAAGATGATGCAGGCCACCGCCGTGCATAGTGCAGCCTCTGCCCAGAGTCAAAAAGCACAGCATGGAGCTCGGGAACAACAGGTTCAGATGGCTTATCAGGTGTGGCAGAAGGCTAAGGCAGCAGTCGAGGTCTACGGCAAATCGTACGAAAGGGTGAAGGGTTTGTATGAGAAAGGCGTGGTTTCAGCCCAAAAATTCGACGAGGTGGATGCCAAATACAAGGTGGCGCAAGCCGACTGTGCCGCAGCCGAACAGCAATACCTGATGGCTAAAGAGGGTGCGCAGCGTGAGGACATTGATGCCGCTGCCGCCCTTGTCAACCAGGCGGGTGGTGCTGTGGCAGAGGTGCAGAGCTACAAGAATGACAGTTACCTTATAGCCCCTCATGATGGCGAAGTGGTGGAGGTGTATGCCAAGATGGGCGACCTTATCGGCACGGGCTCCCCGGTGGTTTCGATTCTCGATATGAGCGATACTTGGATGACTTTCGCCGTGCGTGAAGACCTTTTGAAAGATATTCACAGTGGCTCTACCATCGAGGTAAACATCCCCGCACTAGGCGAACAGACATATACCTGCAATGTCAGAAAAGTGCGTGCCATGGCCAGCTATGCGACTTGGCGTGCCACAAAAACCAACGGACAGTATGATGTAAAGAGTTTCGATGTAAAAGCTGTCCCTCAAGAAAGAATTGATGGTCTTCGTCCCGGCATGACGGCTATCATCAGCAACACCAAATAGTAATGATACGCCTCGTTGGCTCCATCGGCACTATGAATAACAAGACTATAAACCCCACTTTGAGAGTGCTGCACCGCGAGTTGCGGCGCATCCAGCTGCAACCCCGCTACCCGATTATTCTCACCTTGGGTATCATCTTTTCTTTCATTTTTTTTGCCACGTTGATGCAGGAAGGTCTGCCTCAGAGGATGCCGATAGGCGTGGTTGACATGGATCATAGCTATCTCTCGCGCCGTCTCTGTCATGAGCTTAATGCCACTCAGGGTGTCCATGTTGAAGCGGTTTATGACAATCATGCCGAAGCGCGTAAGGCCATGCAGTGTGGCGAGATTTTCGCCTTTTACGAGATTCCTCCTGACACTTACAACGAGCTTCTTCAGTTCCATGCCCCCCATTTGGGTCTGTATTCCAACAACGCTTACCTCCTTGCCGGCACCCTCAGCTATAAGCAATTGGCCACGATGGGTATGTTGGCTTCTGGTGCAGTGCAACGTGAGATACTGCGCAAGAAAGGCTATGATGAAGAGCAGATTATGGGGCTTATCATGCCTGTGGAATTGGACACCCACCCGATAGGCAATCCGTGGACCAACTACCGCATCTATCTCATGACCACACTCATCCCCGCTATCATTGCGTTTATCTCCCAGCTCCACACCGTTTACCTCATCAGTCGCGAACGGCAGGAGCGTACTTTTCGCAACTGGATGAGGAAGGGCGGCAACAATACTGTCAAAGCTCTTGTCGGCAAACTCTTGCCCTACACTGTCCACTACTCATTTCTCGTGTTGCTGGCCAACTTTATCATGTTTGGCCTCATGCATTTTCCCATGAACGGCAATTGGCTCCTCATGGTCCTTGTCAGTCTGCTGCTTATCCCTGCCGCCCAATGTGCCGGGGTACTCATCTCTGGCTGTATTCCCGACCCGCCCCTTGCCATGGGCATCTGCGCCGTATATGCAGCTCTCAGCTTTTCTCTCAGTGGGTTCTCTTTCCCCGTCGAAGCAATGCCTGGCTTCTTCGGGAGCCTCAGCTGGCTTTATCCCATCAGGCACTATTATCTTGCCTACCGTGACATTGCCATCTTTGGTAACGGACTTGGCCAATGCTGGGTGTCCATAGCCAGCCTGCTCCTCTTTGGGTTGGCTTTTCTCATCGGAGCTAAGATGATGGAGATTAACCTCAATAAAAAACAACTGTCATGAAAAATACCGACCATCCAGATAACCGCCAAGCCCTGTTGCCGACAGCGGACCGTAAAAAACTCAGTATCAGGACTGCGCTGCTCGACATTTGGCTGGTGTTCAGTGCTGAGGTACGGCGCATCTTCTCTGACCCCATGGTCATGCTGGTCTTCTTCATAGCAACGTTGCTCTATCCGCTCATCTTCTGCTCGGTCTATTATAAGGAAACGGTTATCAACCTTCCTGTGGCCGTTGTCGATGATTCCGATTGCGAGGAGAGCCACCGTTTCATCTACAAGCTTGAGTCCACCCCCGAAATAGAAGTGGCCTACCATTGCTGCAATCTTGCCGAAGCACGGTACCTGATGAATAACCACAGAGTCCATGCCATCTTCTATTTCCCGCGCGACTACGGCACCCGTCTGGCCTCGCTCCGCACCGCCCGCGTCGCCGTCATGTGCGACATGAGTTCTTTCCTCTATTACAAGAATGCCCTTCTTGGCGGCAACGACGTCCTCATCGACGAGATGCATACCATTGAATTGGAGCGTTACGCCCTTGCAGGCGTTACGGGGCAGGAGGCGCTCGACCTTGTCCAGCCAGTTGCCTATGACGACGTGAAGCTTTATAACCCCGCAGGGGGCTTCTCCAGCTTCTTCCTCCCCGCACTGCTTATGCTCATTGTCCACCAAACACTCTTTATAGGCATCCTCATCCTTTGCGGCGATGCCAACGAGAACCGGCGGGCTCTCCGTCTCATACCCCCTCACCTTCGCAATCATAGCATCCATCGTGTCACTGTCGGGCGCGCACTCTGTTTCGTCCTCCTCTATATCCCCATCACATTGATAGACCTCTGGCTCATTCCTCATTGGTTTAATATGCCACAGCTCGGCTCTCTGCGCCACATTATGCTGTTCCTCCTGCCCTTCATCCTTTCTGTCACCTTTTTTGGCATGAGTTTCGGTAATTTCTTTGTTCGCCAGAAGATGTCTGGAGTTCTCTGTTGTGTTTTTTTCAGCGTCATTCTTTTCTTTATCTCTGGCATGGTGTGGCCGCAGTCGAATATGCCGCGTTTTTGGTATCTATTCAGCTATATTTTCCCTTCCACTCCTGGCATCCAGGGGTTCGTGCGACTCAGCACCATGGGGGCTACCCTTGCCGAGGTGCGCCATGAGTATCTCACCCTTTGGATACAGGTGCTTGTCTATTTCTGCACAGCTTGTGCCTCCCTTAAGTTTGTTTCTTCGAAACAGACGTTTTCTCGCCATGCCAAAGCTCATGCGGGCATGTCTTTGTAGCGAAAACGTGTATGAAAAGTACCACAAACTGTGATTATGTGAAAATAAAAACGTATCTTTGCAGCGTGAAAACATCCTGAGCGTTTTCAAGAAAACGACGGTTGTAAAGTAGCCAGCCCTTGTTTGTCACACTATGAGATATCACACCTATATAAAGCCTCGTCCACTCAGAGAATGGATATCCACAATCCACTCTATCCAGCTCTACCGCACCCCCCGTGCCCTATGGCTTGCCCTCGCCTCGGCGCTCATCCTCACTATTGTCATGGTACTGGGGGCTGTCTCGCCTTCAACACACACCCTCGAACCCAACTTCCATGTCCCCTTCGTCCTCTTAGCCAATGCGTTGTTGTTTATCCCACTCTATCTCTACAATTTCTGGCTTATCCGATGCGGGCTAAGGTCTTCAGGTCTTATTGCTTCCTGTCTTGCAGGTTCACTGGCTATAGCTGCGCTCTTCACCCTCCTCTCGTTCCAAACCGAGACAATTATCTACGGGGCAGGCAATCTCTCCAACCCTTTTACTATCAATCTTATCGCCAACGCAGCATCGGCTCTTGTCTCGTCTCTTATTACCCTTCTTCTCAACAATGTGACTCGCCAGCAGCAGCTGGTTCTTGAAAACGAACACCTCCAGTCCGAGAATATCCTTACCCGCTACCAAACCCTTCAGCAGCAGATCAGTCCGCACTTTCTTTTCAACTCCCTCAATACTCTCGACGGCCTTATCGGTACCGATGATAATAACGCCCATAACTATCTCCAGCAGCTTGCCGCCACGTTCCGCTACACAATGCAGGACGCCAAGGAGGTAACCCTTGAGCAGGAGTTGTCCTTCACCCATTCGTATATCTATATGATGCAGATACGTCATGGCGGCAATCTACATGTCGATGAGTTTGTCTCGCCAGAGTTTCTCCCCCTCCACCTGCCGCCTATCAGTCTACAGCTTCTTGTCGAGAACGCAATCAAGCACAATGTCATTTCTCAACGCCATCCCCTCACCGTCACAATCCTCACTGTCGCACCATCGCCTCAGTCACCCTATCCTCTCCTGCGTGTCACCAACCCGTTGCAGCCTAAGACGGACAGCGAGTCGGGGGGCGGTATGGGCCTCGGCAATCTGTCGCTCCGCTATGAGCTCCTTTACCACGTGCCAATTGCCATCAGCCAGTCCGACAGCCAGTTTACCGTCGACATACCTCTAATATGACTCTGCTATGAAAAAAATCCTCATTATCGAAGATGAAGTAATTGCCGCCCAACATCTTCAGCGCACCCTCGCTCAACTGTTGCCTCATTTCACCCTTCTCGGCATTATACAGAGTATTGAGGAGGGTGTCGAGTATTTCAAGCATTTGGATACTTCATCTTCCGCACCTTATCCCGACCTCTGTTTCATGGACATCCACCTCGCCGACGGCTTGGCTTTCCACATCTTTGACCATGTCGACATCAGATGCCCCATCATTTTTACCACGGCATATGACGAGTACGCCCTCCAAGCCTTTAAGGTCAATAGTGTTGACTACCTCCTCAAGCCTATTGGGAAAGATGACCTGCGCCATGCACTGGACAAGCTCGAGAGTTTGGCTGCGCCACAATCGACCGTCCCCGTGGAGTCCCTTGTGGCTTCATTTAAGCACTATCGCTCGCATTTCCTCATTCCGCATCTCGATAGGTTGGTGCCAGTCGAGGTGAGCCAGATAGCCTGCCTGTATGTCGAAGACAGGCTTACCCGCGCCATCCTTATGGATGGTCGGAAGTACACTGTCGACAGTCCCCTCGACATGGTCATGGACCAGCTCGACCCTTCACTTTTCTTCCGTGCTAACCGCCAGTATATTGTAGCCCATCGGGCTGTTAAGGAGATTTACGTCTGGCCGATAGGTAGGCTGGCGCTGGCCCTTGCCGTTGCCACTCCCGACCGCATCATCATCAGTAAGGCCCGCGTTCCCGAATTCAAGACGTGGTACACTCAGTAGGCATGGTGGTGGATTTCAAGGATTGCTTGATTGTCTGAGTAGAATGATTCAAGCAATAACACATTCAAGCATTGCTCGATTGTTTTGGTATATTGACTGCGTCAGCACTCAAGCATTTACACATTCAAGCATTCAATAGCCGAGTATCTTGAGCATTGACTTGTGGCTTTGCTCTTTTGCGAAGAGTTTGGTGACGTAGTCGCCTTGTTCGTCTTTGTCTATGATGATGTGCTTGGGGGCGGGGATGAGGCAGTGCTGTATGCCGCCGTAGCCGCCGAGGCTTTCTTGATAGGCACCGGTGTGGAAGAAGCCGATGTAGAGGGGGTCGTCTTTCTGTAGTTTGGGCAGGAAGATGGCGTTGGCGTGCGAGTCGGCGTTGTAGTAGTCTTCGCTGTCGCAGGTGAGGCCTCCGAGGAACACGCGCTGGTATTCGCAGTCCCAATGGTTGATGGGGAGCATGATGAAGCGTTGGTTGATGCCCCAGGTGTCGGGCAGGGTGGTGATGAAGGAACTGTCGATCATGTACCACATCTCGCGGTCGTTCTGCTGCTTTTGGTCGAGGATGCTGTAGAGGGTGGCGCCGCTTTCGCCCACGGTGAAGCTGCCGAATTCGGTGAAGATGTTGGGCTCTTCGACTCCGCGGTTGGTGCAGATGGCTTTGATTTGGGCCAGCACTTCTTCGGCCATGTATTCGTAGTCGTAGTTGGCGGCAAGGGAGGTCTTGCATGGGAATCCTCCTCCGATGTTGAGCGAGTCGAGTTCGGGGCAGACGCGTTTGAGGTCGCAGTATACGTTGACGCATTTCGACAGCTCGTTCCAGTAGTAGGCGGTGTCGCGGATGCCGGTGTTGATGAAAAAGTGGAGCATCTTGAAGGTGAATTTGGTGTTGGGTTTCACCTGCTCTTCGTAGAAGCTGACGATGTCGCTGTAGCGCATGCCGAGCCGTGAGGTGTAGAAGTCGAATTTGGGTTCTTCTTCTGCAGCGATGCGGATGCCCAGTTTCATCGGCTGGGTGCTGTCTTTCATCAGTTCGTTGAGTGCGTAGTACTCATTTTTGTTGTCGAGGATGGGTACGATGTTGTTGAACCCGTCGGTGTGGAGGCTTACGATGTTTTCGATGTATTGCTGCCGTTTGTATCCGTTGCAGATGATGAAAGTGTCTTTGTCGAGCAGTTGTTGTTGGTAGAGTTCTTGTATGAGGTTGATGTCGAAGGCCGATGAGGTCTCGAGGTTGATGTCGTTTTTGAGGGCTTCTTCCAGCACGAAGCTGAAGTGGCTTGACTTGGTGCAGTAGCAGTAATTGTAGTTGCCCTGGTAGTCGGTCTTTGCAATGGCTACGTTGAACATGCGTTTGGCGCGCTGTATTTGGGAGGTTATTTTGGGCAGGTAGGTTATTTTTAACGGCGTGCCATATTGCTTGATAATCTCCATGAGGGGGATGTCGTGGAAGAGGAGTTCGCCGTCTTCGGTGCGAAATTCGTCCTGGGGAAAGTCGAATGTCTGGTCGACCAAATCGTAGTATTTGTTCTTCATCTGCGCGTGTTGGATTGAGGTGAAACAATGGTATCCGATTTATTCGGATGAGTTGCAAAAGTACGAAAAAGAACGGACACATTGTGTGTTTTTTGAAAATAAAAAATCAGCCGACAGTGCTGTCGGCTGATTGATAGTGTGTTGGTGTGCTGTTTATTTTTTTATCAGCTTGCGCACAACGGTGGAATTGGGCATGTTTATTCGTATGAAAAAGACACCGTCGGCAAAATTGCGTAGGTCGAGACGGGTGCAATCCGAGTTGATTGTTTTGTGGAGGATGGTCTGTCCCATGATGTTGACCACGTCTATGGAGATGATTCCGTCGGCCTGGATGGTTACTTCCTGTTGGGCTGGATTGGGATAGATGGCAACGGAGGGCTGCGTGCGGGGGTCGTTGATGGAGAGTATGGTTGTTGAGGCTTCGGAGCTGCATCCCTTACGGAATCCGGTGACGGTGTAGGTGGCAGTATGAGTGGGACAGACGCCGATGGTTGCCGAAGTGTCTCCAGTGCTCCACACATAGCTGTCGGCCCCATGTGCGACGAGGAGCTTGCATCGTTCGGGGTTGGGGAGTGTGACTGTCTCAATGGTCACTTCGGGTTGGTCGACGACAGAGAGGGCAAGGTATTGCCATGGTACAGTGGTGGTGTCGGTGTATAGGTAGGTGCCGATGTTGTCGGTGGGGATGGGTTGGTCGGCAAACTGGTAGGGTGTGTTGTGGCAAATCTCATCGATAAAGAACGAGCAGCGGTTGCCCGTATAGGGGAGGGTGATATTGTCAATCCATGCGCAGTCGCTTCCCTCCACCACTTGGTAGTCTTTGGAATAACTGAATGAGATGATGTGGTTGCCGGCAGGGACAAAGAATGATGCGCGGGTCCAGCCCACTTCGCCTGATGCCGACAATTTCTCCGTTCCGTCGATGAAGAACTTAAAGAAGTCGTAGCCCTCTTCGCTCGATACCTTGTAGTAGAATGAGATGCTGTCGTTGATGGAGGAGGTCCAGTTTATGTTAAGCCTTGATTCGGCGTAACCTTGCATGTTGGTCTTGCTGCGGGCGCAGAACGATCCGTCAAAGGGGTCGACAGAGGTGATTTCCCAGGGACGGGAGTTTTGTGACCATGGGTAGCGGGAGAAGTCGCCAGTCTCAAAGTCTTCGGTAATGTCGATGCCGCAGCTGAAGTAAAGGGTGTCGATGAGCTGTGTGCCCATGGGTGTGGTGGCATAGAGGTAGAAGGGGACGAGTGTATAGGGGACGTGGGCATCCAGCGAGAGGTAGAACGAGATGGTTCGGCTGTCGCCGGCTGAGAGCGAGTCGAGGTGTACGATGTCCGGCATCTGGTTGAGGAACCCGAAGTCGTTGACAAGTGTAAGTGTGATGTCTTCAGCCACGTGACTGCCTCGGTTGGTGAGGCGGCATGTGATGGTGGAGGAGGAGTCGGGTGTGAGCATGGGGGTGGCTTTGGCGTTGGAGACGGAGAGACTGGGGGCGGAGACAGAGAGCCGTTTCCGATAGACCGAGGTCCCTTGGCCGAAGTCGACATTAGCGGTAAAGTTGAGTGTGTGGCCGTCTTTTACGTCTTTGGATATAAAGATGGGCCATACGGCGTTGAGCCTCACGGTGTCGCCTGGGGGGCAGCTGGTGAAGTGTGCCTGAGGCGACACGATGGTGACCCCTTCGTTGTCGGAGCTGAGGGTGATGACTCCGGAGGTGGGCACCTGGTTGCCCACATTGGTAATCATCAGGTCGAATTGGACGATTTGGCCGCTTGTCACTGGCTTGGTGGGCTGCATCTTGGTAATCATGACATAGGGGCCGTCGGCGACAATGACATGGATGTCTTTGAAGAAGGGTTTGTGGTTCTGAGACCATACGGCCAGTTCATAGTTGCCGGGGGTGAGGTCGTCGGGAAGGGTGAGGACCACACTGCCGTTGGCTGTGGCGTAGGCTGCGGCGACAAGATCGTGGTTCTCGGCCGTGGTGATGGCCACGTAGGCGTATGGTGTGGTGTTCACGGCAAAGGAGGTGGTGCCGGTGGTGATGACATTGGCACTTTCCACCGTGGCGTCAGCTGCGGGTCCCAGCCAGGGCATCAGCGAGGGGTCGCCAAAGAGTTCGTATATCTCCCAGTAGTAAAGGGTATATCTGCCGTAGGTCTCCACGGCTGTATTGCCGGCGGTGTTCAAGGAGCCGGCGGTGGTGTGCCATGCTGTGTAGGGTTCGTTGTGGGTGTGGAAGAGGCGGTCGTACATGCCGAGGTAGGTGGCCGAGTAGGTGGCGTCCATCTGGTTAGAAATGTTGGTGCGGACACCCACGGCCCAGCAGAAGTCCTGTGGCCAGTAGGTGGAGTTGGTGCCGCCTATATAGCCCACGGCACCGGCGTTGTCACCGCGGCGGAGGAGGGCTTCCCCCAAGCATGAGCTTGAGTAGGTGGTGTTGAACTTGCCGGAGAGACAGCAGTTGCCTACCATGAAGGAGGGCTTGCCGTAGTTCGTCATGGCGTTCACATGAGAAGTGGTGAAGGAAGGGATAGACCATTCGTCGTCGTAGCCGTGGGCCGAATAGTTGACCCATCCGCATCCTTGGTTGTATATGTTGCGCAGGGTGGCGGCAGTGGCTGTGGTCTGCGAGCTGCCCTCCACTGTTACCCCTGTGGGTGCGAAACTGACATTGTTCTTGAAGTAGTGGACGTTGGTGTAACCGCCTGCGGCGTTGACATAGTATTTTGCAACATAGTCCATTGCGGGGTCGGCATACTGGTAGGCGTTGTCGTTGGAGTAGCCGCGGTCCTCACCTGCGATGAGGACGCCGGTGCCCAGATAGCTGTCGTCGTCGAAGTCGTAGCGTTGGTAGTAGATGGTCTTCTCAATCTGAGGTGTCAGCTCGGCCACCGAGTTCGCTGAGAAGCGGCCCATGTAGCAGTCGGGAATGTTGTCGCCCTCGGTCCAGGTGGTGTAGTAGAGGTCGGTGATGTGGTCGCTGTCGGGATTGCCGTTGCAACGGGACTCGAATGGGGGTATCTGTTGTACGTCGCCGACCAGGAGCAGGTAGGTGGGGGCTGGCAGTTCGTCGGTGGCGTTGGTGTAGAAACTCTTGATATATGCGGCGATGGAGGTGGAGGTGGTGCCTACATTAATGTCGCCAGTGTAGCCCACGGTGACAATGAAGCCCTGACGCTTTTTCCAATCGATGAAATCCTGCAAGGCGCTGCTGAAGCTGCTGTGAGCAACGATAAGATAGTGGAGGGGTGCGGCATCACGCACGGCTTTGCTGCTGGGGAGGGTGGTGAGCAGGCTGTTGCCGATTGAAAAGTCGGGCGAATAGTAGCGGTCCATCAGTGTCTGTGTGGCTTCTATGTCGGCATTCTGATAGGTGAGGGTGATGGTCATGGAGGTAATCAACTCCAGCTTGCCGGTGGCAGGAGAGTAGATGATGGGCGATATGCGGAGGAGGGCCAGGTTGCGGTCGCGGCCAACGCCCAGTTTCTCAACCCATGCCGCGGGACTTTTGTCTGTCTGCGGAAGGGCGTAATAGTTGCTGTCGAAGGCAAAGGGCAGGGGGGTGCGATCCGACTTGCTTGGGGAAGGCTGTACGGGTAAGATGTAGTTCGTCACGGGGTCGAGGCTTTTTACCTGCAGGTCGGTGATTTCCACTTTCACATCTTCGCACACGGGGAGCTCAATCATCTGAGAGACGATGGGCAGGTCGGGGCGGCCGACAGCAGTAGACGGTGTGGTGCCTTCCATCTCAATCACATTGAAAGTCCGTTGCCCTACGGTCACCGGGGTGATAGAGGGCTGTGGGGCCTTGAAGGAGTAAGAGGCGTGGTTGTAGTCGCTCTGGGTGACACGAAGGGCACCCTGCTGGGCAAACGCAGTCAGCGACACGATGATACTAATCAGAATGATGGCGAATCTTTTCATGTTTATTTTGTGTATTGTCTATTTTTTATGACGGGAATTATTTATAATAATATATGTATGTCTGTTAACACTTTTCTTTCACTATTGTGTATTATCTACATTCTTAGTACTCAAAATACCCCCACGGGTCAGGAGCGGTGATGGTGACGGCCTCATGGCGCACGGGGTGCTCGAATACCAGCTGGTAGGCATGCAGTGCGATGCTGCCGTCGGGGTTGGAGCGCGGTGCGCCGTATTTCAAGTCGCCCTTGATGGGGCAGCCCAGATGTGCCAGCTGGCAGCGTATCTGGTGGTGGCGGCCGGTGTGCAGCACTATCTCCAGCAGGTGGTAGCCGCCTGCGGAGGTGGCCAGCAGACGATAGTCGAGCGAGGCGAGTTTCGCATCCCGTGTGGCGGGGGATTGGGTTACAAAGCTCTTGTTCAACTTCTCGTTGCGTGTCAGATAGTCTTCGAGATGACCTTCGGCAGAGGGGGGCATATTGCCTACGACGGCATGGTATATCTTGTGGAACTGGCGGTTCTTAACCATTTCGTTCATCCGCGTGAGGGCCTTGCTGGTTTTTGCAAAGAGGGTGACGCCGCTTACCGGGCGGTCCAAACGGTGGATGACACCGCAGAAGACGTTGCCTGGCTTGTTGTCGCGTATTTTTAAAAACGCCTTGATTTCGTCGGCCATACAGCTGTCGCCCGTCTTGTCGCCCTGCACTATCTGGCCTGGCAGCTTGTTTAGTGCTATCAAGTGGTTGTCCTCATATAGTATTTGTTCGGCCAGGTTCATACCGTCTCTTGGCTGTTGGGTTCAGGTGGGGGCAGGATGGTGCAGATGGGCGAGATGGCGTTGCGCACCACATCCTGTATGTCCACATCGATAGAGAAATGCTTCGGAACGAAGAGGTCGACCCTCGAACCAAATTTGATGAAGCCCATCTCCTGGTTCTGTTTCACCTGTTCGCCCTCGCGGGCATAGCACACGATGCGTCGGGCCATGGTGCCCGCCACCTGGCGGATGAGTATCTTCTGTCCGTCGTTGAGGCGGAGCCCTACTGACGTACGCTCGTTGAGGACGCTGCTCTTGGGGTACGAGGCAACGAAGTAGTTGCCGCGATGGAACTTGTAGTACTCCACCGTGCCGTCGCATGGGTAGCGGTTGACATGCACGTCAGTACCATTCATGAAGATGCTCAGCTGGATGCATTCGTCTTTGATATATTCCTTCTCCATCGTCTCCTCAATGGTGACGATGACCCCGTCGGCCGGTGCGATGAGGCGTTGGCCGTCTTCGGTGAAGATGCGCCGCGGGATGCGGAAGAAGAGCATAATCATCACCCAAAAGACGATGAGGATGGTCATGAAGAGGAAGTGGAAGAACGTCCAGTGATGAACCATCAGAACCATCAGCAGGTAGATGACCATGACCACGGCCAGCAGTCCCCATATCAGTTTTTTTCCTTCTCGGTGGATATACATGCTTTATTGTATTATAAATGGTAAGCAAAGGATTGTAAGGAAGGCGAAGGGCAGGATGGCCAGTAGGCTGTCGAAACGGTCCAGGAAGCCGCCGTGGCCAGGCATGATGTTGCCCGAATCTTTAAGCCCGACCGAGCGTTTGAGCATCGACTCCACCAAATCGCCCAGGGTGCCGATGACGCTGCACACCAATGCCAGCACCAGCCACAGCGGCCAGGGGTCGGTGTCGAGGTATTCTGTGCCGAACAACGGGCCAACGAACAGTCCGGTTGCGACACATGCCAACAAGCCGATGGCAGTGCCCTCCCACGTCTTTCCGGGTGAGTGTTTCGCCCACATCTTGTGCTTCCCCACCAACGAGCCGCCCATATAAGCGAAGCAGTCGTTCACCCACACCATGATGATGCACATCATCAAGATGTTGAATTCATAGTGGAGCAGCGGCATCAGCCCAAGGGGCAATGCGCAATAGGCTGTTGGCAGCAGGGTGTGGAGCGCGTCGCCAAACGGCTTCTCAGAGTTGCGCCAGAGCTGAACTATCAGTGTGACGGGCAGCGATACAAAAAGAATGCAGCCGAGGGCGATTGAAATGGCCCAGCCAATCTCCTCCGAGGGACCGTTCAGTGGCAGAAGTCCCATCCCCAGTACCATGCAGGTGGTGAAGAAATAGCCCAACGCCTTGTTGGGCTGATGGTTGTGCATTGTGGCAATGCGGTAATATTCGAAAGTGCATCCCAATGCCACAAACAGGGCGAAGGCAGTCAGTATGACGATGCCCCAATCTTGGCTGCCTATCATCCGCCCGCTATATATCGAGCCCACAAAGAGCAATGCGTAGACTGTCGCGCTGGCGGTTCGTATCCAAAATGTCTTCATATTATTGTGCAGGTTAGTTCTCCTGATTGCTGGCCGGCGTGGCATTATCGCTCTTGGCGGATGGCTGCTGCTGGACCTCCTCCTTTGAGGCAGCTTCCAGTCGCTGTTTCTCCAAGTCGGCTTCACGAGGACCATAGATGCGCTCCAGGTCTTCGCGGAAAAGCACCTCTTTCTCATAAAGCTGCTCGGCCAGTTCGTCCATCTGGTTGCGGTGTTTGAGAATGATATCTTTGGCGCGTGCGTAGGCATCCTCTACCATCCGCTTCACTTCCTTGTCAATAATCTCGGCCGTCTTCTCGGAGAACGGTTTGGTGAAGCCGTAGTCGTTCTGGCCGGTGGAGTCGTAGAAGCTGATGTTGCCCAGCAGGGGGCTCATGCCGTAGTAGACCACCAGTGACTGGGCCATCTTGGTGGCCCGTTCGATGTCGTTAAGGGCGCCAGTGCTTATCTTGCCGAAGAATATCTCCTCCGACGCACGTCCCGCCATCAGGCTGGTCATCTCGTCGAACATCTGTTCGTATGTGGTAATCTGCCGTTCTTCGGGTAGATACCAGGCTGCGCCGAGGGCTTTGCCGCGCGGCACGATGGTCACCTTGATGAGGGGGTTGGCCCAACGCAGCAGCCAGCTCACCGACGCATGGCCGCTCTCGTGGTAGGCGATGGTGCGCTTCTCCTGTTCGGTAAGCACTTTGGTCCGTTTCTCCAGACCGCCCACAATGCGGTCGATGGCGTCAAGGAAGTCCTGCTTCTCAATCTTGCTCTTGTTCTTTCGGGCGGCGCAGAGGGCGGCCTCGTTGCACACGTTGGCGATGTCGGCTCCCGAAAAACCGGGTGTCTGCTTCGCCAGGAAGTCGCGGTCCACATATCCCTCGCTCTTCTCGTCGTTGTTGAGCTTCAGGTTGCGCATGTGTACGTCGAATATGCCTTTGCGCTCCTCCAAATCAGGCAGCTCCACATATATCTGGCGGTCGAAGCGGCCGGCGCGCAGCAGGGCTTTGTCCAGCACGTCGGCGCGGTTGGTGGCAGCCAGCACAATGACGTTGGTGCCGCTGCTGAAGCCGTCCATCTCTGTCAGCAGCTGGTTGAGGGTGTTCTCCCGTTCGTCGTTGGCGTTGCTCAGGCCGGCATGGCCGCGGGCACGCCCCACGGCGTCGATTTCGTCGATGAAGATGATGCAGGGGGCCTTTTTCTTGGCCTCGTCAAACAGGTCGCGTACACGCGAGGCACCCACACCCACGAACATCTCCACGAAGTCGCTGCCCGACATCGAGAAGAAGGGTACGTTGGCCTCGCCCGCTACGGCTTTCGCCAGAAGGGTCTTGCCCGTGCCCGGAGGGCCGACGAGCAGCACCCCCTTGGGTATCTTGCCGCCCAACTCGGTATAGTGGTTGGGGTTCTTCAGGAAGTCCACCACCTCCATCACCTCCTCCTTGGCGCCAGCCAGCCCGGCCACGTCTTTGAAGGTGATGTTCGTAGGGGTCTTCCCGTCGTATATCTTTGCTTTGTTCTTGCCGACACCGAAGATGCCGCCGCCACCGCCGCCGCCCATCTGCCGTTGGGTCACGCGGCTCATCACCACAAAGAAGAAGATGAGCATCAGCAGAGGTCCGAAGATGACAAGCAGGTCTTTCCAAGGGTTCGCCCGTTTTTCGGGTACCAGCTCGATGCGGCGGCCTGTGGCCTCTTCCAGCTCTTCCAAGTCTTTCTCGAAACTCTCGAAGGTGACAAACTCATAGGTATAGTAGCCCGCGTCGGGCATCGGCTGGCTCATCATGTTGTGGCTCTGAAGGTCGCGGTAGGCCGAGTCCTTCTTGATGGCCGACGGTTTGATGTAAATCTCGGCAAATTCCTGGTTTACTATCACTATCTTGGTGTAGTCCTGCTTCTTTATCACCGACTCCAGCTTCGACCATTTGATTTTGTGAGGTCCGCTGCCGGCATCTTGTCGGAGGAGCATGCCGCCCAGCACCAGGATGATGACGCCATAGACGACATACATCACCCAGCTCTTTTTGGGTGTTTGACCCTTGGGGCCGCCCTGAGGCTTCTGGGGGGCGCCTTTGGGGGGAATGTTATTGCTGTTGTTGTTTTCGGGCATAATTACAATTATTTTCTATTTCGCAGCACGGCGGTCAGGCACTTCCTTCGATTGTTTTGAGTTCCTTTTGGCTTCTTTTTAAGTGCATAACTCCTTTTTCGTGCTTGTTATTGTCTTTACAAAATCTTGTCTTATTCCTTACTGCTGTTTTCGAAGTCCACCACCTGGCCGTCTTCCCATAGTTGGTCAAGCCTGTAGAAGTCGCGTCGGCCCTGCTGGAAAATATGCACTACCACGTCGAAATAGTCCATCAGCACCCATTCGGCATTCGTATAGCCCTCCACTTTGGAGGGGTTGAGGCCTGTGGCCTTCTTGATGATTTCGTGCACATAGTCGCTAAGGGCGCACACATGCGACGGCACGTTTCCCGACGCTATCACGAAAAACTCAGTCGGTGCCGATTGTAGTCCTCGTAGGTCGAGTATTTTCACGTCTATACCCTTTTTTTCGTCAAGGGCTTGGGCGGCCAGCCTGGCCACTATTTCTGATTCAGTCATTTCCTAATTGTTGTTGCGTTTAAGGTCCTTACTCCGTCTTTTTCGGTGATATTCACCCGCACATAATGGTTAGGGAGGAGTTCTTCGATTTTTTCGGTCCATTCGGTGAAGCAGTACTCGCCGCTGTAGAAGTATTCCTCATACCCTATGTCGTAGGCTTCTTCGGCCGACTTCAGCCGGTAGAAGTCGAAGTGGTACACTGGGGACCCGTCGGCGGCACTATACTGGTTGATGATGGCGAACGTGGGGCTGCACACATT
>JAFRXG010000030.1:0-22828 GCA_017441565.1 Bacteroidales bacterium | reverse complement strand
TAAACAGTGTCGGCAAGAGAAGCATAGGTGTAGTCGCCACCCACATTCTGCCACACAGTGGCATTGGAAGCAGACCAGGTGTTGCCACCGTCGGTCGAGACAATGACCATAAAGGCCTGAGAGGTGTTGGTGTCGCCATTTTCATCAGGCAGGGCGGCGTTGTTGTAGTCAGTGAGTGCGACATCGAACGAAAGCTGTGCCGTAGAAACGGTGCTCAGGTCGATGGCAGGAGTGATAATCCAACTCTTGATACTGGTGCCGTAGACATTCTTGTAGTAGTGTCCGCCCGCAAGACCGTCGCGAGTGCTGCTGACGTATGACCAGTTGGGCGTGGTGAGATTCAGGGAAGCACCTGCAAAAACCTGTGCGGCAGTGGTGCCCGTGGCACCGCGCCAGCAAAGATTGCTGCTCAGGTTGGCCGAGAAGTCCTCGGTGAAGGGCAGCTGATAGGCGTCGCAGGAGGTGCGGGTGCTGACGGTAGCCATCGAGGAATTGTCGGTGGCCGAGCAGTTGGCCATGACACCGAAAGTGTACTGCGTGTTGGAGGTGAGGCCTGTTACCATATAGGTCGTAGCGGTAATGCCGGTGGCCACCACGCTGGTGTCGGCCATATCGTACACAGTGTAAGTGGCTCCCGTGTTGAGAGCATCGTTCCAGGTCAGTGTGGCATTGTTGATGCCGACATTCGAGACGGCAAGATCGGTGACGCGCCTACAGGTCGGCAATATTTCAACTACGATATTGTCGATACCTAAGCTGACGGTGGAATAGCTGCTGGTGCCGGTACCATTGTGCACGCCGGAGAATTTGAATGCCAGACGTGCGCCAGCGGGAGCCGATGCGGCCAGCGTGGCAAGGTTGAGCTCGATAACATGTTGCAACGTGGTGACGGCCTGGTACGACTGCATGCTTTGGAATGTGGAGGTGTCGCCCGTAATATAACCAAGTTCGAGTGTTGCAGCAGAAGCAGTGGCACTGTAGGCAGTACTCATCTTGTAGTCGAACGAAATCTGCAGACCATTCAGCGACTGTGCGAAGGCAGGCAGGACGGCGTACTTGACGCTGCCACGCTGGATTCCATAATTGAGATAGGTGGAACTTGTAACATTTGCGCCAGTGAGCTGGATAGGCATATAGAGGTACGGGTTGTTGGCCTCGATGCATCCGTAGGAACTAGTGGAAGTGTACTGTGCCACACCGCCGTAGTAGGCGCTGGTGGTAGAAGTCTCGACCGTGTTGGTGCCGTTGCTGTAGTAGTCCCAGCAGAAAGGAGTAACGGAGGGACCATAATAGGGGTAGGTCGGTAGTCCGGTGTAAGCACTGAAGTTCTCGGTGAAGGGCAGCTGAAAGACATCGCAATTGGTGCGGGTACTGACGGTAGTTATTGGGGAATTGTCGGTAGCTGAGCAGTTGGCCATGACACCGAAAGTGTACTGCGTGTTGGAGGTGAGGCCTGTTACCACATAGGTCGTAGCGGTAATGCCGGTGGCCACCACGCTGGTGTCGGCCATATCGTACACGGTGTAAGTGGCTCCCGTGTTGAGAGTGTCGTTCCATGTCAGTGTAGCACTGTTGATGTCGACATTCGAGACGGCAAGGTCTGTGATGCGGCTACAGGTCGGCAGCATTTCGATTAGGATATTGTCGATACCTACGCTGACGTTGGAGTAGCTGCTGGTGCCGGTACCATTGTGTACGCCGGAGAACTTGAATGCCAGGCGTGCGCCAGCGGGAGCCGATGCGGCCAGCGTGGCAAGGTTGAGCTCGATAACATGTTGCAACGTGGTGACGGCCTGGTATGACTGCATGCTTTGGAATGTGGAGGTGTCGCCCGTGACATAACCAAGTTCGAGTGTTGCAGCAGCAGCGGTGGCACTGTAGGCAGAGCTCATCTTGTAGTCGAACGAAATCTGTAGACCATTCAGCGACGGTGTGATGGCAGGCAGGACGGCGTACTTGACGCTACCACGCTGGATTCCATAGTTGAGATAAGTGGTGCTGGTAACACTTGCGCCCGTGAGCTGGATAGGCATATAGAGGTACGGGTTGTTGGCCTCGATACATCCGTAGGAACTAGTGGAAGTGTACTGTGCCACACCGCCGTAGTAGACGCTGGTGCCAGATGTCTCGACCGTGTTGGTGCCGTTGCTGTAAAAGTCCCAGCAGTGAGGAGTGACGGAGGGACCATAATAGGGGTAGGCCTGCATGTTGGAGTGACCGCTGAAGTCCTCGGTGTAGGGCAGGTCGGCAGCGGTAATGTCGGCACAGCGGGTGTGGAACGTAAAGTACTGGGCATTGCTGGTGTCGCCTACGCCGCATAGCGTGCGCACACGCACCATGTAGTCAGTATTGGGAGTGAGGAACATGAGGCTGGCCATCGTGTCGGTGATGGGGTAGCTCGACATACCCATGACTGCCGGAGTGATATAGGCTATCCATGTAGAGGATGTGCACGAGGGTGTGAGGCTGAGTGTCGCGGTAGTTGTACCCACATCGTGCAAGGTGATTGCTGACGGCATAGTGCAGGTACTATTCGTGGGCGTGAAAGTGTAGAAGGTGTTGGGTGCGGGCCATGTGTTGGCTGCCCAAGCTATGGTAGAACCATTATGGAAGCAATAGTATTGGTTGTCAGGACCGATAACCATACCGTTGGTAGAATTGATGCAGAAACCCTTCTGGTGGGCGACGGCAGGTGCCATAACGGGGGCTGTAGCGGCATAGGCTACTACAATGTTGCCGTTGGGATAGAGGTGCACTTGCCATTTATACCTCTGATAACGAGTACTTGTGGTGTAAGTGCCAAGGCAGAATTCCACGACCAACAGACTGTCGTTGTTGGCATCGACGGTATTCTCGGCATACACATAGTGTATCGAATCAAGGAAATACCCGTCGCAGCCAAAGAAGTTAATCTTTGGGCCGTTAGAATTTGAGTTGGTGCTGCTGAATGGTGTGGTGTAATTGCCAGTCCCAGTCACTGTGGAACCCAGACGCAGGTTGCCGTCGGAGTTCACTGAAAACTGGGTGTAGATGGAATCACCATACGGGAATGCAAACCCGATGTTCAGCAGCGAGGATGCGCGGCTGTCGACATAGCCCGTCCCCAACAGGTTGGTGTCGGTGGTGAGGGTAATCCATTTGCTCGCATCCGTACCGGTGGAGAACCTGTATTCGGCCAGGTTCTGTGCATTTGTTGCCCACGCGACGCACAAGGCCGCAACGAGCATCAAACAACGTACAAATGTTTTCATGATGATTAAAATTAGTTAATGATAAAATGAATTGTTGTGTGTCTAATTATTAGTATAGGCAAATAAGGTATTACGGCCCATTTGTTAGGCTGTCGTAATAGAGTGATATGTTGATGTGTCCTAGTCAATTATGATGTAGTTTGCTCTTCGTTCCGATGAAAGATTAAAAAAGCAAATATAAGCTTTTTTTCTCAAATATCCATTTTTTTACTTTTTTTGTCCCCATTTTTTTATTTTTGTAGGCGAAAGTGTCCTCCAATCTCTTATTCTTCACCCTCGGGGTTCGTCGCCTCCCCGTCCTCCCTTCGTTCATTTTGCGATTGTTGCAACAATTCAGTAAGGCCGTTTTATGATTGTAGAACTTAAAAGCAACTTATGACCTTGTTTGAAGATGCTTATTAAGGGCGAAGGCACTGCTTGGATGCAGGGTTGAGGGAATGTAGGGGTTGTGAGGGTGGCGGGGAAGAGAATTTGGGATAATAGGACTTTGGTTTCGCAAATAAATTGTATCTTTGCAGCGATTTAGCAAATGTGGTAATATAGTATAATTATATGAATATTATTATTATAGCAAATGGCAGTTTCCCGACTGAGGAGGCGGTTTTGGCGCAATTGCGCGAAGCCGACCATCTGGTGTGCTGCGACGGTGCCTTGGGGAAGTTCCTGAATTGGTATCGCGCCCTCTCGCACCGGCCGCTGTTGCGTGTGTCGGTCGTGGGTGACGGCGACTCGCTCACTTCCACGGTATTGGAAGAAGCACGGCACGAGGGGCTGCAACTGTGCCATCAGCTC
Source organism: Bacteroidales bacterium (assembly GCA_017441565.1). Classification (GTDB taxonomy): domain Bacteria; phylum Bacteroidota; class Bacteroidia; order Bacteroidales; family P3; genus Colimorpha. The sequence goes on along the minus strand of JAFRXG010000030.1, from coordinate 18,785 downwards.
ATCTCCGAACAGGAGAGCAACGACCTCTCGAAGGCCGTGCGCTATGCCCTGGCCGATGCCCGGGAGGAGACGAGTGTGCACCTCAGCATCGTGGGTGCCACAGGCCTGCGCGAGGACCATACGCTGGGGAATATCAGCCTCCTGGCCTATTACGCCATGGAATACCCCCAGGTGGAGTTCGAGATGGTGGGCGATTATGGTGTCTTCCTCCCCTTCAGTGGCGAGCGCCGTTTCAAGACGCATCGGGGGCAGCAGGTCTCCCTCTTCTCGCTCACCCCCGACGAGCCTGTCAGCGTCAGCGGCCTACGCTACCCCATCGAAGGCCGGTGCCTCCGCTGGTGGTGGGAAGGAACGCTCAACGAAGCCCTAGGCGACAGCTTCGAAGTCCGCGGCGGCTGTGGCATCGTCTACCTCCTCACTGGGAAGAAGTGAGGGGACGGTGGCGTTTCTTCCCGCTAGCGTCAGCAGAGAAACAATCCCCCGCAATAGCATGTTGCCCAAAAGCGACGATGCCCGGGGTCAATCAGTATCTTACACCCAGGGGCGGACGCAATCTCCGTGATGCACCCACCAGTCTGGTCAATTCCGTGATGAATGGTAATCACGAGGAATTTGCGTGCAGCCTAATCTTTCCGTGGTGTGTTATCGAAGTCATCTAAAGAAAAAAATCTCATAAGTTTTTGTGTAAACTTATGAGATTTTTGCTGCGGAGAGGCAGGGATTCGAACCCTGGGACCAGCAAGCTGGTCAACGGTTTTCGAGACCGCCCCGATCGACCACTCCGGCACCTCTCCTGATTTTCAGTTTTTTGCGGAATTATCTCGCTGTCGAAACGTTTGCAAAGATACAACTTTTTTTTGAAATAGAGAAAAAAGTTGTATCTTTGCATTTTGAAAAAGTATGGCAACATACGGTAATCGCTATTGTACAATTAATAAAGTAATAACATTTTAATCATTTCCATCTATGAAGAATAAGCTTTTTCTTTTGTTGACACTGGTCTGCGGCATTGCTTTTGCCCCCACAACTAAAGCCCAGATTGCTGACACCATGTCTGTACCAATGGGATGTTTCGAGCAGTGGAATTCCTACCCGGCCGACACATTGACGCTTCTGGGTATGCCAATCCCCGTGAACGAGGGGTATGTCTTGCCCGAGGGATGGAGCGTACCATACTATTCTGTGAATGAGACTATCTCGTTTTCAGGTGCCACGATACCGCTCAATCTCAAGCTGCCTGTGGGCAAGGTGTGGAAGGATACCGTAAATGCGCCCGAAGGCTTTGCGGGCGTGGTGGGCGAAACGTTTATGCTTTCCGACCTGCTCACCCCCACGGCGTACATGCTGGCTTCGGCCGCATTGGATTCGACGCTCAGAAGTATGGTTCTGCCCACTATTCTCTGCAACGGTCAAGTGAATTTGGACAAGATTTTGGAGTTTGTCGAATTTTTCACCACCGGCAATACGGAGGACCAGTCCTGGCTGTTGGATATTCTGGACACTGCTGATTTCAACAACTATATCTCAGGCGGAATCCCTGTGGGGGTCTTTCAGCCCGGGCGTGTGATTGGCTACTACAAGTACAGGTATGACCATAGTGTCGGACCTCGCGATAATGGTTTGCTGGTGGCCATCGGCACCAAATACGACTTCGACAATCACCGCCGTATGTTGGTGGGTGCCGGTTCGAAGACCCTCTTCGAATTGTACGACACTACTAACTACACCCCCTTCGAGCTGGACTATTTCCCCATTGGAGACTATCTGCCCGCCGGCTATCCCTTCATTCCTGCCGACACGATGGTGCTGCTGGCTGTGTCGTCGGCTGGCAGCAAGGACTTTATCCTAGGGTCGAAGCTTTTTCTCGACAGTTTGCAGTTGGTTCAGCTGCCCGGTCCCTGCGGCCGTATTGAGAATCTGCATATCGGCTACCACGATTGGAGCATGGTGGAGCTGGCTTGGAACAACTCGGCCACGCCCGACCAATGGGAGGTGCAGTACGGCAGAAGCGGGTTCACCATCGGTCGTGGCACCATCATCCGGGTGAGCGACAGTTCCCGCCTGGTGAGGAACTTGGAGTCCAACACGTCGTATGACTTCTATGTCCGCGGGTTGTGTGGCGACTCGGCCTATACGCCGTGGGTCTTTATCACTGCCACTACTGACGCTAGAACGCCGCAGAGCGTCTCGGAAGTTCTGGATGCCAGCATCAGCCTCTATCCCAATCCCGCCAACGGCCGCTGTGTGGTGGACTGCGGAGGGGTCGAGGTGGAGTGTCTGCGCCTGTACACGGTGGACGGCCGTCTGATAAAGGAGCAGAACGTGAAGCATGACAAGTTCGAGCTCTCGCTCCCCAATGCGGGACTCTATATTGTAGAGCTCCAGACCCACCAAGGCTTGGTTCACAAGCGCTTGGTGAACAAGTGATGAAGCCTTCATGTATCGCGCGTATTACGAGGATAATAGGATACGTGAAGATACGTGAGATACGTGGAGAAAAAAATGAGGATGTCGACGGTCGGCATCCTCTTTATTTTATGGAAAAGGAGAACAGAAAACTGCACAATTGAGAAAAAAGTTGTATATTTGCACTTGCAGACAGCGAGAACTATTGTCTGCAATTAATTGAGAAAGCGCATTTTGCCTTATTCCGAGACATGAAACTGGACATTTCATTAGAGTAAAAGAGGAATAAAAGGGAAGATGAATGCCTGCTTTGGTTGTATTTGTGTATAACAAGATACATCCTAAGTGGGGCGATTCAACAAACCTTTATTTTACTTTTACGGGAGTCCAGCCCCATGTCTTAAGAAGAGGTTATCATGGATGGCTCCACTTTCTTGTATTGTATGACCACCTGCCGCCGAGCCGCGACAGAAAATGACTGAAATTATTAATCAAAAATCATTACAATATGAGAAAAAGACTACTTTCTTTTATGTTCCTGCTGCTAGCAGGACTCACCGCCACCCAAGCACAGAGTTACGATTTCAGTGCCGTAGCCACGACGGGACAGACGCTGTACTACGCTATCGACACAGTTACAAATACCGTAAGTGTGGTAAGTCCTTATACCTATGGATGGAATGGTTCTTCTGTCCAGCCGACAGGAAGCCTTACTATTCCTACCTATGTAACCAACGATGGAACAACCTATTCCGTTGTCTCGATAGGAATGTGTGCTTTCTCTGGATGCACAGACCTCACCTCGGTGACTATACCCAATTCCGTCACCTCAATTGAAAGGGTCGCTTTCCATAACTGCCGAAACCTCACGTCGGTGACGATACCTAGTTCTGTCACCTCAATTGGGTGGGACGCATATAGGAATTGCACAGGACTCGGCACACTGACGATACCCAGTTCCGTCACCACGATTGGGAATGCTGCGTTTGGCAATGTGCGGCATATCGAATATCATGGCAGTGCAACAGGAGCGCCATGGGGTGCATATTCAATGAATGGTTATACTGATAGTGGATTCATTTACTTTGATAGTACGAAAACAACACTATTGGCATATATAGGGAGTTCTAGCGTGGTGACGATACCGAACACCGTCACCACAATTGGGAATGGAGCATTCGCTTATTGTTCGGAACTCACCTCTGTGACGATACCCAATACGGTTACCACTATAGGAGAATGGGCATTCTCTGATTGTTCAGGTCTCACTACGATGACGATACCCAATTCTATCACCACGATTGAGGCTGGTTTGTTTGCCGGTTGCGAAGGTCTTACTTCGGTTATGATACCCAATTCCGTCACCACGATTGGTTCTCAGGCCTTCCAAAATTGCACAGGAATAGCCTCCTTGACTATACCCAATTCTGTTGATTCGATTGGCCCTCGAGCATTCGAAAATGTCCGACATGTCCTTTATCACGGAAGTGCTGTAGATAATGCTAATTGGGCGGCAGAGTCGTTGAATGGCTATATTGAAGACGAAATAGTATATTGGGACAGTACAAAAACATCAATAAACGTTTATATTGGAGATGCCTATAGGGTGGGGGCTGATACGGTAAATATACCCAACACGGTCACATTTATAGGGGAACCTGGATTTTACGATTGCAGAGCTCCTATTACGGTAAACATACCTAATTCTGTCACTATGATTTCTTTTGGAGCTTTCTGTCATTGCACAGGCCTCACTTCGATAATTATACCCGATTCTGCCGTGGTGCTGAATGAGGCTTTCGCTTATTGCACAAATCTCACTTCGTTGACGATACGTAGTTCGGCTGAAATCATGACTGGCGCTTTTAGAGACTGCATTGGGCTTACCCATGTGTATTATGAAGCGGACAGCTGTTCGAGCATGTCGTCGAGTGCATTTATTTATGACACGAACATTACCCAGCTGGTGATAGGGGAAAATGTGCGTTGGATACCATATAATGCTTTTGGCTCATTTGGTAGGCGTGGCGGAAGTTTAAATCCACCAGATCCAGGTGTACCGATTATATTGTCACCCAGCATAGTGTCAAAGAGCATGGATGCTCCTAGGCTGGGCACGAATGTGTTTGCCGGTATAGCGGACACTGTACCTGTGTATATTCCATGCGGCAGCAGGGCTTCGTATGAGTCGCGTTGGAGCTATTTCTCCAACTTTGTAGAAGTGCCAATGGACACCCTTTTTGTGGAGACGACAGATTCGACGATGGGCGTGGCCGAGGTGCTGGAGGAGCCTACGTGTGCCAATGGCAGCAGCGCGACGATTGCCGCCACGGCCAACTACGGCTACCACTTCACGGCGTGGAGCGACGGCGACACCGCCAATCCGAGGACGATAGTGTTGACGGGCGACACGGTGCTGACGGCCCAGTTTGAGCGGAACGAGTATGTGCTGACCGTGGTGTGCGACTCGTCGCGGGGCACGGTGACAGGTGCGGGAGCGTACCTGTTTGGCGACACGGCACATGTGGAGGCAGTTGCCAACGAAGGCTTTGTGTTCAGCCACTGGACAGAGTCGGGCAGTACAGAGCCCGTATTTGACACCGTGATGAACGAGGATATGGTGCTGACTGCCATTTTTGTTGAGGCTGTAGGGATAGAGACTATCGGAGAGAGCCTCGTTGCGTTGTACCCCAACCCGACAACGGGTGTGCTGAATATCGAAAGCGAAGGAGTGCAATGTGTTGAAGTATACGATCTTGGCGGACGTGTGGTGTTGCGTTCGGAGCAACCTTCTATTCTTGACCTCGGACATCTGCCAACAGGGGTGTATTATGTGAAAGTGACAAGACTGCAGGGCATGGCCGTTCGTAAGGTCGTGAAGAAGTAGCGGTTTCTCACAGACAATTGGAAAGACAGGGTGCTGAAAAATGTCAGCACCCTGTCTTTAGAATTAGCTGGTATATCCTCACACTAACACGTTCTTACGAACCGTTGTGACCTTTCGTTCACGATACGGAGGTAGCTGCGTTGTAACTTCTCAGTCAGATGGCTTTGAGTGACGAGTTTTCTCGTCTTGTCGGGTACTGACATATACTTATCTAAAATTCGCTGTATGCGTGTGCTGACAAGGCCTATTTCGTGTCCGAACCACTCGAAGTCCTGTCGGCAAGGATGGCCAGTATGTTGGTATATGTTGCTACGTGGCATGTCGGGCGACAGGCCACCGTCTAATGCGAAGTCCTCGTCGCGTACATGCAAGGAGGTGTTCATTAAATCGTATGCTGGAGTTAGGCGGTAGCCACCGTCTATCAAGATTATCGAGAAGTTCTTTAGGTGGGCATCACCGTTGGCATAGATGTAGTTGAAGACCACCAGTTCGAAGAACCGCTCCATCTCAACCATCCATGCAGGTATATAGCGGCGGATGCATTGGGCAATTTCCATGTATGACCCGTTGTATTTGAAGGCTGTCCCACCAATAGCTTCGCTCCTCCCGATTAATGTGGCCATATCTTCCATCGGATATTTGCTCCCGTCGGGGCTGATGTCGAATCGGCGGGTGATGTAGACGGGGTGGCCGCTTGGGGTGGTGCAGAGACCGTGTGCTGCAACGGGTATGTTGTAAACCTCTGATGCAATCTGCATGGTGAGGTGTTCGTTGGCAGGTATTTGCCACCGTTCGCCAAGTGTTGCATCCCAAGGGGCTGGTTTCAGTATGTGGGTTGAGCGTTCCCCCTCGGCAGCGAGACGGATTCTTCCCCCGTCCACCACGGCGGGAAATTTCTCTTGCACACCCGACACCGAGATGCGCTGCATGGCCAGAGTCATTTCTTCGGTGTGGTGTTGTGTGTCTAGGTCGAAGTCGAGCATCATGGACACGCGACGGCTGTCGAATAGTGGGCTATTGTTCATTGTGTTGTTTCTTAAAACTTACGGCACCGATGGTGTCGGTATCGGCAGTGGCATATAGGATTCCGAACAGGTCGTTTTCGTCTACGTGGTGTTCGCGGCATATCACACGGCGCAGAGACCCTTCGGGCAGCATGTTGGCAAAAAATGGGAACAGGCGTTCGCTTTCGTAGGGTGTGCTGGTTTTTGGCAGGGTGACGGACACGTGTGGGAGGTTGCTGTTTAGGTATGACATGGCATACTCAAATCGGTAGCCGTTGTTGGGTGCCAACTCTGTCAGAATACCAGCTGGCTGGTCATTCCATAGTACATTTAATTGTCGCATATACTATCTCCTTATATTGTTTGGCGCAGACGGTACACGATTTCGAGTCCAAGTACATCGAGAAGTTTCTCAATAGTCTGTATTGATGGGTTTCCTTTTTCACGCTCAATGTCTTTCACGGTGGCTAGGCTAACGCCAGCCATTTCTGCCAAATCGGCTTGTGATATTTTTAGTTGTGTCCGCCTATTTTTTAATGTGTTACTCAATTTCATTGTAGTATATTATATTGGACTTTTGGGGTGCAAAGATACGATTTTTTCTTAAAATGGGATAAAAAGTATGATAAAATATACTTTTTGTATAAAAGCACCCGCATTGAGGAGATGCGGGTGCTTTGTGTTATGGGTGTGTAAGTCTATTCGTTGCGTTTGCGGCGGACGAGGAGGACTAGTTGGACGGTCTCGAAGGCTAGGTAGACGATGTAGCAGATGCAGAAGGCTAGGATGAAGTGTTTGGCCGTGGGGATATGGGTGAAGGCCCACAGGCAGAGGATTACGAGGTGTAGGAAGAGGCTGCCCACGGTGAGGCCAAGGAAGTTCTTGACGAAGGTGCGTGGGTCTTTGTAGAGACTTTTGACCACGACGTAGTGCTGGAGCCCGGTGATGACCGTGAAATAGAGCGGCAGGAGCGGGAAGACGGTCTGGAAGAGTCCGTTGCCAAACCATAGGGTGCCGAATGCCGCCAGCACCAGGATGAGGGTGACGATAATGAGGGAGACGTAGTAGCGTTTCATTTCGAATTGAGAATTGAGAGTTGAGGGGACGGCTGTCGCCCATAAACTCTAAAAACTATCAGAGATTGAAGTGGATGGTCTCCTTGGTGGTGAATTTCTCGCAGTAGTGGCAGCGGAGTTTGAGGTTCTCTTTGTCAACGACATCGAATTTGGTGGGTACGGCTTCGGCATTGGTGATGCACTTGGGGTTGGCGCAGATGACGAAGTTCTCGATGTGATCGGGTATTTCTGTAGCAAACTTTTCAATGACTTTGTAGTCCTGAATGGTGATGATGGTGACGAAGGGGGCTACGAGGGCAACCTTGCTGACCTCCTCTTTGGTGAAGTGCTTGTTCTTGATTTTGATGATGCCTTTGCGGCCGAGTTTGCCGCTTTGGAGGTAGTTGCCGATTAGGACCTCGTCCTTGTAGTTTTCGAGGCCGAGGATATGAATGACGTTATAGACAAATTCGGTAGGGATATGGTCGATGACGGTGCCGTTTTCGATGGCAGGTACTACGAGTTCTTTCTTGGTTTCCATGATAATGAGTCTTTTTGAATGTGTAAATGTGTAAATTCTTGTATCGTCTGACTGGCGAACTGACACATTGACGAATTAATGTATATGAATGTATATTATTCAATTATTTTGCGCCGAGTATGGCTGCCATGAGTGCCTGACGGACATATACGCCGTTTTGAGCTTGGCGGAAGTAGTAGGCGTAGGGTGTTTTGTCGACGTCGGTGGTGATTTCGTTGACGCGTGGCAGGGGGTGGAGTACGCGCATGTTGGGTTTGCAGCCTTCAAGCATGTCGGCGGAGAGGATGCAGCTGTCTTTGACGCGCTCGTATTCGAGCGGGTCGGGGAAGCGCTCGCGCTGCACACGGGTCATGTAGATGATGTCGGCCAGAGGGATGATGCTGCGGATGTCGGTGTACTGGTAGTATTTCAGGCCGGCGTCCTTAATGCTCATCTTGACGGACGAGGGGAGCTTGAGCTCGGTGGGGGAGACTAGGTGGAAGGTGGCGTTGAAGTTGCACATGGCTTGGACGAGGGAGTGGACGGTGCGGCCATATTTGAGGTCGCCGACGAGTGCGATGTTGAGGTTGTCGAGTGTGCCCTGAGTCTTGCGGATGGAATAGAGGTCGAGCATGCACTGGGTGGGGTGCTGGTTGGCACCGTCGCCGGCATTGATAACAGGCACAGTGGCAACTTCGGAGGCATAGCGCGAGGAGCCTTCCTTGGGGTTGCGCATGACGATGAGGTCGGCGTAGCTGGAAACCATGACGATGGTGTCGTGCAGGGATTCGCCTTTCTGAACGCTGGTGCCGCCGGGGTCGCTGAATCCGATGATGCGGGCACCAAGTTGGTTGGCAGCACTTTCGAAACTCAATCGGGTGCGGGTGGAGGGTTCGAAGAATAGAGTAGCTACCACTTTGTCGCTGAGAATGCGTTGCTTGGGATTCTTTTCAAAGTCTTCGGCAATGTCCAGCACCTCGATGTATTCTTCTTTGGAGAAGTCGGTGATGGAGATGAGGTTTCGTCCTTTTAATGTGCTCATATTATGTGATGTTGATATGTTATGTTGGTTGATTACTTATTTCTTGGTTCTGTTGATGCCGTCGATGGCGGGCTGGAAGGTGTGGTCGAGGTCAAGGGCATGGCGGAAGTCGTCGAGGGCCTGTTTTTTGTTGCCCATCAGCTCGTAGGCGCATCCGCGGTTGACCCAGGCTTCGGCGAAGGTGCTGTCGCACTGGATGGCATGGGTGAGGTAGTCGACGGCCTCTTCGTAATCACCGTAGGTGAAGAGTTGGATGTAGCCACGGTTGTGCCACGCCTCTTTGTGGCTGGCGTTGATGTCGAGGATTTGCTTGTATAGCTCCTCGGCCTTGTCCATCTGGTTGAGTTCTTGATAGAACATGGCCAGGGCGTAAAGGGCGTTGGTGTTTTGTGGTTCGATGCGGATGGCGGTGTTGAGGTATTCGACCGCGAGGGGGTCGTTATGGGCGGAATAGAGCACGCCCAGCTCCTCGAAGGCGGGTTCGTAGTCGGGGTAGAGGTCGCAGACCTTGCGGAGGAGGGTGATGGCGTTGGAGGTGTCGCCGGTTTCTTTGTATATGAAGCCTTTCATAAAGAGGGCAGTACGGTTTTGCGGGTCTTTGGCCGTGACCTTGCTGAGGCTTTCCATGGCGCGGTCGTAGTCGCGGCTGTAGAATGCAATCTCGCCCAATTTGAGGGTGGCCTCCTGGTTGTCGGGGTCGAGGGTGAGGGCTTGTTGGAGGCTTTTGTAGCTTGCCTCGACGTTGCCATTGGCAAAATAGGCATCGCCAAGGAGCATGTGGTACGAGGGCTTTTTATCGTTGAGGGAGATGGCGCGGGAGAGGTCGGCGATGGCATCGTTGACGCGGTCCAGCTCCATGTAGATTTTGGCACGGTCGTAGTAGAGTTGGGCATCCTTGGGGTGACGGTGAATTTGGATACTGAGTACGTTAAGAATCTCATCGTTGGACATGTTTTGAGTGTCGCTAGAACCCTTGCATCCTGATAATGAGAGGAGCAGGGTGATGAGGAATAGCAATGTGTATATTTTCTTCATTATTATTTAAACGTGTTTTCCGCGTTTTTATTATGTGTACTTTATTATTTTTTGTGTTAAAGTGAGACGGAGTTGATGAGGGTGATGACGGCAGAGCGTGTGGATGGGTAGTCTTGGGCGTGGAGGACGGTGTAGGCCTGTTGTTCGGTGATGGGGATGCTGCGACGGATGAGACTCCAGTATTCTTTGATTTTCCGCATCTTGCTGATGTCGGACATGGGGAGTGCTGCTATGCCGTCGAGCAGGGTGGTGATAAAGGTTACAGGAGTCGTATGGCTTTGGGAAGACGTGTCGGACATCTCTTCTTTGATGTGGATGGGAAGGAGAGGGTCGTAGAGAACGCCCCTCCCAATCATGAAGTCGCTGATTTGAGGGAAGCGGCGGTGCAGCCGACGGTAGTCGTCAAGGGTGCAGAGGTCGCCGTTGTAGATGATATGGTGGTGGAGCAGGGGGAGGACCTGCTGGAAGGTGTCCAGGTCGACTTGTCCGCCATATTGCTGTCGGCCGGTGCGTGGATGGATGGTGACGTTGGCCAAGGGGTAGTCGTTGAGGATGGGGATGAGGGCGAAAATCTCTTGTGATGAGTTGAGCCCCAGTCGCATTTTTATGCTGAGTCGGGGTTTGAGCTGAGGCAACACTTGGTCAAGGATGCTGCGGACTTCATTGGGGTAGGGGAGGATGCCGCTGCCGCGATGCTTGGCGGTGACGCGGCGCATGGGGCAGCCGATATTCCAGTTGACCTCGGTATAGCCAACGTCGTAGAGCCTGTTGGCGAGGCCTACGAATTCAAAGGGCTCCTTCCCCAGTATCTGGGGAAGGACGGGTATGGAATCATTGTTGTCCTCTGGGATGACATCGTCGATTTTCTTCCATGCGTCGGCCAGATTGCCATGGGTGAGGGAGAGAAAAGGGGCGATGGAGAGGTCGAAAGCTCCCGGATAGCAATGGTGGTAGGCTTTGCGGAAGAGCAGTTCGGTGAGGCCTTGCATGGGCGCGAGAATGAGCATCGGAAGGGAGGGTTATTCGTTTTCGTCTTGTGTGCGGATTTCTTGAATATAGCTTTTGAGAGTGGCTGTAAGTTTGTTGCCGATGGTGTAGGTGGGTTTGTAGAGCTTGCTTTCCTCCTGTACCTTAGGGGTGATGATGACGTGGTTGTGGTCGACCAAAAGGATGAAGTTGAGGAGAATGCTTAGTACGCAGAGGCATTTGACCATGCCAACCAACGCGCCCAAGAACTTGTTGAGAAAGTCGGCCTTTACCATCTTGATAAACCCTTCGATAGCTTTGCCGAGGAAGTAGGCACCGACCACGACACCTATGAAGGTGATGAAGAAGGCGAGGAGCACGGAGCCTTCCCCTTCCAGCTTGAGCATCTCGGCCACCCAGGTGGAGAAGTGTATGGCAGCCCAGCAGCCTACGATGATGCCGACCAAGGCGGCCAGCTCGAAAATGAAACCTCTGCGCCAGCCTTTATAGATAAAGTAGCAGAGCGGTATGGCCAAGATGATGTCGAGTACGTTCATTGTTAATGGTTTTGTAAGGTGAGTGGATTAGATATATGGTGGTTCTGCTGATTAAAAAAAACGAGAACGTCCCCCTCCGGAGACGTCCCGTCAAATACATCTTTGAAATAAGTAAGCACGTTATTATAAACGAAAAAGACTGTTTTTTGTTTCATAATGCAGATGCTTTTTTTTGGCGGTCTTTGTTATATATCTGGTTCTCAATTAACAATAGCAACGCGTGAATGGCAGTTCCTATGATTAGTCCTAGGAGCGCACCACAGACTATGTCGCCGGGATAGTGCTTGCCGAGATAGGGACGTGAGTAGCAGACGACTAAGGCCCAGAGGAATATCAGTGATGGGAAAATTGTGTGGTGGCGTGAGCTGTGCTTGTGTAAGGGGGCGGTGCGATGGGAGAGGCTTTTGAGATAGCGTAGGGTGAGGAAGATGGCCAGCGAGAAGACGTTGGCGGCATGGGATGAGACGAATCCGTACTGCCCGCCGCAAGAGGTGCGGAACATGCGCACGTCTTCAAGCGCATGACACGGGCGGGGACGGCATGTCCAATTTTTGATGAGGACGGAGATGCGGTCGGCAAAAAGAAAGCAGAGCACGATGCCAAGAAGTACCAGCCACCAGCGGCGGGGTTCGTGGCGAAGGGTGGTAAGGATGAAAGCCAATACCAACACGATGGCCCATGACCAGCTTTGGCTGGACACCCACAGAATCCAGTCGGATGCGGTACAGTGATGTTGGTTAATCCAAAGAAACAGTTCAGTGTCGAGTTGGTTCAGGTTCATATGTTGGAATTAAAAAAGGGGGGGCGTAGATGCTAGGTGAGAGGGGTGTTTGAGTCGGTGGGGTAAGAGGAGTCAGAGGCTATTTGGTTTTCGGCATTGAACTTTTTGTATATCAAGTCCTTGAGTTCCTGGATGTGGAAACCTGAGACTGCGGAGATGAATATACAGTCGATGTCGTCGGGCAGATGGCTTTCGAGCTGCTGCATCATGGTGTCGTCGAGGATGTCGCATTTGGTGACGGCGAGGATGCGCTGCTTGTCGAGAAGTTCGGGATTGTAGAGTCGGAGCTCTTCAAGCAGCACCTCGTATTCGTGGGCGATGTCGAGTTGTTCGCAGCTGACCATGAAAAGGAGGATGGAGTTGCGTTCGATGTGGCGAAGAAAACGGAGACCGAGTCCTTTGCCCTCGCTGGCCCCTTCGATGATGCCGGGTATGTCGGCGATGCAGAAGGATTGGTCGTCGCGGTATTTCACGATGCCGAGGTTGGGGACGAGCGTGGTGAAGGGGTAGTCGGCGATGGCAGGTTTGGCTGCCGAGACCACGCTGAGGAGGGTGCTTTTGCCTGCATTGGGGAAGCCGACAAGGCCTACGTCGGCCAGTACTTTCAGCTCAATAACGACCCATCGTTCAACAGCAGGCTCTCCGGGTTGGGCATAGCGTGGGGTTTGGTTTGTGGCCGATTTGAAGTGGTCGTTACCCAAGCCGCCACGACCGCCTTTGGCAATGATGACTTCTTGCCCATCTTCGGTTACTTCGCCGAGTACCTCGCCAGTGTCGGCATCGCGGCAGATGCAGCCAAGGGGTACGTCCAGTATTTGGTCGCGTCCGGTGCGTCCGGTGCAGAGGTTCTCGCCTCCGTGTTCGCCGTCTTCGGCAAAGACGTGTTTGGTGTATTTGAGGTGGAGGAGGGTCCAGCGTTGGCTGTTGCCACGCAGTATGATGTGGCCGCCGCGTCCGCCATCACCACCGTCGGGTCCGGCCTTGGCGTTGTATTTGACACGTAGCAGGTGGGCAGAACCCGCACCGCCCTTGCCTGAGCGGACAAGTATTTTTACATAGTCGACGAAGTTGGAGTTCATAATGCTGAAGGTGGGTTTTGCTTTATTGGTTATAAAGAAAGTTCTAGATTATCTAGATTAACTAGATGTTCTAGAACTTTCTAATTAATAGTATTTGTCAGATGGCTTCGATGGCATGAGCAATGTCGTCAGAGATACGCTTTATGTCGCCGAGTCCATTGATTTTCACCTCTTTGTTCTGCTTGGCATAGTATGAGGCCACGGGCAAGGTCTTGTTTTCGTATTCGACCAGGCGATTCTTGATGGTTTCTTCGTTGTCGTCGCTGCGGCCGCTGACTTTGGCACGTTCCAGCATGCGACGTATCAGCTCCTCGCGAGGGACATCCAGTCGGACCATGCAGGTGAGGGTGCGTCCGTGTTTGGCTAGCAGTTTGTCAAGCACCTCGGCTTGTGCGACATTGCGGGGGAATCCGTCGAAAAGGATGCCTTTGTTGTCGCGGGCAATGGCGTTGTCAATCATCTCGATTACGATATCATCGCTGACCAATTGTCCGGCATCCATGATGCCTTTGATACGTTTGCCCAGTTCGGTCTGGTCGGCTATTTCTTTGCGAAGAAGGTCGCCAGTGGAGATATGTGTGAGCCCGTATCTTTCAACGATGAAATCACTTTGGGTGCCTTTCCCGGCACCGGGAGCACCAAAAATAACGATATTCTTCATCTCAAGATAGGTGATTAATTACGCTCTATTGTAACAAATGACTGATTTTTGCTCACTTTTCTCAATGTCGCATCTCTCCGAGATGCGGCAACGTTATTAAAATTCAGCCTCTCCGAAGCTGTTGAAAAATCAGTCACATGTTGTATAAGAGCCATTAATTATTGAGTTAGTGGTTATTCGACAGACTCGATGGTGAGGTTGAAAACCAGAGGACTGTAGGGGAGGATGTCCTTGCCAGCACCACGAGCGCCATAAGCGAGCTCGGAGGGCATGATGAGGGTGATGTCGCTACCGGCAGTCTGACCCATCAGGCCTTCGTCCCAACCTTTAATCATGGGTTGTTCGCCGACCACGTATGAAAGGGGTTCGTAGGTACGGCCAGGCATCACTTTGTCGGCTTCCTTGGCATCAGCTTCGCGGCTGGTGTCGAAGAGGGTGCCGTCGAGCAGGCGGCCGGTGTAGTTGACAGCCACTTTCTTGCCAGCTGCCACCTTGGGACCGTCGCCTTTCTTGTTGACGATGATATAGAGACCGCTCTTGGTGGGCTTCACAGTCACGTGGTTGTCAGTAATGTACTGAGCCATGACGGAGTCCTCGGAGTCTCTACGCTGATTCATCTCTTCGATGAAGTTGGCCTGTTCCTGAGCCAGCTCGTCTTTGGTGACGATTTCCATGAGGGAGACCTCATAGTAGAAGAACTGACCGGCACCTTGGTTGTACATGGAAGGCATCTGGCCGGGCTGCATGAAGTTAGCGATGGAGTCAGCGGGGATTTTGAATACTGCTTTGTCGCCGGTGTGCATCATAAGGAGACCTTCCTGGATGTCGCCTTTGAACATGCAGTTCTCAGCCACCTGGAAGATGCGGTCGGGGTTGCCCACATTGGTGAAGAGGGTGTCGTTCTCGAGACGGAGAAGGAGTTCGCCGACGAGGAGGTCACCCACGTTGGGCTGTTCGCCGTCGGGGTTGGTGGTCTCGAAGCGATAGAGGAGGCCGTTCTCGCTCTGTTTGAATTTGTCGGAGTTGCAAGCTGTCATGAAGGCAGCGCAGGTCAATGCCACGGAGGCAATCAATAAGATTTTTTTCATGATTTTTTTAATGGAATTTATTTATTGTTTCAATATTATAAATAACAATTGTTCGGGAAGGGACGCGGTCGCCATCGCCAGCAACACCGTAAGCGGTGTTGGAAGGGGCTATAAGCCAGGCTTTGCTGCCAGGGCGCAGCTGAAGGAGAAGCTCGTCGAGGGCTTGTGTTTCCTCACGGTGCCCGACCACTAAGGTGTCGGTCTGATGAGTGTAGAAGGGTGTGCCGTCGAGCGCTTCAAGGCGGTAACCCACCACCACAGTGTCCTCTTGCTGGATGGGGCTGCCGCTACCATGGGCGTACTCGCTGTACAGGGCGCCGCAGGGGAGGCTCTTTGTGCTCATCTTCCTACGCTGCACATATCCTTCTATCTGTGTGGCTTCGGATTGGATGACCACGCGGTTGGCATTAATCATATTCTCCTTATAGCGGGTGCTGTTGTCGGGCTGTAGGTCGATAACAGGGGTGCGGTCGTGACACGAGCTGACGAACAGGCACATCACTGTGATGAAGAACAAGGGAAATATGGCAAGCCTCTTCATGAACACATGGTGGTGTTAAGCGGTTCTTGATTATTTATGCCGAGTATTTCCTTCACCACAGGCAGCGTCTCAGAAAGGGGGGCCATATAGGTGGCACCAGCGGCCTTGGTGTGTCCGCCACCGCCAAGTTGTTGGGCGAGTAGGTTGACGTTGACACCGTATTTTGCCCTGAGGGATATTTTGGTCCTGCTCGGTTCTTCACGTAGGAGGGCGCCCACTTCAATGTCGGTCATCATCAAAGTGTAGTTGACGAGGCCTTCCATGTCCTCGCCTCCGACGTTGAATTTCTTTTGGTCATCGAGCGAGAATGCAAACAGAGCCACTTTCTGTTGAGGGTAGATGGTGAGCCGCTGAGTGAGTGCAAAGCCATAGAACATCATGCGGTTAAAGCTGAATGTGTTGACGATGCGGTTGTGGATGTCCGAGGGGTTGATGTCGTATGATACGAGCACCGCGGCAGCCTCAAAGCAGCTGGGCTGGTGGCAGCTGAAGGCAAATCCGCCAGTGTCGGTCCGCAGCCCGGTATATAGGCAGCGGGCCACGTCGGCATTCAGGCATTTGTCACCCCACATGTCTTGTGCGAGCCACAGCAGCAGCTCGCAAGTGCTGGAAATGCTGGGGTCGGAAAAAATGATGTCGAACTGGTCGGTGGCGGGGTTGTGGTGATGGTCTATCAGCACCTTTCGGGCAGCAGAGGCCATCAGGGCATCTTGCAGGAAATCCACGCGGCTGGGTGCGTTAATGTCTAGGCAGACAATAAGGTCGGCCTGGGCGATGGCTGCTTCGCACTGGGTTTGTTGCTCGTTGCCCGACAGAATGAGCGAACTGCAAGGAAGCCAGCGCATCGTGTACGGACAACCATTGGGGAGAATTGGGGTGACCGAACGCGTCGATGACCCCGTCTGCCGAAGCATGAGCGTGCATGCCAAAATACTCCCACAGGCATCACCATCGGCATTCATGTGTGATAGCAGCACGATATTTCGTGCCTCAGTACTCCACCTGCGAAAAGTTTCTACCTGTTGGCTATCAAATGATTTTGCGTACATTCTTGTCGTCACATTCCGTTTTAACGAATTGCAAAAATACTACTTTTTTATGAATGTAAATATTTTTTGTGTGCCGTTTTTGAAAAAAGTCGTATTTTTGCAAAAAAATAAATCTGAACTTTTACACTCTCGAATAATAATTAGAATATTGACTATATGAAGAAAAACGTTATCCTCTTAGCCGCTGCCATGCTGCTCATGGTGGGCTGCAAACAGAAACAGGAAGCAGAATCAATCATTGGACGCCCCTCCGTTTCGGTCGGCGATGGACACTTCACCCCTGAGCTGATGTGGAAGCTCGGTAAGATGGGCGAATTCGACGTAAGCCCCGACGGCGCGCGCATCGCTTTCACCACCACCTATTACGACATGGAGCAGAACAAAGGCAACGCCGAAGTGTATGTGATGCCTACCAATGGCGCGTCGGGTGCCATCCGTCTCACCAACACCGCTCAAAACGAGTTCAACCCCGTGTGGCTGAACCCCTACACCCTGCTTTTTGCCCGTGGGAATGACATCGTATCCATCGACATCGAGAACAAGACCGAGAAGGTGATGGCCACTGTCGAAAACGGCCTCGAAGGCTTTAAGATTTCGCCCGACGGCACACAAATCATCTTCATCTCCGACCTCCCCGTCAAGCGTCCTGCCCACATTGACAGTCTCTTCGCCGGTCTGAACCAGACAACCGGCCGCATCAACGAGGACTTGATGTACCGCCATTGGGACAGCTGGGTGGACGAATACCCCCATATCTTCTTGGCTAACATCAATAACGGTTTGGTGAATGTGGACAAGGCTGTCGACATCATCGGTGCCGAGGCTTTCGAATGCCCGATGCGCCCCTGGGGTGGTGTCGAGCAGTTCAACTTCTCACCCGACGGGAAGCGTATCGCCTACACCTGCCGCAAGAAAACCGGCAAGGACTATTCCCTCAGCACCAATAGCGACATCTATGTCTATACCATCGAAAACGGCCAGACCGTCAACATCAGCGAAGGCATCATGGGCTACGACCAGAACCCCGTCTTCAGCAACGACGGCAGCAAACTGGCTTGGGAAAGCATGGAGCACGACGGCTACGAAAGCGACAAGCTCCGCCTCATGGTCTACGACTTCGCCACCAACACCAAGACCGACTACACCGAGAACTTCGACTACGGTGTCAGCGGTATCAGCTGGAGCGACGACGACTCCAAGCTGCTGGCCGTAGTCATGTATCGTGGTACAAACGAGATTTTCTCCTTCGACGCAAACACCAAGGCCATCCGTCAGGTCACCAAAGGCTGTCATGATGTCAACGGATTCATCCTTCACGGCAACGACATCTATGCCAACGAGGTCAGCATGCAGCACCCCGCCGAGATATTCCACTACGTCGCCAACGACACCAACCAGTCGGGCACACAGCTCACCAACATCAACACCGACGTGCTGGGAATGGTGAAGATGGGCCGCACCGAGCCCCATTGGATTCC
This sequence comes from Bacteroidales bacterium, assembly GCA_017441565.1. Taxonomy (GTDB): domain Bacteria; phylum Bacteroidota; class Bacteroidia; order Bacteroidales; family P3; genus Colimorpha. The sequence continues at coordinate 636 of JAFRXG010000030.1, read as the reverse complement.
CACCTCCGACGGCAAAGAAATGCTCGTATGGCTCATCTATCCTTTCAACTACGACAGCACCAAGACCTATCCCGCCCTCCTCTTCTGCGAAGGTGGTCCCCAAAGCATGGTCAGCCAGTTCTGGAGCACCCGCTGGAACTTCGAAGTCATGAGCGGTGCCGGCTACTTCGTCATCGCCCCCAACCGCCGCGGCTGCCCCGGCTTCGGCACTGCCTGGTGTGAGGAAATCAGCGGCGACTACGGCGGACTCTGCATGAAGGACTACATGACCGCCACCGACTACTTCGCCAAGAACATGCCCCAAATCGACGCCGAGCGTATCGGTGCCTGCGGCGCCTCCTTTGGCGCCTACAGCATCTACTGGCTGGCCGGTCACAACGAGAACCACCGCTTCAAAGCCTTCCTTGCCCACAACGGCATGTTCAACTTCGAGCAGCAGTGCCTCGAAACCGAAGAATACTGGTTCACCAACTGGGACCTCGGCGGCCCCTACTGGGAGAAAAATGCCAAGACAGCCCACTCCTATGCCAATTCCCCCCACCGCTTTGTCGACAAGTGGAACACGCCCATCTGCGTCGTGCATAGCGAGTTCGACTTCCGCATCGTAGCCTCCCAGGGCATGGCTGCCTACAATGC
>JAFRXG010000029.1:0-13046 GCA_017441565.1 Bacteroidales bacterium | reverse complement strand
TGACGGCTGCCCTAGTACTGACACCCTACACCTTACCATCAACAACAACAGCAACATGGCCTATCATGTTACTACTTGCGAGAGCTACAATTGGAACGGCATCAGCCACACGTCTTCTGGAACATATACCTACGACTACAGCCAACCCGGTTCCAGCTGCAACAATGTAGACACCTTGTATTTGACCATTCTCCAAGGCTCATACGACAGCTACACGGATACCACTTGTAACAACTACACTTGGAATGGAACCACTTACACCACCTCAGGGACATACACCTATGCCTACACCAATTCTGACGGCTGCCCTAGCACTGACACCCTGCACCTGACCATCAACACCAGCGACACGATAACGGAATCCATCGCCGCCTGTGACAGTTCAACATGGCATGGCAGCACCTATTACGCCAGCACAACATCACCCACATTCTTGACCGCAAACGAAAACGGCTGCGACAGCCTTGTGCTGCTAGACTTGACCATCAATCATACTACGCACGCCAGCCTCACGGATACTGCACGAAACCACTACACATGGCATGACTCCACCTATAACGCCACTGGGACTTACACCTATGCCTATACCAACGACGATGGCTGTCCAAGTACCGACACCCTGCATCTGACGATAATCACACATCAGGATACTGCAATATACGACACCGCTTGTGACATATACATTTGGTTTGGCGCGACGTATGACTCTTCGGGAGCGTACACCCACACTTCGTCATCGGGAACAGATACTCTGTATCTAACCATTCGCCACAGTACCCACAGCGGGGTCTCTGTAACGGCTGTCGAGGGGCTAGAGTGGCACGACTCGAACTATACCGCATCGGGCACTTATATCTACCCATATATCAATGAAGAAGGCTGCCCAAGCACTGACACCCTGCATCTGGTGGTACACCATGCTACGCACCAGGTAGTACGCGATACCGCTTGCGACTACTACCATTGGCACGATTCAACCTATCGGATGTCGGGCACTTTTCTGCACTATTATATGAATGCCGACAGCGTGGCCAGCTGCGACACACTGCATCTGACTTTATCACACAGCGTGACAGAGACAATCGCCACGGTGGCATGTGGCAACTATTACTGGGCAGAAACAGACAACACCTATTGGCAGAGCTGTACGGACACCCTGCGGTTGCTGTCAGCTGAGGGCTGCGACTCGCTACGTGTGCTGAGCCTAACTCTATTTCCTGAGAATAAAACCTTGCTCTTCGACACAGTGTGCCAAGGGGTTGAACGATGGTGGCACAGCCAGTTGTGCCGAATGACGGGTGACTACAGGTTCGACACCCTCAACGCATACGGATGCGACAGCACGGTGGTGCTACATCTGGAAGTGGCCGACCCCGAAGGGGTGACTGCAGAGTATGAGTTGGTGTGCGGAAGCAGGGAATACCACCTGACCGCCCGGACGGCAGCCCCTTATGTGTGGTGGTATGCCGAACCAGCCGACAGCACAGACCTGTTGGTGCGCCCGCCTGAAGCCTATGCCACCCCCCGAAGCCTAGTACGCTTTGTGGTACGTGCCGACCTTCGGGACACACTTTTTTGCCCTTCATATGACACGCTATGGCTGGGACCTCCACAGCTGCCATCCATTGCCCTGACACTGCGACCCGAAATGCTGACCGTGGACAACCTGACGCTGTATGCCGAAGCCCACGTGAAGAACGCCTCGTGGCTGAGGTGGGAGGTCGACGACCGCTGGCTGGCGGACAATAAGCCGACCATCGTCTACCATGCCAACCCGATAGCTGACAGCGTGAGGCTGTCACTGACGGCGGGGGATGGCAGATGTGAGGAAACGCTGAGGTATTCGGTGCCGATAATACGTGAGGAGCTGTTTGCCCCCAACATATTCGCACCCGACCGTACTGCGGAGGCAGATGGTGTGAGGCACTTTCGCGTATGGGGCAGCGACGTGAAGGTGTTTGAGATGACAATATACAACCGACAGGGGCGTGAGGTGTTCCACAGCGAACGGATAGAAGAGGAATGGGACGGCACCCACGACGGCAAGCCCTGCCCTCAAGGGGGATATGTCTACTGCATACGCTACCGCCCAGTCACGATGCAGACGGGGATGAAGACGAAGACTGGCACGGTGACACTCATTAGATAACAGCGAGTTATGAATCTTTGAATCTTTGACTAACGAACTAACATATTAACGAATCAACAAACAACATTGCCATGAACAGAATTTTCTTTGGTCTACTTCTGACGGCCTTTGTGGCCGCTGGCTGCGGAGGAGCAGCCGAACAGGGCTCATGCGAAGCGTTGTCCGACAGCGTGGCCACGGTGTATCTGACCCGCGAAATAACATCCGAAAGCCTAGTCGCCATCTACCAACGGCTGGGGGTGGAGGCCACAGGGCGTGTGGCGGTGAAAATTTCCACTGGCGAGTCGGGCAAGAGCAACTATTTGCGTCCCGAACTTATCGGCGACCTGGTTCGGCTGACCCACGGCACTATAGTGGAATGCAACTGCGCCTATTGGGGCAACCGCGACGAGAGCGAGGAGCACTGGCGGGAAATCAAGGAACGCGGCTTCCTGGACATTGCCAAAGTGGACATCATGGATGAGGAGGGCGAGATGAAACTGCCCGTGCGCGACACATCGCACCTCCCCTACAACCTAGTGGGCACACATCTGGCCAACTACGACTTTATGATTAATCTGGCCCATTTCAAAGGGCACCCCATGGCGGGCTACGGCGGGGTGATTAAGAATCAGTCGATAGGGGTGGCCTCGGCCAACGGCAAGTTGCTCATCCATTCGGCCGGCCGCAAGGGCGACATGAACCACCGACTGGCGGGCTGGAGTGCTGCGGTGGCGGCCACCCCTCAGGACGAGTTCCTCGAAAGCATCGCGGCAGCAGCCCAGTCGGTAGCTGACTATATGAAAGGGCACATCGTGTATATCAATGTGATGAACAACCTGTCGGTGGATTGCGACTGCATTGCCGACCCCGACGAGCCGCAGATGCAGGATGTGGGCATCCTGGCCTCAACCGACCCGGTGGCATTAGACCAGGCCTGTCTGGACATCGTGTTCAACACTCCTGATACGGAGGACAACAACCCCGTGCCACTACAGAAGCGCATCAACAAGAAACACGGCCCCCACACCGTTGACCATGCCGCACGCATCGGGCTGGGTACGAAACGCTACCGCATCGTGGAGTTGTGAACGGCTAGAGGCTGATGTCCCAAAGGCCGGCGCTACGCTCCAGCTCAACCCATGCCGAGAGGCAGTCGTGGAGGCATTCGGCGTAGGCCTGACGGATTTCGTTGTAGGTGTGCTGCGCGCTGATGACATCGAGAAGCGAGGTTTCGCCCCGCTGGTAGGCGTACATCTTGCCGTCGAGTACCTGCCGGGCGTTGTCCATGATGAGGGTGTTGTAGCTGGCCAGACGACGGAGGGACGACTGGTAGCTGTTGTATGCCTGCATGATTTCGGAGCGTGCCTGACGGCGGCTAAGGGTGTCTTGCAGACGGGCCTGTTGCACACGGTACTGTCCCGCACGCACCTCGCCACGGTTGAGGTTGGAGACGGGCAGGGGGATGCCTACACCCACGGTGTAGCCCACAAATTCAGGAGCCGGAGCCTCTTCGTTGCGGACACGGCTGTTGAGGCTTACGCCTAGCGAGAGGTCGAGGTCAGGCATACGCTCGCGACGCAGGAGGGTGAGGTCGCTCTCGGCTGAGAGTGCCAGATGGTGCTGCTGCACAAGGTCCATGCGGAGGGTGTCGGCCCCTTCGAGCAGACGCTGGAGATCGAACAAGCGGGTAGGTGCCGTCATCTCGCCCTGCACGGCATGGGTGCTGCCGAGGTCGCCGCCCATGAGGAGGTCGAGCTGCACCAATGCGTTGGCATACTCCACAAGGAGGGCGTCATAATCCTGCTGCGCAAGGCGTGCTTCGAGGCGGGTTTGGACGACATCGATTTCGGAAAGCTCGCCCGCTGCGTGGCGTAGGCTGTCGCTATGATATAATGCCTGGATGTGCTGCAGGGCCTGCTGCCCGATGAGGGAGAGGTCGCGTGCCAAGAGGGCGTCAATATAGGCTAATGTGGCTTCGGCCCTAAGGGTTTGTACAAAATGTTGGAGGCCGGCATCGGTGGCGTCGAGCTGGTGACGAGCTGCATCGACACGGGCCACACGTTTGCCGAGCGAGATACTCTTGCCCAAGCCGAAGCTGAGCGAACGTCCCATGGCGATGTCCCAGTCGCTGTTGTTGCCATATTCTACGGAGAGCGAGGGGTCGGAGATGCGACGGGCGGCAGTAAGGTCGGCCTGCGACATGGAGAGGTCGAGCCGCGCGGCGGCGTAGTCGAGGTTGCCCTGCATTACACGGCCTATAAAGGTGGCGTAGTCAAGCTGCTGGGCTTCCATACGAGGGGTAAGCAGGAGGGCTAATACGAGCGGCAGTGCGCCACGGAGAAGGTGGGATGGTATGCGTTTCATTTTTCTATAGAGGTTTCTTGGTCGGTGGGGTTGTTACGCTGTTGTACACGACGTTCCATGATATAGTAGAGCGTGGGGAGGATGAAAAGAGTGACGATGGTGGCGAAGATGAGGCCGTAGACTATCACCGTGGCGAGAGGACGCTGCACATCGCTGCCAATACCGGTAGAGATGGAGGCGGGGAAGAGTCCCAACACAGCCACCGATGCGGTGAGGAGCACGGGGCGCATACGGTGGGAGGCTCCTTCGACCACCGCCTTACGCAAGGGATTGCCCCGCTGTCGCAGGTGGTTGATATGCGAAATCATGATGATGCCGTTCTGTATGGCCACACCGATAAGTGCGATGAAACCAACGGCGGAGGAGACGTTGAGGGTCATGCCCCGCACATTAAGCGCGAGCATGCCGCCGAAGAGGGCCAACGGCACCACCACCATGAGCAGCCCTGCCTGACGCACCTTGCCGAAGGCGAAGATGAGGAGGATGAACATGACCATCAAGGCCAACGGCACCACCAAGGCCAGGCGGCTGAAGGCGCGGTTGCGGTTCTCAAACTGGCCTGCCCAGTGGAGCGAAGTCTTTTCGTGGTCATATTGCACATGGGCGGCAATACGCTTGTCGGCCTCGTCAACAAAGGTGGAAAGGTCGGCACCTCGCAGGTTGATGCGCACAAGGGTGTAGCGTCGTGCCATCTCACGCATGATAGTGCTGGCTCCCAGCTCCATGCGTATGTCGGCGACAGCCGAAAGGGGCACCTTCACCCCGTCGGCAGTGGTGAGCATAAGGTTGCCAATCTCTTCGGGGGTGTTGCGGTAGCGCTCGGCATAGCGGCAGGTAATGTCGTAGACCTTGCTGCCCACATATATCTGCGATATGGCACGGCCACCGATGGCGAGTTCGATGAGTTCGGCCACATCGGAGACGTTGAGGCCATACTGTGCAATGCTGGCACGGTTGACCGATATCTGCAGCTGTGGTGTGGGCGGTTCCTGGTCAACCGCCACATCGGAGGCACCGGGGATGTCGGCAAGGATGGCGGCCACCTGGTCGGCCACGTGACGGCTTTCGGCAAGGTCGTCGGAATAAATCTTAAGGGCGAGGTCGCTGTGGGTGCCGGCAATCTGGTCCATGACCATGTCGATAATGGGCTGCGAGAATCCGACCGAGTAACCCGGCATCTGGGCGATGGAGTCGGCCATAGCCTCCACCAGCTCGGCTTTGCTGCGGCCGCTCTTCCACGTGTTGTAGGGCTTCAGACCCACGCCCACCTCGACATGCGAGAGGGAGAAGCATTCGGCTCCTTCGTCGTCGCGTCCCAGCTGGGTCATGACGTAGGAAGTTTCGTCGAACTGCTTGAGGGTGTGGCGGAGGTCGTCGGCCATCTTCTTGGACTTCTCAATGGAGATGCCCGAAGGTAGCTGCACCTGCACCCACACCGCCCCTTCGTCCAGCGGGGGCAGGAAGTCCTTGCCCACTGTGATGGAGAGGGCAACCGAGCCGCAGAGGATGACGACGAGCAGGATGATGACCGCACGCGACTTGTCCAAGATGTTGTCTATATGGCGGTGGTAGCCATTGTTGAGACGTTCGAGCCAGCGGTTGTGATAGAGCTTGCGGGGTTTATGGTAGGCCAGATATGAGAGGCCCGGAGTGAGAAGCAGCGAGGTGAGGAGGGCGCCGATGAGGGCGTAACCCACAGTATAGGCCATGGGGGTGAAGAGCTTGCGCTCCACATGCTCGAAGGCGAAGAGGGGGAGGTAGGCGGTGATGATGATGATGGTGGAGAAGAAGATGGAGCGCGCCACCTCGCGAGCCCGCTGCTTCACATCGTCGGCGGTGAGCTCCAGCTCGGGATGCCGCTCGCGCTTCTTCAGGATGTTCTCCATCATCACGATGGCACCGTCGACCAGTATGCCGAAGTCGATGGCCCCCAGCGAGAGGAGGTTGGCCGGAATGCCTGTAAGCTTCATCAGCACGAAGGCCACCAGCAGGGCGATAGGTATGGTGATGGCCACCACTAGCGAGCCGCGGAAGTTGCCCAAGAAAATCATCAGTATGACGATGACCAGCAACATGCCGACGAGGAGGGTGTGGGAGACGGTCTTGAGGGTTTCGCCAACGAGGTCGGTGCGGTCGAGGAATGGGTGTATCTCGACCCCGGGAGGCAGTATTTCGTTGTTCAGCTCGTCGATGGAGGCGTGAATGCGGTCGAGCACCTCGGAGGGGTTCTCGCCGCGCAACATCTGCACGATGCCCTCGACGGCGTCGTCATAGTTGCGCTGGTCGTCGGAGTAGCCGAGGACGCCCTTGCGTTCGAGATTGCCATATTTGAGGTCTCCCAGCTCCTTGAGATAGACGGGGGTGCCGTTAACGCTCTTCACCACGATGTCGCCCAGGCCTTCCAAGTCGCTGATGAGGCCGATGCCGCGCACCACATAGCTGAGGCTCCCTTCCGAGAGAATGCTGCCGCCGGCATTGAGGTTGTTCTGCTCTATCTTCTCCGTGATGTCGGAGAGCGAGATGCCGTATTCGGTAAGACGCTCGGGCGAGAGCTCTATCTGATACTGCGTGGTGATGCCACCATAGTTGCTCACGTCGGCCACGCCGGCTATCTGGCGGAGGTAGGGTATGATGGTCCACTTATGTATGTCGGTGAGGCTGCGGAGGTCGTGGCTGCCGTCGGGACTTTCCACTATGTAGCGGAATATCTCGCCTGTGGGGGCGGTAAGAGGATTCAGCTCAGGCACCGCGCCATAGGGGAGGTCGATGCCGACGAGACGTTCGTTGACGCGCTGGCGCGCCCAATAGTCGTCGACCCCGTCGTCGAACACCAGGATTACGGTGGATATGCCGAAGCTGTTCTTGCTGCGCATGGTGGTGAGGTTGGGTATGCCGCCCAAAGCTCGTTCCACAGGAATGGATATCTGCTGCTCGATTTCCTCAGTGGCAAGACCCGGCACCTGGGTCACCACCTGTACGGTAGTGTCAGAGATATCGGGGTATGCGTCGATGGAGAGGGCATTCCATGAGATGACCCCCGCGATGCACAAAAGGGCGAAAACGGCCACCATTACTGCCTTATGGTCAATGGCCCATCCTACTAGTTTCTCTATCATAGTCTGTCTGTTTCGAAGTTGGAAGATAAGGTGAAAGGGCGGGACATCAGTGCTTGTCTATCAGATAGAAGGCCCCTTTGGTGATGATGGTGTCGCCAGGGTTCAGGCCCTTGACCAGACGTAGGAGGTGCTCATTGACGGACTGCACCTCCACAGGGGTGCGGCGGTAAGCGTTGTCGGCCACTTTGAGCAGCACGTAACGCCCCTTCTCGCTTTGCAGCACGGCATCCTTGGGAATGAGGATGCAAGGGTGGCTCTTCACCTGCATGCGTATGTGGGCATACATGTTGGGGAGCATGGTATGACGCGGGTTATGACACTGGATGATGGTCTGCACGGTGCGGGTCTCCGGGTCGAGGATGCCGGCCACATAGGCCACATGCCCATAAACAACGCTGTCGGGACGTGCTACCAGGCTCACTTCAACATCCTGAATACCCTCCACAAAGGGGGCATCCATCTCGCTCACGTTGGCCTTCACCCACACATTGTCCAAGTCGGCCACCACCACCTTGGCAGCGGCATCCTCTTTCAGATATTCTCCGATGACGAGGTCGTTGCTCAGCACCTGCCCCGCAATGGGGGAACGCACCACCATCGGCTGCCCCACCTCGGCATTTCTTATATCTATCTGATACTCCTTGGCCACGGCCACAGCATGGCGATATTCTTCAACCGCCAAGGAGTAATTGGTCTTGGCCTCGTCCAAATCCTTGAGCGACGACACCTTATTGTCGTGCAAATCCTGCGTGCGGTCCAAAGCCCGTTTGGCCATATCCATCTCCGACTTGGTCTGATTGAGGCGTTTCACCACCTCGGCATAGTCGGACGAGGAAATCTCAAACAGCGGAGTACCAGCCTTGACCCGCTGCCCGATGCGCACCATCGAGCGCACCACACGTCCCGCAAAGGGGGCCGCCACCTCGGCATAGGAGGAGGGGATGGCCGTCACCACGCCCGTAGTGGTGAGGGTGGCGGCATAGGTGGTGTCGCTCACCACCCCGCATTCCAACCGCTGGGCAAGGGCCGAGGAAGGGGCTATCACCAAAGTGTCGCCATGAATTTCAACCGAATCGTCGGCATTGGCCGAATCGGCATCAGAACTGCCGTTGCAACCTGCCAAAAAGGCGGCACAAAGCAGCCACAAAAACATTTTCTTCATATCACAGAGAGCATAATTAAATACCATAACATTTTGTATCAGTCAGTTAATAACCGTCCACACCCATTCTGTGAGGACCTAAACAGATGCAAAGATACACATATTTTCCGAATTAGAACAATTTTTTATCGATAACCGATAAAAATTTATCGTTCCATCCCCCTAGTCTAGCACCTCGTGACCCTATGGCGCACCCGCTCGGCTTTCGCCTTTTCTTCGTCCGAACCAAGACACATCTAGGACATTTTTAGGATAGGGCATCCTAAAACTAACTTAACTGCAACCTGATGAAAGCGGAAAAAGGGCAAACTCACACAGAATTGGGGATAAAAAAACAGGTTGCTTGCTGCAACCTGCCTGTCTGATTTGTTAGGCTCAAATGCCGTTTTTTCGCACCGATTCCTTGAAGACCTTGAGAAGATATGGGCATTACGGGAGTACATTCCCAACCCGACCAATCACACCTTTAATAGGTTTACATCCTTGGGACTATGAGGTATTTTATGGCAAATCATAATTTAAGTATGTGTCAGTATACCATTTGCCCCAGTCTCGGAGAGCGGAATCCGAACAAGAAATAGCGGCATCTACTATTGTTGTTGGATGAAAAACAGAAAACAATACTGGGTCTACGATAGCCCTAAATTGCTTGAGTGAGTTATTCAAGGCTATGTTGTCATGAGGTTTTACAACTGAAAAAAAGACCTTATCGTATTGGTATTCTTCTTGTGCTGCTTTAACCAATAGAGTATTACGCCACAATTGACACATTCCATCCATAAAGGGGCATCCATTTTCAAAAATATCCAAGTTCGGTAAAGCTTCGATGTGTTTTTTTGTTAATTGCCAATAGTTGAAGTGCCGAGCATGACAGTAGTAGCAGTCTTCATTATTGTTCATTAGATGTTGTGCTGTGTAATTAGAGCATTTCACTAACAACTCCTTATGCTTTCCGTTATGGACGGCATTGCATTGAGTGAATTCAGTTTCTGTCAGTTTATGTTCTACAAGCCAAAGGCAATGTCTATTTTCATTGTCAATATAAGACAACGCAAAATCTGCATCTGTTCCTGCCGTTTTCGAATGGTCATTTAGTAATCCCTTTGAGCCATCGTTGGGTCTCGGATTATCACGCCAGTATTCAAAAGTAAAGCCTTCTACGATGTGACTTTTATCGATACTTGCGATATCTTTTTTTACCTTTTTAAGAACATCCACAGCACATTCGGATTCCATAATTGGTAAAAAAAGATTAATGCAGGCTGCTTGAGAACTCGCTACGTGTGGCTGTTTTACGAATCGATGGAAATCAAATCCATGTTTTTCTTGAAGTTCAAAAATCTTATCCCGTATACCAGAGTAAAAAAGATTCTTTGAGTCTGATAAAAACACCGACTCTCCAGTTCCGAACTGTTCTTGCAGATGTTTATACATCTTCTCTTGAAATGCATTCATGTCTATTTTTTGTATTTGTTGGCATTTTCTTTTTGTGCTTTGATTAGGCTTTCAAGTTCATGACGGAAGCACCAGCAATTTCCATCGTGTGCTGGATGAAGACTGATTCTTATTCCTAATCTTGAAGCATCTTTCAGTCGCATATTACCTGAACGCTTGGTCATATATACTACGTATTCCTCACTTACCCATTCTCCATTGATAGTTCTGACAAGATGCCATTGTTTTTTTTGTGTCATGCTAATTCATATACTGGGGTAAGTACTTTATTAATACCAAATTCATCATCGGACTCATCTGTCGGTGTGGATAGTCTTAATTCGCCATTACGCATATTGCAGTCAACCAAGAGTGTCAGTGGATAAATGCCATCTCCAAAGATTGGATATCCATCCTCATCAAGGTCTGTCATAAATGCAGAGTCAATCCCGTACACAAAAACTGACTTGCTATACAAGTCCATATTATGGTTTGCATCTGGGTCACATAGTGCGTCAAAGTACTTTCCTTGCGTTAAATCCATTCCGTAAGATAAGAAATGTTCTGCACGGCATGATTTTGCTAATAAATCCATTGTCCGTGCATTAGCATACAAATTAAGTGCATACTCACCACTATGTTTCTTATGAAATTCGAACTCGAATTCCTTAACAACTTCGCGAAAGGCGATGCCATCACAAATTCGACACCCATTTGTATCAAAACCATTTTCGTCAAAAAAGTATGTCTCGCTTATTTCTCTTTCCATCATATATAATCATCAATTACCCGTTGTGCCGGATTTGCAATCCGGCAATTCTATATAGGACGGTTGGCTTCATCTGCCATATTCTGTGAATGCTCCGCGTCGTGTATGACCGCTTGGATTCTGTTGTGAGTGAAAGCGTAGTGCCAACGGGTTTGAATGGAAGAGACATCTGTCCATCCCCTTTCGTTCCACAATGACAAATAGGAAGGATTGACAATATGGCATCCATCGGGAATACCATTGTCAAGAGCCAACAACTCGGTCTTTATCTTTCGGGGAATTATGAGTACCACTTCTCGAGAAAGGGTGTTGTGATAAAGCAGTGTGTTTTCGTAGAATTTCTTAATACGTAGCGACGCGCGTTGCCTTATGATAGCCATTTTTTACAACCTCTTTTGCATCGTAATGCTTGTTCACCATTTCTTCCATTAACTCAAAGAACGTATTGACATCCATATCGGTACGTTCCTCGTTCTCGTCAAAATTGTCGAGGTTGTCAAACACCCATCTGTCGCGTTCTGTTATCATAATAATTGCTTTCTTTCAATGTGCAAAAATACAATTATTTTTTAATATAGTAGTAAAAAGATTGAAGAAAGTTGTTTTTAAATATATGGAAAGATCTTTAAGTTATTGGTAGCAGGAGGGTTAAGGGTAAAAAAAAGGACAAGTCAACTGACTTGTCCTGCTCGGTAGCGGGGGCTGGATTCGAACCAACGACCTCCGGGTTATGAGCCCGACGAGCTACCTCTGCTCTACCCCGCACTCTCTTATTCCCATTTGGAAATCGGCTGCAAAGGTACTACTTTTTCGCGACATGGCAAAATACGGACAGGAATAATTTGGAAAATTAACAAATCATACCATGTAATTCAACCTATTGGAGCAGTGGTTTAACATTTAGACAAAGGAATTAACAGCCGTTTTTTAGCGTTTTTCAGATAGGAAAAACACGAAATTGACCCCTTCTTGAAAGGTGTCACAGCTAATTATTGACAAAAAACACTCGTAATCAGCGCACTGCACTCTCTTTGAGAGAAGAGGGCTATTCCTCAATGTAGATAGTGTCGTAATCGGAGGTGTCGGAATCTGCCTCGCGATGGAAGATGTCTTCTAGGCGGCCCACTACACGGCCTTTGGCGGCGGCGAAACGGCGATAGCGGTTCAGCACCTTCATCTTGTGCTTGTAACGGCCACAGAGACGGTTGAAACGTTCAAGCTGCTCGACCGACATGCGGGTGTCGAAGTACCAGCGGTAACGGCGCATGAAGCATCGTTGCTGTCGCTGGAAGTGGTTAAGGGTGTCGCCGTGGAAGTCAGCAATGGGGGTGGCAACCACCTCGTTGACAAAGGTCTCATAGTTGTTGATGAACTTCTCCACTCGGCTTACCTTCTGCGCCTGACAGTTCAACGACAATATCAATAAGAAAGCCAAAAGGCCTCCCCGTCTCATCACCGAGAGGAGGAAGCCTTTTGTGCTATAGTCGTTGATATTCATTTCATTGGTGTACTAGCGATAGTTGGCAAGGCCCTCGTTGAGGTAGGCGATGAACTTCTTCACATCGCGGTCGTATTTGTAGTTTTCCTTGGTGAGGACTTTGCCGTCGGCATCGATAATCACATAGTAGGGCTGTGCGTTCATGTTGAACTGGGTCTTCTGATAGTTGAGGTTTTTGCGACCCAGGGTCTTGAGGACACGGCCGTTCTGATCGGTGACCCACTCTTCTTCGGGCAGCTCGATGGTGTTCTCGTCGGCGAAGAGGGAGCAGATGACGTACTTCTCATTCATGATGCGGCGCACCTCGGAGTCGACCCAGACGTTGTTCTCCATCTCGCGACAGTTGGCGCAGGTCTTGCCGGTGAAGTCGAGGAAGATGGGTTTGTTGTGTTCACGGGCATAGGCCTTTGCCTCGTCGAGGTCGAAGAAAGCTTCGAATCCCAGTGGCACATGGAGCACATCGGCATACTTGCGGTCGGCGGGCAGCTGACCAAGCTGCACGGTGCCTTCGGCAGTGACAGCCGGACGGTTGTCGGCAACAATCTTGGCGATGTCGAACTCCTGACTGTTAG
>JAFRXG010000028.1:0-7805 GCA_017441565.1 Bacteroidales bacterium | reverse complement strand
TTAGAATTTTCCTTTCTTCAGTTCTTCGTGAGAGATGCGATAGCGCTTGAGTGGTTTGGGTGTGATGACGATATCGCCATCTAGATAGTAACGCGGGTCGAGATGTAGCGTCACCTTGTCGAATATGGGTGTGGTGAGGGCGTAATAGGGTGAGCCGGGACAGTCGGGATAGAGCCCCATCATCGAGAATACGAGCCACGCCGACAACGTTCCACAATCATCGTTACCAGGAAGACCACTTGGTGTGTCGTTATAGTAACGGTCTATCAGTTGGCGAACTATCTTCTGTGTGCGCCATTCTTCGCCTTTGAAATAGGTAAAGAGGTAGGGATAGGCAATGTCGGGTTCGTTGGCGGGATCGTAGAGATGGTCGTCAAAGACGCGTTGGAGTTTTTGGACAAAGACTTTATTGCCTCCCATGAGCTTAGCGAGGCCCATGACGTCGTGAGGGACGCAGAACGTGTAGTTCCAGGCGGAGCCCTCGTGGAATCCCGGCGCATTGGAGAAATTGGCACCGTCGTTAGGATTGAAGGGTGTCAGGAACGTGTTGTCCTGAAGGATAGGCCGCAGTGTGCCACTTTCCTTTGAGTAGTAATGTCGGTACCCGAGACTCTGCTGGCGGAACCGTTTGGAATCGGCTGTCTTGCCTAGGGCTTCTGCGAGATTGGCCAAAGCAGCATCGGCGATGTAGTATTCAAGAGCGTGTGAGACCGAATTGTCGCCCGACATATCGGCAGCATACTCGCCTATGGGCACGTGGCCTTTTTCCAAATAGGTGTCGATGTCGGGCCTCATCTTGTTATCCTTTGAAGGCAGGGTGGCCGAGCGGCAGAACGCTTCATAGGCTGTTGCGATATCGAAGTCGCGCAGTCCCTTCAGCCAGGTGTCGGCAATGACGGGAATAGCAGGGTCGCCCTCCATGGTCCAGGTTTCTCGCCCATAGAGTTCCCATCTCGGCATCCAGCCCCATTCCCTGTACATCGCAATCATCGATCTAACCATATCGAGTTGTTTGTCGGGATAGAGTAGGGTATTGAGCGGATGGACGTTACGGTAGGTATCCCACAACGAGAATACCGTGTAGCGGTTACCGCTTGTGGTGCCTACATCCAATGATTCCATCTTGGGGTACTGGCCGTTGATATCCTGAATGATGTTAGGGTGTATCTGCGTGTGGTAGAGTGCAGTGTAGAACATGCGTCGCTGAGCCTCGGTGCCGCCCTCAACCGTTACCCTACTTAGTGTCGCGTCCCATTGGTCGCGGGCTTTCTGGTGAACATCGTCGAAAACGAAGAGGGGTTGTTCGGCGTTTAGGTTCTCGCGGGCATTGTCAATAGAGACAAACGACACACCCATCTGCACCTCTATCTGCTCATCTTCCTCGCAATGATAGCTGAAGTAATAGCCCACATCGTCGCCCGCCAGTTCCTTTCCGTAGGCGGTGTAGAGCTTGTAATTCCCGTTGTCGGCATCCCAGTCTTTCTCTGGTCCCGACATTGGTGGCTGTTTTTTCCAGTAGCCCGAAGAGACTGGTCGCTTATTCACTCTCATCACGAAATAGATGGGAAAGACCGCCTGCGGTTGATAACAGAAGTTGCCTAGCAGCCTATAGCCCTCTATTTCCGTTTCGCTTACGCGGTGCACCATACCGCCCACCTCGTTTGTCAGCCCGGCACCGAGATTCAGCAGGATGTGTCCCTCGCCCTTCGGAAAAGTGTAGCGTTCGGCCGAACAGCGCAGCGTGGAGCTTACCTCGCAATGTATTCCGTATTTCTTCAGGCGCACAGCGTAATATCCCGGTGAGGCCTGCTCGTCGGCATATTCTGTTCCGTAGTGGTGATAGTCCACATCGAGAGGGCCTGTCGTAGGCATTGTCAGCAATGTGCCCATCTCCGGACAGCCTACGCCGCTTAGGGTCACGTGGGCGAAACCTGTAAAATATTTGTTCGTGTTGTCGTAAGGGGCCGACCACCATCGCTCATCTTTATCGTAGTGGTTCAGCTCGCTGCCCATCACGTTGAAAGGCACCACCGACATCATGCCGTTAGGAAGTACAGCTCCGGGATGACAGGCACTGTAGTTGGTTGTGCCAATGAATGGGTTGACGTAGTTTAGAACTGAGTGGTCAGAGTTCAGAGCTGAGTGGTCAGAGCTGGGTGGTGAGGGGGCAGTACTAGGAGTAGGTATGTTTTGTCGCAGCATGATGCGGTCGGAGCTGGAGCCTATCATCAGTTGGATGTTGCCCGGCTCTACAACGTGCTGAAGCTGGGCATTGACAATGGAAAGGTCTTCGGCTGATAGCGTGAATTTCACCTCTCGGGTTTCACCTTTGGGGATGAAGATTCGCTTGAACTTCTTCAGTTGCATTAGGGGCTGAGCGGTGGAGGCATAGTCGTGATGTACATAAAGCTGAACAACCTCATGGCCGTCGTAGCAGCCACTGTTTGTGACGTTGAGGCGCACGTGCAGTGTCGTGGGGCCCTGCTGATCTATCTCAAGGTTGCTGTAGTCGAAGGTGGTGTAAGAAAGACCGAAGCCAAAGGAATAGAGTGGTTTGGCACTCATCTCCACATAGTCATGTGGCATGGGGGGGCGCTTGTTGTAGTAGACGGGTAACTGACCGATGCTCATCGGAACCGACATGGGCAGTCGGCCGGCGGGGTTGTAGTCTCCGAAGAGCACGTCGGCAACAGCCTTTCCTCCTTCCTGACCGGGATAGTAAGCCGTGAGTAGGGCGTCGGCATTCTCCGCCGCCCAGCGCTTATCCATCGGGCGGCCCTCGACGTATACCACGACGAGTGGTTTGCCGGTCGACTTGAGTGCTTTGAGCAACTGCATCTGATGGCCTAAGGGGATGAGTGTGGCGCGATCGAAACCCTCGCCGCAGTCGATGTCTTGAAGTGTTTGCTGTGTGGCGTCGGCAGCTCCGGTTTCCTTGTAACTGGTCTTGAAATCGCGTGCCGAAGAGCCTCCCACGACTGCTATGATAACATCGGCATCGCGGGCGGCAGTAACGACTGCAGAAATGTTGGATGTAGTGGTGTCGCGAATGGCACAGCCACGCATGTAGCTTACCTGCTGAGTATTCAACTTGTCGCGTATGCCGCCAAGAATTGTGGTCACATTGCCTTCCTCCTGTGGTGCTGTGTAGTCTCCCAGTAGGTTATAGACATTATCGGCATTTGGACCGCACACCAGCACCTTGCTCGTTTTGTTCAGGGGTAGCACGCCGTTATCGTTCTTTAATAAGGTGATAGATGCTCGGGCCATATCAAGCGCTACTTGCCGATGGGCGTCGGAAAGCACCAGCCGTTTGGCAGCATCCTCATCGACAAAAGGATGCTCGAAGAGTCCCATCTCAAACTTCATGCGAAGGATGCGGGCAACGGCTTTGTCGATGTCGTCAACCGACACCATTCCTTTATGCACAGCATCGGTGAGCTGTGCAAAAGCCTGCGCTCCCAGGTCGGCATCAACGCCGGCATTGAGGGCCATCACGCCGGCCTCCTGGCGGTTACGAGCCACATGATGGGTGTTCCACATCACATCGATGCTATACAGGTCGCTCACCACAAACCCGCGAAAGCCCCACCGATGGCGTAATACGTCTGTGAGCAGTGCTTTGTTGGACGTGGTTGGTGTGCCATCGATAGTGTTGTAGGAGGTCATTACCGAGAGTGCTCCGGCATCAATAGCTTTCTTGAACGGAGGCAGCAAACACTCTTCGAGCTCATGCGGTCCGGCAACTGAAGGTGAACCATTCTGTCCAGCCTCAGTAGTGCCGTAACCAATGAAGTGCTTTATCGTCGCAAGCGTGGCGAAGGGATTCTGCAGATTGCCGCCTCCCAGTCCGCGCACCATTGCAGCTCCCATCTCTCCACACAGCACAGGGTCCTCGCCCATCGTCTCTTCAACGCGCGACCATCGAGGATCGCGAGCCAAATCGAGCACGGGACCGTAGCTGATGTGCCCGCCCTGCAGACGTATCTCACGAGCGATGACCGCTCCCGCCTGTTCCATAAGCTGTGGCGACCACGTGGCTGCCATTCCCAGCCCAGTTGGAAAGACGGTTGTGCCTATGGCCATGTGGCCGTGGGGTGCTTCTTCGGCTAAAAAGAGCGGAATCCCCAAGCGCGTGTGTTCGATAGCATAGCGTTGCAGCGCATTGGCAGCCTTAGCCGCCAACGTGGGGTTCAGGCCGTCGGTAAGTGTCTTTTGTGTCCACGGGTCGGCGCGGAAAGTGCCCCAAAGCATACCGATGTGCCGCTCGGCAAGATCTTTCTTGAAACTTTCTGAAGGGTGGATGGTGTCGCGTAATGGGCCGATGGTATAGTAGTTCCATGCGAGAGCACAACACATCTGCCCAACCTTCTCTTCGAGGGTCATGCGGCTAAGCAGGTCGGTCACACGCTCTTCTACGGGCAGTTTCGGGTTCTTGTAAGGAACAGATGCCTGCCAGCTGGCATGTGTCGCCAGTGATAGTGTTGCAAGTAGTAGCGCTATAATGGTTTTCTTCATCTCTTTTTATGTTGTTTCGCTACAAATATAGGATATTTTATCTATATTGTGAACAAAAAACATCAAAAATCTAATTAGACCCTCAAAAAGACTTTAGAGACCGTCAAAAATGGAAAAATATTTACTAAATTTGCAACGAGAAAAAGCTGATACAATGAAGAAACTCATAATGATTATGCTGATGGCGCTGCTGACAGTGAGCGGCGCGGAGGCTGCCGACAACAGCAAGGGCGGTAGCAGGTTTACCGACTACGTGAACCCCTGGATAGGTACGGGTGGTCACGGACATGTGTTCCTGGGGGCGAATGTGCCCTTCGGACTGATACAGCTTGGCCCTACACAGCACTGCCGAGGCTGGGATTGGTGCTCAGGCTATCATGCTAGTGACTCGGTGCTGACGGGCTTCAGTCACATGCACCTCAGTGGTACAGGCGTGGGCGATTTGGGCGATGTGTTGTTCCTGCCCGTAGCCCATTGTGATAGTAAGGAGACTCGCTTCTCGCATGCCAACGAGACGGTGCGACCAGGCTACTACGCCATACGGCTGCAGCAACCCAACGTCTTCGTAGAGCTGACGGCAACACAGCGGGTGGGATTTCACCGCTACACCTTCGGCGCAGATCAACAGCAGGCAATGATGCGCATTGACCTGAAATGGGGCATTGGCTGGGACCGTTGGGTGGAGAGCACCATCCAGCAAGAAGCACCGACGTTGATAACAGGCTCGCGCCGTTCATCGGGATGGGCAAAAGACCAGCAGGTGTTCTTCGCTGCAGAGTTCTCTACGCCTGTGAGCATCAAGCGGCAGGAAGGCGACAGCATCATGGTGTTGACCATCGATGATGTGACAAAGCCCGTGCTCATAAAATGTTCGCTCTCGGCCGTCAGCATCGATGCGGCAAAGGCAAACATGAGGGCCGAACTGCCCGGATGGGACTTTCCAGGAACGGTGGCAGCGGCCGACAAAGCGTGGAACGACGAACTGGGGAAGATTATCATAGAAACCGATGACCCTCGCACACGAGCCATATTCTATACGGCGATGTACCACACTATGACGGCCCCCTCGGTGTTCTGCGACGTCACGGGCAGTTATCGCGGCTCTGACGGGAAAGTGTATAGGGGCGACTTCACCAACTACACCACGTTTTCGCTCTGGGACACCTATCGGGCTGCCCATCCACTTATGACGCTTATACACCCCGAGAAACAACACGATATGGCTCAAACGTTCCTGCACATCTTTGAGCAGCAAGGGAAACTACCCGTTTGGCATCTGATGGGCAATGAGACCGATTGTATGGTGGGAAATCCCGGCGTAGTCGTACTGGCCGATATGGTGCTGAAGGGGTTCGTTGACGATAAAGAGGCCGCTTTTCGTGCAATGAAGGCATCGGCAATGCTCGACGAGCGAGGCATGAACCTGCTGAAACAGTATGGCTACATACCTTTCGACATTGACGGCACTGTAGAATCGGTGGGCAAGGGACTGGAGTATGCGCTGGCCGACGACGCTATTGCGAAGGTTGCGAAGCTGTTGGGCAAGAATAATGACTACAAATACTTCTTCAATCGCAGCCGTTCCTACAAGCATTATTTCGATCCGCAAACCGGTTTTATGCGCGGAAAGAGCAGCAAGGGAACGTTCCACGAACCCTTCGACCCCGTTGCTACTACTGGTCGCCATCACGATTACACCGAGGGGAATGCCTGGCAATACACATGGCTAGTGCCGCACGATGTTGATGGACTGGTGAAACTCTTTGGGGGTAAGGAACGGTTTGTAGAAAAACTCGACTCACTCTTCACTATCAGCAGCAATTTGGGCGAAAATGCACCTCCCGACGTGACAGGACTGATAGGACAATACGCTCACGGCAACGAGCCCAGCCATCATGTGCTGTACCTGTACAACTATGTGGGGCAGCCCTGGAAGACGGCACGACTGGTTCGCCAGACGATGAACGAGCTGTATAGCAACGACCTTGATGGGCTCTCGGGCAATGAGGACGTGGGCCAGATGTCGGCGTGGTATATCCTCTCCTCGCTGGGACTCTACCAGGTGGAGCCCGCAGGAGGGAAATACGTCTTCGGCAGCCCGCTATTCACCGAGGCGACGCTGAACGTAGGCAACGGAAAAACATTTACCATCAGGGCTCACAACAACAGCGCGGAGAACATTTATGTGCAAAGCATAAAGCTGAACGGCAAGCCCTACACGAAGTCCTACCTGATGTTTGACGACATCGTGAAAGGCGGACTGCTCGAGTTCGAGATGGGTAGCGAGGTTGCAGGGCTATAAATATTCGTCTTAGCAGTTTATTTTTGTTTATCATTAAAACTCAGTAACTTACTAAGAAAAGACTACCCCGAAACGTACCACGTCGTTTCGGGGTAGTTCTTATTTGCCAAGTCTCAACACATTGTTGGCACTTTTGTATCAATACATCGTTGACGCTTTGTATCAATACATTAGTGTCCGATAAAAAATGAAAACGGCATAACCATGGGGCTATTGCGAGTTGGCCGTAGGCCAAAGCGTCCCCGCAGGGGACGTCCTGGCCTACGGCCAGCCACCCCACACTTTGCATTCAAGAATCCAAGCCAGGAGTGACTGTCAGCTGCCCAGCAGCACACTATAGACGGCAGTCACGTCGCCCGAGGTGATGTTGCCGTCGCCGTCTTGGTCGCCATTGACAATTGAGCTGTAATCGTTGCTCAGCAGCACGTCATAGAGTGCGGTGACATCGGCCGAGGTAACATCGCCGTCGCCGTTCACGTCGCCGGGCAGGCGGCTGATGGCAGCTCGAGTAGCCACATTGCCGCTGGCATCATACACGATTCCCCCCGTAAAATATCCCCCAGCGGGTTCGATGATTCTCAAACCGTCCTCTAAAACCAATTCACCCATGTTGCGTATCGCACCCGAACCGCCAGTTGCAAGCACATTAGTTCCGCCACCCTTAACCACAAGTCGAGTGTTGGTGGGGCTCGATGCATAAATGCCGTAGGAGCCTCGGGCTATCAGGCTATGAAGATTGTTAATCGTTAGGGTCTTGCCGCTCAGTATCGTGATGCCCGATTTCCTTCCTTGCACGCCAAGTGTATCGGTGCCTGTTATCGTGGTGTTTGACAGCACCATCCCGTTCATGTTGGTGCCATTCGGCAATATCACGATGCTACTCGTGCCTTTCACATTAATGGTCAGCCCGTCGATATTACTTCTTATGGCGCCTCCATTGCTTGTCTCACCACAAGTCAGCCTGGCATGATTAAGTGTGAGGGTC
>JAFRXG010000027.1:0-49710 GCA_017441565.1 Bacteroidales bacterium | reverse complement strand
GGTAGAGGGTGCAGAGGGGTATCCTGTGTATCTCTACGATGTGGTGGGGCGGTTGCTGGCTACCAAACGTGAGACGGCACAGGAGGTGCTGCTCGACGTGCCTGCCTCGGGTGCCTACCTCGTCAAGATAGGCGACGCTCCCGCAAGGAGGATTGTAGTGAGAAGATAAGTTTATTGAGTAATAAAACTTCAACCCGCCTTTGAGCAAGACCCAAAGGCGGGTTGTTTCTTCACCCACTTTACGATATGGCTATCTCAGCATCCACAGTCGGAATACAGGGTCGGCAAACCTAACGCTCTTTCCATTCTTCTCTATCAGTTCCTTCTTGATAAGCGTTTCCTGTATCCTGCTTATGTTCGATTTTGAGCCAAGATTGTATTTCTTTAGGATTTCTGCTGATGTAAAGTCGTCCGTCTCACCTGCCGCCATTGCTTTCAAGAAATTCAGTTGATACTGCGACAAACCTTCCGTCTGTTGGATAAACAATAGTGAATTTTGGTCGATTAGGTCTCTTACAGCTGAGTCTATTGCTTCATCGCTGACCACTGTGTCACTGCACAGCATTACGTTCCATGCTAATTGTTGGACATACGATGATTGGTTTTCTACTGTATCACAAATTCTTACCACTTGGTCACTGGTTATCTTTTGTCCTTTTTCTTCGAATTTCCGAATAATAAACGGTGTCCAGTCAGCGGTAGGTATGGGCCGTAAGAAGAGAATGTCACCAAATTGATAGAAAGGCATTCGCTTGTTTTGGAATAGGTCTGCCAGCATGTGTTTCTTGCTTCCGAATAAACAATAGGAACAATTCTGCTGCAACTGCCATACACCACGTATGCGTTTTTGTAGTGCTATCGAATCTGTGAATGAGCCTATCTGCTGAAATTCATCAATACACACTACAATATGCTTTCCAATCTTCTGTGCTAATTTTTCAGGCAATTGAAGGATTTCCTCAGGTGAATAGTCTTTAGGAGTGATACCCAACGACACGGACATCTCGTTTCTTGGGTCAGGTCCGAATGATATTTTCGGTGTCAAACGGGTCAAAAATTCCTTGATATTCTGCAAGAGCAGCTCTCCCTTGTTAGATGTCTGTTTCAAGAGGGCCGACACTAGTTTGTTATAGAATTCGTATTCTGTGCGGCAATCGTAGATGTCTAAGTATATGACAGCAACGATTGAAGTGTCAACTTTAGAAATGACATGCCTCACCAACGAGGTTTTTCCCATTCTACGTGGGGATATCAGGATTACATTTTGACCGTTTTCAAAGTTGCGTATCAAACGCCTACTTTCATCTACTCTGTCTGTAAAGTTCTCACCATCAACGGCTACGCCGTACACAAAAGATTTCTTCATGATAGGTAATTCTTATTAATTCCGATTGCAAAAATACGACTTTTTTCGAAAGTACACAAAGTTGTGGTCCACAAAGTTGTGAACTTTGCTCTGAGGAGATGATAAGATGTTGATTTGCCGATTAATGAAGTGGATGAAGTTGTGACTCCAAAGCCGTTTTTCATGCTTATTTCTTACCGTATTTCTCTTTGAAATAGGTGTTCTCTTGTTTGCGGCGGCGGTTCCAGCGCACTTGCAGCCAGGCGGAGACAAGGGCTATGATGATGCTCAATGCGATGTCCAGCGGTATCTCCCACCACGTGAACGACTTGGTGAAGAAGATGCTGGCGACCCATTCGGCCACAGAAAGGATTATCAGGATGATTGAATATTCAATGAAATAGTTCTTGAATACCTTTTCTTTGTCTTTTAATAGCAGTAGTTTGCCTTCTTCGATGTGACTGTCCATAGTGCTGTTTTTGTGATGAGGTGTATATATATCAAGATAACGTGAGCAGGCTTTTCTTATTGTGTAAAAATGTGATAAAAACAGTGATGAAGGCTGTCGGTGGACGAAAAATGTGGGACTGTATTGATGATGATTACTTGTTGCGAATGATTGATATACAGTGATTTCTGTTCTTTGTGAATGTTTTTGTTTGTATAATTGGGCGGAAAGTCGTATCTTTGCAATTTCAAAAATAAAGTTGTTTGACATGATGACTACTATCCCTAATTTGGACG
This sequence comes from Bacteroidales bacterium, assembly GCA_017441565.1. Lineage (GTDB taxonomy): Bacteria > Bacteroidota > Bacteroidia > Bacteroidales > P3 > Colimorpha. The sequence goes on along the minus strand of JAFRXG010000027.1, from coordinate 47,621 downwards.
AGCTGATACGCATGGCGTTGCTCGAAGATGTGGGCGACGGCGACCACAGCACTCTGGCGTGCATCCCGCCGACGGCAACCAACACCGCCAAGATGGTGGCCAAGCAGGACGGCATAGTCTGCGGCATGGAAGTGGGTGAACGGGTGTTCCATCTGGTGAACGACTGGTTCTATCACAGCACTGTGCCCATGAAAGTGACATGCCTGAAACATGACGGCGACAGTGTGCAGAAGGGCGACGTGTTGATGCTCGTGGAAGGCGCTTCGGGCGTTATCCTCACTGCCGAACGCACGGCGTTGAACTTCATGCAGCGGCTGAGCGGCATCGCCACCGAGACACACCGCATGGTGCAGATGCTCGAAGGACTGCACACCCGGCTGCTCGACACCCGCAAGACCACGCCCAACATGCGCCTGCTGGAGAAATACGCCGTCAAGTGCGGAGGGGGTACCAACCACCGTATCGGCCTCTACGACATGGTGATGCTGAAGGATAACCATATCGACTTTGCTGGCGGAATCGATGCTGCCATCGACCGCACACGTGCCTATCTCAAAGAGAAAGGCAAGGCCTTGAAGATTGAGATAGAGGTGCGCAACCTCGACGAGCTGGAGCAAGTGCTAAAGCATGGAGGTGTGGACCGCATCATGCTCGACAATTTCGACACCGACACCCTCCGCGAGGCAGTGCGGCGCATAGACGGTAAGTATGAAACCGAGGCCAGCGGCGGCATCACCGATGCCACACTCCGCAGCTATGCCGAGACCGGGGTGGACTTCATCTCCGTGGGCGCCCTCACCCACCATATCAAGAGTATGGATATTTCATTAGTGAAAAAGTAGTACTGTAGGGGCGTGCTCCCATGTGCGCCCGAATCAACAGGTAGGGTGTACATGAGGGTATACCCCTATGGATTTAAATATGAACATATTTGACCATATCAAGGAGCTGAGGGACCGCATAGTTGCCAGTAGGTTTATGCGACTGGTGCATTTTCTAGTCCACAACACCGCGCTGCCGGGCAACAAAGGGGTGCCTCTCTACGACGTGGTGCGCTATCTGCTCCAAGGTATTATCGATGGCAAGCTGTGGCGTGCGGCCAAGGGGCTGGCGTTCTCCTTCCTCATGGCGCTTCCCCCGCTGCTCATCTTTATGTTCACGCTCATCGCCTTCCTGCCCTTCGACGGCTTGCAGGACGAGCTGCTCTTCCAGCTGGAGGACATCGTGCCACAGGGCATCTACACCCCCCTTGCCAACACCATCAACGACGTGATGGGGCATAAGCACACCAGCCTCCTCTCAATCGGTTTTGCCGCCTCCATTATCTTGGCAGCCAATGCTATCCACGGCATGATTATGTATTTTGCCGACCGCAACAACGAGCAGCGACGCTTCGTCAGCCGCTACCCGATATGCATCCTGCTGGTGTTCCTGCTCTACTTCATGGTCGTGCTGGTGCTGATACTCCTCATCGGCTACAAGACAATCCTCATGTGGCTCTTCAAGAACGGGGTGCTCATTCCGGGGTCGTTCACCCACATCGTCATTGGCATTGGTCGATGGATAATTCTGGTGTTCATGGCGTTGCTGACGCTCAGCTCGGTCTACTATATCATCCCTCTGAAGAAACAGCGGGTGGGCTTCTTCTCGTCAGGGGCCATGTTCGCCACCATCATGTTCATCCTGATGTCGTGGGGATTCAAAGTATATCTGGCCAATTTCAACCGCTACAACCTGCTTTACGGCTCCATCGGCACGGTGCTGCTGGTCATGCTGTGGCTCTTCCTCAACAGCTTGGTAATCATGCTGGGCTACGAGCTGAACACCGCCATCCTCAATGGCAAGCTGAAAGGCCGACAAGTGCAACACAAGATGCGCAAATGGTCGAAAGACAGGGGTCTGAAAGACAATAACAATCGAGAATAATACTATTAATAAATAATCATGATTATACAGAAGATGGGCGGCAAAGTGATGTCGCAGCCGATAGGCAGAGAGAAGTTTAAAATGGTGGCTAAGACCATGATGGGTCTCGAAGAACTGCTGGCAGAAGAACTGCGTGATTGTGGCGCGGAGAATATCGAGTGCCTCAACCGTGCAGTGAATTTCGAAGGGGACATGCGGGTGCTATACCGTGCCAACTATGTCTGCCGCACCGCGTTGGCCATTCTTAAACCCTTTGCAGAGTTTACGGCAAATAACGACCAGGAGCTATACGACCAGGTCTATCGTATCAAGTGGGAGAAGATTCTTGATGTCGACTGCACCTTCATGATCGACAGCACCACCAGCGGCGACATCTTCACCCATTCCTACTATGCGGCCCTCAAAACCAAGGATGCCATTGTCGACCGCTTCCGCCGCAACTTCGGTCAGCGGCCCTCCATCGACACCGAGAATGCCGACTACAAGTTCAACCTCCATATCCGCGACAACCAGGTGACCCTGCTGATGAACTCCAGCGGCGACTCGCTCCACAAGCGCGGCTACCGCCAGGCTGTCGGCATCGCCCCCATCAACGAGGTACTGGCCGCCGGCATGATTAAGCTGGCCGGATGGAAATGCGACTGCAATTTCTACGACCCCATGTGCGGCTCCGGCACCCTCCTCATCGAGGCTGCCATGATTGCCAACAACATACCCGCCCAGTACTACCGCGACGGGCGTTTCGCTTTCAAACGTTGGAAGGAGTTCAACCTTGGCGAATGGAAAAGCGTGAAGGAACAAGAAGACCGCAAGATTGGAGCCGGGGACTTCGACTACGAAATCTGGGGCAACGACATCGACATGCAGGTGCTCCACCAGGCCGAGAAGAACCTGGAGTATGCCAAGCTGCACAAGGACGTCATGCTCTTCAATGGCTCCTTCGAAGACCAAGACCCGCCCGAGGGCAAAACACTCATCGTCACCAACCCTCCCTACGGCGAGCGTATCAAGATTGAAGACCTCAACGCCATGTACGAACAGCTGGGCGACACCTTCAAAAAGAAATATGGTGAAAACTGCGAAGTGTGGCTCATCACCAGCGACTTCGAGGCTATGAAGCACATCGGCCTCAAGCCCAGCAAGAAAATACCTCTGCTCAATGGCCAGCTCGACTGCCGTTTCCTCAAGTTCGAGCTCTACGAGGGAAGCCGGAAGGCCTCCAAAAACGAATAACTATTTATGACACTCGACACCCAGTTGGTCAAGACGGCTGCGCGTGAGGTGGGCTTTGATGCTTGCGGAATAGCCGAAGCGGGCGCGTTGACCGACGAGGAGCTGCATCTGCGGCCCTGGCTGGAAGAAGGCTGCCAGGGGTCGATGCGCTACATGGAGGAGCACGCGGATATGCGCTACGACCCGCGGCTGCTGGTGCCGGGTGCGCGGTCGGTGGTATCGGTGTTGCTGGGCTACAAGCCGTCGCAACGCATGACGGGCAGGGCAAAGGTGGCGCAGTATGCCTATGGGCAGGACTACCACGAGCGGATGAAGGGGATGCTCTACGCGTTGATGGTTGCCATTCGTGAGCACTACCCCGACTTTGAGGCCAAGCCCTGTGTCGACACCGTCCCTATCAGCGACCGCGCGTGGGCCGTCCGCGCCGGGCTGGGGTGGCGGGGGCGCAACACGCTGCTGGTGAACCCAGTGCTGGGCAGCTATTGCTATATTGGCGAGCTGGTCTCCACCTCCGAAGCCGACCAATACGACACCCCCTTGGAGAACGGCTGTGGTGACTGCCATCGATGTGTGGAGGCCTGCCCCAACCGATGTCTGGTGCCGACAAAGGACGGCTCATACTGGAACGATGCCCGCCGTTGCGCCTCCTACCACACGGTTGAAAATCGGGCAGAACAGCTGCCCGACGACGTGCGCCTGTCGGGCTATGCCTTTGGCTGCGACTGCTGCCAGCTTGTTTGTCCATACAATAGACACGCTAAGGTATGCTTCGACCTCACCGACGAGCGAAAAGCCGCATTGGAGAATCTCCAACATGCCGATGAGCACACATTCAAACATTCCGTCAAACACTCAGCCCTCAACCGCATCAAGTACCGACAATGGCGGAGAAACATAGAAAAGCGATAGGGTGACCTCTCATTCACTCAGGGCGTCTGTAAAAAATACTTTTTTCACCACCAGCACCAGGAAGAGGATGAGGAGAAGGAGGCCGAAGGCGAAGAGGCTGCCGTGGCCGTGAGGGTGTTCGGCGACATAACGTGTCCATTTCCTTCTGTATGGGTTAAAGGTCTCTTCGGCATAGACCCGTATTTCTATTTCTTTATCTGATACACCGTTCTTTATGTCTTGCAGCCTTTGATAGTCTATAGCCCGTATGTGTACCCTCACGGGGGTATCATAATCGTAATAAGGGAGTGCGATTTCAGAATAAAACAAGCAGGGGTATCCTTTCAATTGAAAGTATCGATAGCCCATACCCAATAATAGCATGGAACCGGGGAATACGTCCCGATGCTCAGAAACATGAGGGTGTTTGTCATAACCTTCGATGCAGACGAGGTCTTCCGGCTGGCGTGGGTTAAAGTAAAACAGCAGGCATAGCAGGGCTCCGATTGCCACAACTATTTCAAAAAGCCAGCTGCTCTGCTTTTCAGGCCGTGTAGGGCTGTTCATTGTTTGGATGGGTGTTGTTTCTTGTGTTTGGTGAAATGGAGGCTGGGGAACCAACTTCGTATGGGCTGCTCCAACCCCAGCCCGTTCATGTAGTTGAAGGTGGCCATCCTTAGGCCGCGCCCCACCTCGTCGATGTCATAGTCGAATTGGCTGTTGCCGGCATAAGGCTGTAGGGGAGCCCAGTCCACCTCGTTGTTGCAGAATGGGTTGGGCGAGAGGTCCGGGCGGCAGGCACCATAACCTTCGGGATTGCGGCCCGAGGGACTGTGGCAGGTCATGGCGTAGCGGTGCCAGAAGGCGCTCTGCACGATGCCTTCGTCAAACATGCGGCGCACGGTGTCCAGCGCGTCGAGGGTTTCTTGCAGCGTCTCGGTGGGGAAGCCGTACATGAGGTAGGTGTGCACCATGATGCCCGCATCGCGGAAATGGCGGCAGGCCTGGATGGTCTGCCCGATGGTGACCCCTTTGTCCATCAGCTTCAACAGACGGTCGGAAGCCACTTCCAGGCCTCCGCTCACGGCCACGCACCCGGCGTCGGCCATCAGGTCGCACAGCTCGGCTGTATAGGCCTTCTCAAATCGGATGTTGCCCCAAAAGCTGACGGTGAGACGGCGGCGCAGAATCTCTTCGCACACCTCTTTCAGCAGCTTGGGCGGCAGGGCTTCGTCTATGAAATGGAAGCCGCTGGTGCCGGTCTGCGCCATGATGTGTTCCATGCGGTCTACCACGGTGGCGGCATCGGGAGCGTCGTAGCGCCCTATGTAGTCGAGGCTGGTGTCGCAGAAGGCGCAGCGGTGCCAGTAGCAGCCGTGGGCCATCATCATCTTGTTCCACCGCCCGTTGCTCCACAGGCGGTGCATGGGGTTGGTCATCTCCGCCATTGAGAGGTATTTGTCGAGCGGCAGCCCGCTGAAGTCGGGCGCGGGGAGGCTGCGGTTGTCCTCGTTGTCAGGGGTGTCGACGAGGGTGGGGGACTGCTCTGTGATGGTCCTCACCAGTTGGTCGGGGCCTATAGTGCCGGACAGTTGGTCGGCGATACGCAGTAGGGGCAGCTCTCCGTCGTCGTAGGTGATAAAGTCGCAGTAGTCAAAGATGCGGCGATCGCTCAGCTGGCGCCATTCGGTGTTGACGAAGCCGCCGCCCAGCACGATGGGCATCGGGCAGTGCCGTTTGATATGTTGCGCGCAGCGTAGGGCGGCGTAGAGACAGCCGGGGAAGGGGATGGTAAAGCCCACAAGCTCTGGCTGCTCGGTGTCGATATGGCTTTGCAAGAGCCGAAGCATCAGTTGGTCGATAGGGGAAGCGGGGGCATCCAGCGCGGCCTGTAGCTCGTCGAAGGTGGGGGCATAGTTGGCCAGGTGCTCGGCATAGCGGATGAGGTCGAAGTGAGGGTCGGAGTGGTCACGGATATAGTCGGCGATGTCTTCGATGAAAAGGGTGGCCAGATGGCGTGCCTTGTCCTCGGTACCTGCCACTCCGAATGCCCATTCCAAATCTGCCAGTTGCTCAAAACGTGGTCCTTCGGGCAGCAGGCTGCGGTTGGCGATGCGGGGCGCCAAGGTGTTGTCGCTCCCCCGGAGGAACTGTTTCACGGATTCAATAACCTCGCTGCATCGTACCATATAGTCGCGCTCGTCGGTGTCGCCGATGCCCTGCGCATAATGCTCCAGCCATGGACGGCTGTAGATATTGTCCACCAGCTCAATACCGAGGTCGGCCTGTGCGGCTTGATGCTCATGCGCCTGTAGGTACGCCTTGAGCATGGTGGTGGCAGGGTAGGGGGTGTTGAGCTGTGTCAGCGGCGGGGTAATGAGGAGAATCTTCATGAGCTGTCCGTTGTCTTATGGAATGCAAAGGTACGATTTTTTACCGATATGAAAAACTTTTTGTATTTTTGCTTCTCGAAAAATGATGTAATTTATGAAACGAGCCCTCTTCTTCTGCCTGACTTTGATGGCATTGAATGCCATGTACGCACAGTCCTTTTCCGACCGTTTCGACGATGCTTTTGCCGCCAACGACGTGGCCGCCCAGCGGCAAGCCCTTCAGGATTGGGAGCTTTCGGCCCCGGAGGATGTCAACCTGATTATCGCCTTTTACAATTTTTATGCCAATCAGGCTATGGAGCAAACCCCATATCTTGCGCAGTTGGCCGACAGCGGTCTGCTGGTGATTGAAAGGGGGATAGTGCTCTATCCCGACCGTCTGGACCTCCGATTCGGAAAGATATTCTTCCTCGGCGAGTTGAGAAGGTGGGATGCCTTTGCCGACGAGATTATGCGGATGCTGGATCACTCCGATGAGATAAACCATCGGTGGCTGTTCCCCAACGTGGAGGAGGGTCTGAAGGAGTTGGTGATGGAAGGGGTGGCGGACTACCAGCTTACGATGCGTGAGACCCTTCCGGGCGACTACCCTTTGGCCGCATCCGACAGCGCCATGGTGAACCGCATACGCAGGGTGGCAAAGCGGACGGTGCAGCTCTTCCCCAGCGACGTCAACGCGCTTCACTTGCTGGGCGAGACCTACCTGGGTGAAGATGACGAGCGCGCTTCGAAATATCTGAAACGTGCCGAAGAGTTGCTTAGCAGGGGACGCTAAGACCCTTTTGAAGTAAGGAATAGGTTCTGAATAGCACTTTTTTAGGGTGTTATGTCTTAAAAATGACCTAGAATGTTCCTAGCATTGTCCTAAAAGAGGCGAAAGAGGTCTCTATTTGGCATCATTTAGGAAGTCTTCCCTCACCACATTGCGGCGCACCACATGGGCCGGATTCCCAGCGAGGACGGTGCGGCTTTCGGTGTGGGTGCCGTGCAGCACGCTGCCTGTTCCCACGGTGGTGTAGGAGGGCAGGCGGGTGCCTTTGGAGACGATGACATGGCAGCCCATCCAGATGTAGTCGTCGAACAGGATGGGGCGGTCTTCGTTGCAGCAGTTGCCGTTTTCGTCAATCAGGCGGTGCTGGTCGGAGTCCATGAAGGTGCAGCACCACGACACCCTGTTCTGCCGCCCGAAGGTGATGGCCCGATGGCAGATGATAAGGGTCTTGGGACCTATCAGCGACTTGTCGCCGAGTGTGAGGACGCCCTTTTCCCCAATCTGTATGCTGCAGCCGGCGCCCACCGCGCATTCACCCATCACCTCCATCGTCCCTTGCAGGCTGAGGGTGGTGATGTCGTGTCGGAAGTGGGTCTGCTGGTAGGTGTTGAAGCCTATCTTCACCAACCCGATGCGCAGACGGTCGGCATGCAGCACCATACGGCCGGAGCAGCATACCACTCTGGTGCGGTGCGAGAGAAGCAGAGGCAGATGGCACGCCTGACGGAAGGGGAGCAGGCGGAAGTTGTACCAGATGCTCTTGGGCAGTGCCAGCACATAGCGCAGTGCGGCAAGGCGTTTCTCTCTGTGACGCTGGTTCATGGTGTGAGGGGTGGCTGCATCAGCAGGGCGATGGCTTTATCGGCATCCTCCTGTGTCAGTCCCACGCTGGAGGAGGTCTTAATCAGATGGGTCATCTGCTCGGGCAGGAAAAAGGAGCTGTCGTCGATGATGACATAGCGGAAGTTGTCCGACTCGTCATGGCCGTTCTGCGAAAGCCATTTCAGAATCTCCATGCCACGTGTGCAGTAGTCGTCAATCGAGGCTTCGGGTGTGACCCCCAGCAGTATGCCGGGCATTTCGCGCAGGGTCCACAACGTGTGCATGGCGTCGAGCCCTTTGTATTTCCACGTCGAGGTGATGACGATGTCGGCGGCGGTGGCCTCCACTATATGGCGCAGGTTCTCCACCGCTTCGGAGTCGAAGAAGGGGCCGTAGGTGTCGCGCCATGGCTCGCCGGCAGCCACAAAAGCCTTGTAGCTGCGCTCGGTGTTCATCACGCCGTCAAAGTCAAGAAAGATGTACCGTTCCATCTTCTTACTTCAACTCTTCCCTTTCGCCCAGTTGCGATAGCGGGCCCACACGTGGAGCCACACCCGCGCGATGGAGTCGACGGCGTCGCAGAGGATATATTGGCTGTATTCGTCAAACCGCTTGAAGTCCTCGGCTGTCTTAAAGACCTCCTTAGTGAGGTTGTTTTCGTCGTAGGTGCTGGGAATCATACGGTAGGCCATGAGGTAGGAGTATTCCGAGACGGCGCTCATATAGTCCCAGGTGTTGCCGTTGCCCGTTCCCCAGGGGTGGAGGTATTCGCGGTTCACCAGGTCATCTTCCACGGCCTGCATCAGCGGCGTCATCTTCTTGACCAGCGGGTAGCCGTCGGGGGCATAGAAGAAACGGTTGTTGGCGGTGTCGATGGAGTAGGAGGCCTTCACCTGGTTGTCCCACTGCGTCTCGATATAGCCGTGTATGTTCTGCCCCGACGAGAAGGAACGGCAGTCGCAGTGCAGCGGCATGTGGCAGTCGGCTATGTAGTGGCTGAGGATGAAGAAGCGCATGGCGATGTGGTTGCCTGTGGTGGCAATAGGGTTGCCGCGCTCCTCCATGCGGAGGATTTTGAAGCAGTCGATGATGCTGTGGGCTATCGACTCGCAGCGGTCGGCACAGTTGCCCGCCTCGATGACGAACGGCTTCTTGTACAGTTCCGACTTCTGCCCCAGCGCATAAAGTTTCATGGTCTTGGGGAGCTTTTTGAACTTCTGCTCAGCAGTACCCGATGCGGGTCGGTACTTGATGATATGGCTGGTGGCCATGTCTTTGAACACTTCGTCGGGGTACCACGACCCTTCGATGACGAAGTCGCGGTAGTCGTGGAACCATTTCACGAGGCTCTGGGCATCCTCACGGTTTTCTTCGGGGATATTCGCGTATTGGAGGCGTTTGATGGCCATGAAGGCCAGCCAGGCATGTGTGTATTTCTTCATAATTTTTTATAACGTGGGATTGCTTTTTTTATTGCAGGGGTGGCGATATTTAACATTGTTCGGAAAGTTTTTTGTATCTTTGCACTGTGCCTCGGAGGGAGCTGGGGTTCATAATATGTTGAATGTGAATATGAGAATAAAAAAGGTTATTGTCTTGTTGCTGTTCATGGCTTTGCTGGCACCCGTCATGGCGCAGTATATAGGGTGTGATGCTGGCGGTGGCTTTGCCGAAACGCCGATGTTGCGCAGTCGGTTCACCTTGCCGCATCCGACCGAGAGGGTGTATGCCGCGGTCAATTCGATAGGTTATCATCAGCTTTATGTAAACGGTACACGGGTGGGCGACCGAGTGATGCAGCCAGCCGTGTCGCAGCTCAACAAGCATTCGTTGTCGGTCAATTACAATATCAGCCCTTATCTCCGCGAGGGGGAGAACACGATAACGCTCTGGCTGGGGCAGGGGTGGGGACGGATATACAATATGCCCGCAGTGGCGCAGGCCGTGGTGTACCGAGATGCGGGTTACCGTATTGACACCCTCCTTGTTACGGACAGTACTTGGCAGGCTTCACCGAGTGCCTACAGTTATACGGGCAGTTGGCAGCCGTTGCAGTTTGGAGGAGAACGCTACGATGCGCGTTGGAAGCCCGCCTGGCGGCCAGCCACGGTGGTGCGGTTGGAGGGGATGCGGGTTACGCCACAGGAGTTTGCGGGCAACCGCATTGTGGACACGGTGTGGGTGCAGACGGCCGAACGGCTGGCGGACAGCGGTCTGTTGCTCGATTTCGGACGGGTGGTGACAGGGTGGTTTGTGGTGAGGTTTGTCCCGATGGATTCTAGTAAGGACGGTGACGATGACATGCCGCCTAGTTTGGATTCGGGTGCTGTGGTGACGATGGAATATCTTGACCATCTCCATGCCGTGCCCCCTCATACCGAGACGGACACTTATATTTCCGCGGGGAGTGGGCTTGACCATTTCGTCAACAAGTTCCATACCCATTCTTTTCGATATGTCCGCATAAAGGGTGCAGGTGTGGTCGGGGCTTTGGCGTTGCAGATTAGTGCCATAGACCCCAAGGAGGGCGCCACCTTCGAGTGCTCCGACCCACGGCTGAATGCGGTGCACGACATGGTGAAATATACGCTCTCGTGCCTGACTTTCAGCGGATATATGGTGGACTGTCCGCACCTGGAGCGTATGGGCTATGGCGGCGACGGCAATTCGTCGACCATGACGTTGCAGACGCTCTACGATGTGCGCGACACCTATCGCAATTGGCTTAGCTCTTGGGAGGATGCGATGGACAGCACAGGTTCGCTGCCCTACGTGGCTCCGGCATTTCCCACAGGGGGCGGCCCTTATTGGAGCGGTTTTATCGTCAAGGCCCCTTGGCGCACCTACCTCAACTATGGCGACCGCACCTTGATTGACCGCCACTACGACCAGATGAAGCGATGGCTGGCATACGTGGAACGGTACAGCCCCGACGGGTTGCTGCAGCCGTGGCCCGACGAAGGGCGTATGTGGTTCCTTGGCGACTGGCTGGCGCCCAAGGGCATCGACGTGAAAGGGGAGTCGGCCTTGTTTGCCAGCAACTGCTTCGTCAGCGAGTGTCTGTCCGACATGGAGCGGATGGCGCGGCTTACAGGCCATAGAAAGGATGCAAGGGCTTTTGCCGCCCGTCGTAAAAGACTGCTGGCCGACATACATAAGGATTTCTATCACCCTGAGACCCATACCTATGCCAATGGGTCGCCCTTTGACTTGGCCTATGCGCTGCTGGCCGGTGTGGTGCCCGACAGGCAGACCAGACAGACGGTCAAGGACAGACTGGTTGCGGACAGCTACGGCAAACACAACGCCCACATAGCTGTGGGGCTGATGGGGGTGCCCGTCTTCACCGAATGGGCTATCCGTGAGCGGCAGGCCGACCTCATGGCGACCCTCCTGCGCCAGCCCGACTATCCTGGCTACCTCGACATGATTAGTCAAGGTGCCACCACCACATGGGAGTCGTGGGACGGCGACCGCAGCCACATTCATAACTGCTACAACGGCATCGGCATCTGGTTCTACCAAGCCCTTGCAGGCATCCGCCCCGACCCTGATGCACCGGGGTATAAGCATTTCTTCATCGACCCGCAGCCTTGCGACGGCATCACCTGGGTCAAGGCCTCCAAGCCCACCCCCTTCGGCACCATCCGTGTGGAAATAGAGGACGGTCACATGCGTCTCACCATCCCTGAAGGCACCACCGCAACCCTTTTCCTGGGGACAGACTCCGCGCGCACCCTCCCCGCTGGCGAGTGGGCTGTGGAACGGGAATGAGTAGGGGGCAAGGACCGAGAACTACGGTGAGGCTATAGATGGGGTCTATTCGTTTCTATCGTAGTGCTCGCTCTCCGCAGCACAGCCTCCTTTCCCGTGGATGTATAGTAGTGTGGTCATGTCAACGCTGCTTGTGTAATACGTATGGCGCCGGCACTGTGAATGCGGACAACTGGGTGTGCGTCATTCTCGGCCAGCCACTGCAGTTTTTCCAAATAGGGTAACACCATCTGTGGCCGTCTTTTCCCTAGCACTCGGAACATCTCAGGTGCCTCCGTCCGCACCTTGTCGTCTTTGTCGTGTAGCAGTTCGGCAAACACAGGCAAAGAATGCTCGTACACGTCAGGGGTATTGGTGGCGATGTTTTCCGATGCCCAGATGAGGCTCAGCCTGACGCGTGGATTGTTATCTGTGGCCAGCACAAGCATCTTCTCCATGTAGGTCTTGACGGTGTCGACCCGGGATCTGCCTATTCTGCCCAACGCGTTCAGGGCACGTTCCCGCAACAGGTCATCCTGAGAGTCGAGGAATGAGGCTATTTTATCGACGTAAGGCACTATCTCTTCAGGATAGAGCAACCCCATCTCGCCAAGCAGCCACAATGCTTTTGCCTGAATTTTCGAAGACGGGTGTTCAAGCAGCGACCTCACAGAGTCAATGCTCGCTTTCCAGTCTTCTTTCTTTTTTGTCAGCACACCCAGCTCACGATAAAGCTCTTTGTCATTCATCCCCATATGGTCTTCAAGAAGTTGACGATGGCGGTATTCACTATGTCGGGGCGGTCGACATTGAAACTATGGCTTGCTGCGGAAATCCATTGCAGTGACAGTCCATTTCCCTTTGCCCAGCGGCGGTTGTGGTTTCGTCTTTTCATAGCTGCATTGTTATTCTTCGTATCCCAGTTGGCCGGGCAGGCGTAGCTTTTCCTTCGGTGGGAATGAGGCCTCGTAGGCTTCGAAGGCTTCGGGGGCGTTGTCGGCCACGAAATAGCCTTTGGGTGGGCAGTAGGTGCCTTCGCGGCTGCCCCAGTAGCCGGGGATGAGTTCTTGCGCTAGGAAGTAGGGCACTACGGCGTCGCGTGGCTCGGCGTGGTAATGGATGCGGAGCTTGCTGGCAAGGTCGAAACCAGCGTGGCTGTAGAAGTCGATGTTGCCCTCCATCGAGAGCAGCCCGATGCCCATCGCACGGGCTTTTTCTAACGCGTGGTTCAGCAGTTTCAGCCCATACCCTTTGCGCTTGTAGTCGGGATGGATGCTGATGGGGCCAAAGGTCCACGAGGGAAACGTCGAGCCGTCGTCGAGGACAATCTCGGCCTTGGAGAACATCACATGGCCTATGATTCGGCTCTCCTCCTCCATCACCAAGTCCAGCTCAGGGATGAAGTCGGGGCTGCTGCGGTATTGGTTGAGGACGTAATGCTCGGTGCACCCGGGGCGGTAGACGTTCCAGAATGCCTCGCGGGTGAGGTTCTCCACTTCGCGGAAATCTTGGGGTTGTTCGGGTCGGATATTCATGTCAGTATTGGTTTATGAAGGAGGTAATCAGTCGGAAAAGCGGCTCGTAAGTGTCGGTAAGGAAGTTGTCGTAGGTGTCGTGGACGGTGTGGTAGTACTTGAAGGCATCGCCCTCCTCGTTCTCGAAGAAGATGCACGGCACATGGCGCAGGGCAAAGGGATAATGGTCGCTGTTGCCCGCCAGCTTGCCGCGGTTGAGGACTTTGAAATGCTTCTTTTCGGCGTTGATTTGCTCAAACAGGGCGAAGCCACGCATGCCCTCGTCGCTCACCTCGCAGTACTGCACGGGGTTGTTGTCGCCTATCATGTCGATGTTGAACAGGTATTTGATTTGCGTTAGTGGTACGATGGGATGGTCGGCATACCACTCCGAGCCGCGCAGGTTGGCATCCTCGCCCGAGAAGGCGATGAAGTACATGTCGTATTCGGGACGGTGTTGGGCGTAGTAGGAGGCGAGGGTGACGATGGCGGCGGTGCCGGAGGCGTTGTCGTTGGCCCCTGCATAGTAGACCTTCTTGCCCAGGTTGCCCAGGTGGTCGTAATGCGCGGTGAAGACATAGCAGCTGTCGTGACGGCGGCCTTCTACTTTGGCTATGACGTTGAAGCACTCATAGCCTTTCAGGAATTTGTTGTCGATGTCCACGGTAATAGTCTTGGCATCTTGAGGGAAACGGTAGGGCACCCAGATGATGGGCTTGTCGACCACCTTCTCGCCGTATGCCTTGTAGAACTTGAGCGGCTCTTCCCAAGTGAAGAGCAGTCCGGCATTGGGGGCGCCGCCCTTGGTTTGAAGGCGTTTGAAGTCGGCCCCGTGCTTGTAGCTGAACCAGAAGTCGCATACCACGAAGCAGTTCTTGTTCTCAGGAAGGGAAAGGTCGCGGAAGATGCGCTCGGAGTCGTAATTAGCCGTGTCGATGTAGTAGAGCGGGAAGGTGCCGTGTGCGCCTGGCGAGAACTCTCGCATAGTGAAGTCGACGCCCGGAATCTGCTTCTTCCCGTCAACACTCAGTTCCATCTTTCCGGGGAAGGTGTTGATGTCCAGTTGGAACGGCTGGATGATGACTTCGTCGGCACCCGCTTTCTGGAATGCCTTTTGCAAGTAGCGGCCAGCCTTGTTGGCTCCGTCGCGGGCATAGCCTCGCCCCTGGTACTTGGCGGAGGTGAGCTCCTTGACCACCCGTTGGTAAGAGGCCATGTCCTGCGCATAGGACTGCATGCTGACAAGTGCCAGCAGAAGAATCATTAACTTTTTCATATCACGACGAATTGATATGTATATCATTGACTAAGAGATTTGAGGATTTAATAATTCTTTTTGTAGGTTGTCTAGAAAACGGGCCGCATGCCCACCGTCCATTTGCACGTGGTGGAACTGAAAAGAGACAGGCAGACGTGTGGCGAACAGCCCTTTGCGATACTTGCCCCACATCACCATGGGGTTGCAGAATTGGGCGGTGTATTGGTTGACGATGCAGTCGAGCTCTGTCTGTATCATGGCAGAGGTGCCGATGACCATGTGGTCTTCGAGAGCGATGCTGCGGCATTCATCCGCCGTCTGGGTGGTCAGCGCTTGGTAGTCGCGGCTAAACTGCTTGAGGTCGGCAGTGAAGGGTATGTCGCACGAGTTGATGCCGCCGTTGCGGTTGGTTACGATTACGTTGATGGCTAGGCGGTCGTAGCGGTAGAGCTTTCCCCCTTCCGGCAGGGTGTAGAACTCCTCGACATCGCTCGCCGCCTTGCCGATGCACCAACACATCAGCATGGTGAGTTTCATGTCGTGCTTCCTGCTGAGGCGGACCAGACGGCCGATGTCCATCGTCTTCACCAATGTCACCATAGGCATGGGCGATGCCATCCACAGGCCGAATGCGTCGGCGCGGCTGCTCTCTTGGGGCTGTATCTCGTTTTTCATCTCCTGTTCCTCTTCTTTTTGAAAATGCAAAAATACAACTTTTCTTTCATTCAGACAAAGAAAGGTTTCAAGGTTTTAAGTTTCTCTACCATTTTAAGCGACCTTTTATGATTAGCGACACAATAAAAGTGAGAGAGGCACGTTATTAAAAATCAGTTTCTATAAGATAAAATGCCATGCTTATACAAAGACTTGCTGACTATATCATCGCCAATGCGCCGATGTCCAATCTTCCTGAATTGCTCAACATCCACCACAGCAACCCCCTAGGTCTGCATCCCATTGCTATTCCTATATTTCTGTTGGTGCTCGCTGTGGTGATGCATGTGATAACCTACCGCATCTATTATAAAGACAAGCGCAACCTCATCCCGCTGCTCTACACGCTGGTGGGTGTTGCCGTCGTGTCCACCTATTATTACTGCTTCTCGTCCGACCTGCCCTTGTTCGAGGATATCGACTTGCACCGCAAGGAAATCAGTGTCGGCTGGTTCTGCCAGCGGAATGTCGTAGGCATAGGGTGGTCGATAGTCGGCGAGCTGATGCTTACATACATCGTCTACGTGTTTATGACCGCAGTGATGCAGTTGGTGGCCCATCTGAGCGACACTATGGGCATGGAGGAGAAACAGTGGATGGAGTGGCAGTATGTCATCTTCGTGATGCTTCTGGGTGCCGCCATCGCGGGCCTGTTCGACGAGTTCGCCCCCATCACCGGGGTATGGGTCATGGTGGCGTACCAGACGCTGATGCTGCTCATGATTATCGCCAAGATGGTCGTCGACATTGTCCGCACCCATAATTTCTGGCGCTGTCTGATTATTGCCGCCACTTTCTTTGTCGGCATCGAAGCCGTCACCATGCTCGCCATCGAGTGCATCGAAGGCTACATCTATGTCTTCCTCCCGGTGGTATGCATCTTCGCCACCGTCAGCATTCGCTACAAAAAGAAGCAGGTCAAATGAATGCTTGAATGTATTATTGTGTTTACTACATATCCCGCCACGTCGTGGCACCCCTCTAAAGAAGAGACGGCTACCGCATCAAGGACTAACACGTTAACATGTTAACACAATACCTCAGTCGAAAAGTATGAAGAATGTCTTTCTGTTTGTTGCGATGTGTGCTGTAGGATTGATGGCAGTCTGCCAGACGAGAGACACAGCATGTCTCTCCATTATCGCAGATACCGACATAGAGGAGTATGTGGAAAGATGCGGTGAAGCCTTTCCTGTCGACTCGATTAACGGTTACGCCACTTTCTCTACGGGAGGCAGAATTGTTGTCGTTCCAGAAGAGATTACCCAGAGACAATATAAGCGGTTGCTCACCGACAGCTACATAGTAAAGCCGATTGAAATAGACCCTAATTCCACCCTTTATAAAGAACTGGCCAAGCAGGGCATGCCTACCGCCAAATGGTATTATACACAGAATGACATCAGGTTTGAAGGCCAAATGCTGATTTACAAGGAGTGCCAAGAAGATGGCACTTTTAAGGAGATGGAGTTGCTGCTAGAAATGCCAGATATGAACGAGTACGGCTTTCGACGAATCATTTATTACCCAGAAATAAGGCAATATAGAATGAGGGAAGACCTCTTGGGTAGGTCGTTCATGATGACAGAGGATGGTGTGGCTGACACTACTTTCATGCCCGAGGAAGGTGCTTGTACCTATGGCAAAAATGGAATCATGGTTGTGCAACAGTTCCAAGGGTATAACTGGCATGGCTCTCTCTGTTTTTACAAGTATGACGAGAGCAGCCACCACCTGATTCCCCTCTGTCGTTATGAGGACTATCGCTGGAGTACGGATTGCTATAATGACATGTCTCTTTGTTGGATAAGTGATTGTGAGCTGTTGGTCTCCGCCTGTTCTATGGGCATTATTGAAAAGAATCCCAACTGGCCGCCCGGAGGCTACCACACGTCCGACCTCGCCCCAGAAGGCAACCCCGTCTATTACAAACTGCGATTGGTAATACAATAATCAAAAGAAGACTGCTGCCGGTCGCATTTTTTCTCCCCTTGAATTTTGTCTGTTTTGAAGACAACAATGACAACTGGGACAACTATTATGTTGGTTTTATCCATAATAACGCAAAAAAAGCTGCCATCACGACGATGGCAGACCCTTTTTGGTGTATTGATGTGTGAATTCGTAAATACGCTATCTCGATTCACGCATTCAAGCGTTCTTACTTGATGCCCAGTTTTTTCTTGATGTCCTTGGGGAGGGCGTCCTTGTGGACTATGATGTTCATGGTCTTGTAGCGGACGAAGGCCTTGCTGGCGTAGAACATGCCGTGATAGTCGCCGTAGTCGCCCCAGCTGTTCTTGACCATGTAGTATTCGTTACCCATCTGGTCTTTGGCGGTGCCGTAGATGAGCATGCCGTGGTCGTCGGTGGTCTCACGGTTGTCGTAGGCCATCTGGCGCTCCTGCTGGGTGACCCAGCGCTGGGGGGTGGGGTGCTTGGCGGCCTCGTCCTGGATGTCTTTGGCCTTCATGCCGGTCCAGTGGGCCATGTCGCTGCCCATGGTGGCGGTGACGGCGGTGGCGGGGAGCACGCAGAAGCCCTTGCGGGTGCCCATGCGGAAGCCCTGCTCGCTGACGTCAGCACCCCAGGCGACGGTGTAGCCATTGGCGATGGCGTTGTCGAAAATCTGCATCATCTCGTCGAGGGGGACGTTGTAGCACTGGGCGTGACGCCAGTTGTCCTGAATCTCGAGGGGGAATTTCTCATAGAAGGGGTGATGGGTGTAGGAGGTGATGCTCACATAGTCGTCGGGGTTGAGGCCTAGGCTCTCGTAGAAGCTCTTGGGGGTGTACTGCTTGCCATTGTAGGTGAACTTCTCGGGCATCTGGCCGAGGTAGATGGCGTGGGCGGCGCGGATGGCCTTGATGCAGAGAAGCTGGCCTTCCTTGTCGGTTTGGAGTTTCTTGAGTTTGTCGCTCTTGGCGATGGCGGCGACCATGGCGTCGGTGACGGCGCTGAGCTCGGTGTGGTCGCTGAGGGTGTCGCCGTATTCAACACCGGGGCGCATCTCAGATTCGGGGATGAGGCCGAAGGTCTTCATGCCGTAGATGACGTCGTAGAACGAGCCGCCCTGTGAGAAACTGACATCGCCGCTGGTGCGGATGGCGGCCATGGCACGGTCGTTGTAGGTGTTCTCCACGATGTACATCTCGCTGAGGTCGTAGGTGCCCTTGTTCATGCGGAGCAGCTCGGCTTCGATGAAGGCGAGACCACTGTAGCACCAGCAGGTGCCGGCGCGGTGCTGGTTCTTGACGGAGGTGACGGGCAATTCCTTCACAACGGTGAACTTGTAGCCTTCGTCCTCTTTCTCTTTTTGTTCGGTCTGTGCGAAAACGGTGGTGCACATGGCGATAACGCCGAGGAATAAGAATGCTTTTTTCATCTGTAAATGATTAAATTATTATTTTGTTTATACTCAATTCGCGCTGCAAAATTACGATTTTTTTCCCACATATCAAGTCTATGGGCCAATAAAAATGACTATTTTTAAATAATAAAAGAGGCAAGGCATCGTTATGCAGACATGAAGAAAAGACATTCCAAACCCATTGAAACCATACCCGAAATGGAGGGGTATGTGACTGAATTGAGAACAATTGGCATGCTCAAGGCCAATGTTGTAGCCATATCGGTGATAGTGCTTCTGGGATTGCTGGGGTGGGCTGCTATGTATGCCATCTGGGGTGGTATTTCTTTGGGCAATCCATGGAGCGGCATGCTGTTTATCGTAGGTTTTTGGTTAGGCGTTGCCGTTCACGAACTGGTACATGGCTTTACTTGGATGTGGGTAACCCACAGCAGTTTCCGCCATCTGCGCTTTGGGTTGCTGCGCGGAGGTGTCTACTGCCACATTGACGTGCCGATGAACAAACGTAAATATGTAGTGGGTGCCTTGATGCCCTTGCTTCTGTTGGGAATAGTGCCCTTCTTGCTGTCGTTTGCCACACACAGCCTTTGGCTGATGCTGTTTGGCGTCATCTTCATCGGCTGCGCCATGGGCGATGTGCTGATTGTGTGGGCTATCCGCAAGGAAAGCTCCGACACCCTCGTCTACGACCATCCTTCGGAACCCGGCTGTGTCGTCTACCACTATGCCGCACAACCTGACTAGTGCGCTCCCGTAAGGCTTTTTTGACGCTTCTTTTAGGCTGGCTGATGGCACTTTTTAAGGTTGTGATAACCTAAAACAGTCCCAGGCGCGCCCTGGGACTGTTTTATAAGGAGTGAAGGTGGTGTGTCTTCGCTAGGTGTTTTCTGTGTGCCGGGTTACTCCTCGGGGGCGAACATGGGGTCCCAGGCGGGGAGCATGATGGGCTTTTGGTTCATCATGGCGCGGATGTTGGCGGGGATGTATTTTTCTTCCAATACGACGCGGAACATGTATTCGTTGAACCAGTCGTTGGTCATGATGAGGAAGCCTTGGTAGCCGTAGCTGCTGCCCCAGCTGTTCTCCACCATCCATTTGAGGGGTTTGCCGTCCTTGTCAAGGTCGACGGCGCAGAGGGTCATGGCGTGGCTGCTGCCGCTGGCGAAGGTGCTGACACGCTGTTTCTTGTTCATGCCGAAGGTGGTGCCGAAGAGCGACTCGTAGTCGTAGTTGTTCATGTCCATGAATCCTTTGTCGCGGTTGAGGAATTTGCCCACGTCGCAGCTGAAATACATCATGGTGCTGTCCTTGATAGAGGCGATGCACATGGGCGCGATGTCCTCCATGGGGAGGTTGAGGTAGCGCCAGTTCTGGCCGTCGTAGACGTGGCGGTCGTACTGTATCTCATACACTTTGTAGTATTCGCGGGTGGGGTCGTTCATGACCATGTAGTACTTGGAAAAGTCGGTCTTGGCAAATTTCTCGTAGAAGGATTTGGGGGTGTAGGTGTCGGTGGCGACGATTTCGCCCTTGGCGTTCTTCTGCTGCCAGGTGAACTGAGCGGGAGGCTCGCCCATGGTGAGGGCCAGCATGCGGTAGATGGTGCTCAGCATCTCGGTTTTCTTGGCTTGCAGTTTTTCGGGGGTGATGCCTTTCTGTACGGCCATGTCGCGCAGCTGTAGGGCATCCTCGCGCAATTTGAGGGCCAGCAGGTTGCTGATGCCGGAGGTGTTGTTGGTGTTGTAGGTTTCAGGCATCACGTCGGCGGGTACCAGGCCGTATTTGTCAATCAGGTTGGCCACGCCGGTAAACTGGCCGCCGTCGCCGATGGGGTTTTTCATCAGCCATTCCACCTCTTTGCTGTCCATGGGCAGTTTGTAGGTGTCAATAATGGCTTGTAGGAAGAGGTTGGACTTTTCCAGCTGGTCGTAGAAGAAGAGGTAGGCCTGTGAGAACTGGAAGTCGTTGGGCAGCCCATGCTGGCGTATAGCCTTGTTGCGCAGCACGTTCATGCCGGTAAACATCCAGCAGCGGCCGGAGGATTTCTGGTCGGTGACGGCCTTGCTCTCTACGCGGTTGGAGAAGTGGGAGTCGAAGGCGGTGGCGTTCTCGTAGTTGAGTGCCAGCTTGGCGGGGCTGTTGGTGACGAGGATGTTGCGCAGGGCTTTGTCTGTGGCGTTGCTGCCGTAGCTCTTTTTTATCTGCTGCATCATTTCGGTGGTGATGCCGCCGGTGGGTTGTGCGCTGATGGCCGTTTTGGAGGACTTGCGTTGCGCCTGGATGGGCAATGCCAAAGTCAGGGCGAGTGCTAATGCGATGTATTTTGCTTTCATATTGTGTTGGGTTTAGATTATTCCAGTCCGAGGGTTTTGATGACGGCGGCCTCGATGTCGTCGCCACGCAGGCCACGTTTTACGATGACTCCTTTTCGGTCGAGGAGCAGGATGGTGGGTATGCCGATGATGCCGTAGGCCTCGGTGGCGGCGCCCACGGTGTCAATCAGCTGGGGATAGGCTATTTCGAGCTTTTGAACGGCGGCCTTGTGGTCGGCGACGTTGTCCCACACGTCTACACCTATGATGTTGAGACCCTTGTCGTGGTACTCGGCGTAGAGGCGGTTGAGGTTGTCGTTGATTTCCTGGCGGCAGGGGCTGCACCATGAGGCCCAGAAGTCTACCAGCGTGATGTAGTGGGTGTCGACAAGTGAGCTCAGCTGTGTGGGCTGGCCGGTTGCAAAGTCGATGCCGTCGATGTTAGCAAAGGGTTTGCCCTCGGAGGTGTTGGCGAGGTGGAAGAGCTGGGTGCGGGCCTTGCGGAGGGGTTCGTAGTCGGCCACGATGGGTGCGGCATGGTTCATCAGGTAGTCGAGGCTGTCGAAGGTGATGCCGTCGTAGAAGACCACCTGGCTCAGTGCGTAGGCCCCCAGCACGTTGTTGGCGTTGCTGCTGTAGGCGTGGCGCGAGATGTCGAGCAGGTGTGCGGTCAGCAGGCTGTCGGCCATGTTGTAGGCAGTGCGGGCTTCCTGTTGTGCCTCTTCGTCTTCGGCTGTGTAGTACTGCTGTAGACATTCGTCCCTGCGGCCAGACAGTTCTACGGTGGTGGGGTTGGCGGTGTAGGTGCTGTAGAAGAGGTCGTTGAGGGGTGTGCCGGAGAGCGAGTCGCTCACCAGGTCGATGTAGATTTTGCCAGGTTCCAGCACCAGCGTGCTAGAGCATTGCAGGGCCGATTTGTTCGACTCGGCAAAGATGCGTCCCATCATCGGCTTTTCAACAGTGTGTCTGAAAAGGAATTTGCCACCTTTCACAGTGGTGGAGTCGATGGTGTCGTTGTTGTCGAGGGTGCCTAGGTAGATGGTGCAGCCTTCGAACTCGCCAAGTGTTATTTCACCATTAATGGTGATACCGTTTTTGTCGTGGTTGCAAGAATTGAGAAGTCCTAGTAGGACGATGCTGATTATTAGTGAGATATGTTTGTACATGATTTGTTGTGTTTTTTAGTACAATTTGCAAAGATACGCTTTTTTCCTCGTTTGGCGGATGTTTTGCCTCATTTTTTTTCATTCCTTTTTGTAATGTGCAATTAAACGGCTGGCTCTAGGGACGTTGAAATAGCGGTCTTTCTTAACAGGCTGTCCTTGTCGCATGTGCTGGGAGGGGAATGGCTCAATGGGGTGCCAAGTTTGGCAATATCGGGTTGGGGGCATCGTCCTGTGGGTCTGAAAAGAGTTTGGCGAGGGATGATGACAGTGAAGAATGGTGAAATCGCAAGTGTAAGAGTTATAGTGTGTTATTGCTTTGCTGTCGGTTAAAAAAGGTTTTTGTGTTATGTGAATGCTGTGTATGTCAAAAAAAAAGAGTATCTTTGCACAATTTTTTAGAGTAAAATAAATATATAATTATGTTTACAGATACTTCCAAATTCATCGGCGAAGGCCTCACATACGACGATGTGCTGCTTGTTCCAGCCTATTCTGAAATCATTCCCAGCGAAGTGACGGTGGCAACCCGCTTTTCGCGCAACATCAACCTGAACATGCCGCTGGTGTCGGCAGCCATGGACACGGTGACCGAGGCTGCTATGGCCATCGGTATGGCGCAGGAGGGCGGTCTCGGCGTGCTGCACAAGAATATGTCGATTGAGCGTCAGGCCAACGAGGTGCGTAAGGTAAAGCGTGCTGAGAACGGTATGATTGTTGACCCCGTGACCCTGACCAAGGACGCTTTGGTCAAGGATGCCTTGAAGCTGATGAACGAGTATGGCATCGGCGGCATTCCCATCGTGGACGAGAACAAGGTGCTTATTGGCATGGTCACCAACCGCGACCTGCGTTTCGAGCGTCAGATGGACCGCCCCCTTTCGGAGATAATGATTACCAAGCTTATCACCACCCATGTGGGCACCACCTTTGCCGAAGCCACCGACATTCTGCAACAACATAAGATTGAGAAGCTCCCCGTCGTTGCCGACGACGGCAAGTTCTTGGGCCTCATTACCTACCGCGACATTATGAAGACCAAGGAGCGCCCCTTGGCATGCAAGGACAGCAACGGGCGTCTCTGTGTGGCCGCCGGTGTGGGTATCACCCCCGATATGATGAAGCGTGTGGATGCCCTGGTCAAGGCTGGTGCCGACGCCATCGTCATCGACACCGCCCACGGTCATAGCAGCAATGTGGTGAAAGCCCTCAAGGCCGTTAAAAGCAAATATCCCGACATCGACGTGGTGGTGGGCAACATAGCCACTGGTGAGGCAGCGTTGATGCTGGCCGAAGCCGGTGCCGATGCCATTAAGGTGGGTATCGGACCGGGAAGCATCTGCTCCACCCGTATCGTCGCAGGAATCGGAGTGCCCCAGCTTACAGCAGTGTGCGAATGTGTGGGCGCTCTGAAACAGAAGGGCTACGATGTGCCTATCATCGCCGACGGCGGCATCCGTTACAGCGGCGACATTGTGAAAGCCCTGGCAGCAGGTGCCAGTTCGGTCATGGTCGGTTCGTTGGTGGCCGGCACCGAAGAGGCCCCTGGCGAGACCATCATCTTCGAAGGCCGTAAGTTCAAGTCGTATCGCGGCATGGGATCGTTGGAGGCCATGCAGTGCGGCTCCAAGGACCGCTACTTCCAAGAAAAGGAGACCGATGCCAAGAAGCTTGTGCCCGAAGGCGTGGTGGGTCGTGTACCTTACAAAGGCACCTTGGGCGAAGTGCTCTATCAGATGGTGGGCGGACTGAAAGCCGGTATGGGCTACACCGGTTCGCGCGACATCAAAGCCCTCCAGCAGGCCAAGTTTATCCGCATCACCGCTGCCGGCCGCACCGAGAGCCATCCCCACGACATTGCCATCACTCGTGAGGCTCCCAACTATTCAAGATAGGTTGAAAACGCACGAAGTTATCCAGTATAAAATAATTGTAGCTAAACGTAGCAATATAAAACATGAGAAAAGTATTCTTAACATTGTTTTTCGCCGCCTCGGTATTGGCCTCTGTCGCCCAGAATGCCAACGACCCCGTGATTTTTGAGATTGGCGGCAAGAATTTTTACAAATCGCAGTTCATGAAGGAGTTTCTGAAATCGATGGGCCGAGACCCACAGGCAGCTCCTACGGCCTGCACCTACGAGAAACGCAAAGCTTTGGAGGATTATGTGCAGCTTTATGTCAACTTCCAAACCAAACTGGCCGATGCCTATGCCCTCGGATATGACACTTCTCAACTACTGAACAACGAGCTGGCCGGCTACCGCAGAGAGTTGGCAGCCCCCTATCTGATTGACTCTACCACGCTGAGCAACCTTTTGCACGAGGCTTACGAGCGGAACCAGTATGTGCTGCATGCCGCCCATATCCTCGTACCCTGCCAGGAGAACGCCGTGCCGGCCGACTCCCTCAAGGCCTACAATCACGCCATGGAGCTCTACCAGCAGGCACTCAACGCACCGAACTTCTACACCGTCGCCCAGCAGGAGATGCGTGCCCAGCGGCTTGACAACCGTGACCCCTTGGTGCGCGAGAAGGCCAACGAAATCAACCCGACAGAGGGCGACCTGGGATGTTTTACGGTGTTTGATATGATTTACGCTTTCGAGTCCGCCGCCTACAACATGACCCCCGGCCAGGTTTCCAAGCCTGTCCGTTCCCGTTACGGCTACCATATCATCAAGCTGTTCGACCGTTATAAGTTTTACGGCAAGTCGCAGGTGGCCCACATCTGGATTTCGAACAACACCAACAAGGCCGAGGGCAAAATAAAGGACGCATACTCCAAACTGCAGAGCGGCATCGATTTCGGTGTGGTGGCCAAGAATTACAGCGACGACCGCTCCACTGCTGACAACGGCGGTATTATGCCCGAATTGGCCCCCAACCAGCTCCCCGCCGATTATGTCGCGCAACTGGCCAACGGGTTGGAAGTGGGTGAGTATACCAAGCCTTTCCACACCCAATACGGCTGGCACATCATCAAGCTCTTACGCAAAGAGACCCTTCCCGACTTCGAAAGCATGGTGCCTTACTACAAGTCGCGCATGACCCGCGGCGAACGCAGCACCAAACCCCAGAAGATATTCATCCAGCAGTGCAAGGACCGCTACAACTTTGTGGACTATACCCAGGTGGTGACCTCCAAGAAGAAGGCCAAAAAGGTGACCTACGCTGCCGATTACAAACAGGTGCGTGCCTTTGTCTCCGATTCCATCTTCTCGGCCATCTTCCACTACGACTCCAATCAGATTACCGACATGCGCCCGCTCTTCAAGATTGGCGACAAGGAGTATAACAACCGCCAGTTCGCTTGGTATATCCACAAGCACAAGAAGGTTCACCAACTCTGCAATATCGACTCGCTGGTGGCTGAAATGTATGACGGTTTTATCAGTTCCAAAGTGCTGGAGTATGCCAACAATCGCCTTGAGCTGGACAACGAGGATTTCCGAAACCTTATTGAAGACTACCGCCACGGCCTGATGATTTTCAGATACAACGACCGTATTGTGTGGTCCAAAGCACTACAGGACACCGTGGGCTTCGAACGTTTCTATCAGGAGGCGAGCACCAAACACAACATCAACGACACCAACGATGCTGTCTATTTCTGGAACGAACGTGCACGCACCCATATCTACACCGTGCCCGACAGCACCGTCCTCAATAGAGCTAAGGCCATGAAGGTCCTCAAGAAGGCCATGAAGAAAGGGTGGGAGAGCGCACAACTGATAGCAGCCCTCAACGATAAGTCGAAGAAGAACAACTTTGTCTCCGACGAGCTCCAGCTTCTCGAGGAGGGTAATCAGTCGCTGCTCTCTTCCAACGAATGGCGCGAGGGCATGTATATCCATGATGCCGATTCGGGTTATCAGATTATTGTGGTCGAGAAGATGCTGGCTCCATGCCTCAAATCGCGCGACGAAGCCCGCGGCTATTACCTCAACGATTACCAGAACTATCTGGAAGAGCAGAACAATCTGGCCCTTCGTAAGAAATACAATGTGATTATCCATCAGGATGTCATTGACGATATTGTTTACTGAGCCTTATGAAGAAGAAGTCATTCATAATCATAGCAGCCCTCCTTTGTGGCTGCCTCTTACAGGCTCAGAATCGTCAGTTGGCTGATGGTATCGTTGCCGTGGTGGGGCAGACCATCATCAAGAACTCCGATATCGAGCAGGCTTATGCTCAAATACGTCTGCGCCAAGGTATTGATAATGCCCAGCTGGAGCGCTGCAATCTTTTGGAAAGCATGCTCATAAGCAAGCTCTTGGTCCATAAGGGTATGATTGACAGTGTTGAGGTGACCGACGATCAGGTGGAGGAACAGGTGGAACGCTACCTCAAGATGGCTGTCCAACAGGCCGGAGGCAAAGATAAGTTGCGCGATGTCTTCTTCGCCAGCTACGACGAGCTCCACGACCAATACTTCGACCTTCTCCACGACCGAATCCTCAGCCAGAAGGTGGAATATCAGCTGACCGAGAATCTGAAAGTCACCCCCGCCGAAGTGTTGGAGTATTTCTCCACCTTCAATGTCGACAGCCTGCCGGAGATACCTACACAGTATGAGGTTTCCGAAATCGTCATCCAGCCCACTATCAGCGAAGAGGAACGCGACCGCGTGCGCGGCGAGCTGGCCGAGTTGCGCGAGCGTATCTTGAAGGGCGAGAAATTCTCCATGCTTGCAAAGCTCTATTCCCAAGACCCTGGTTCCGCCGCCAAGGGTGGCGAGTTGGGCTTCTTTGGACGTGGGCAGATGGTGAGCGAGTTCGAGACTGCCGCCTTTGCCCTCAAACCTGGCGAGGTGTCCCCCATTATTGAGACCCAATACGGCTTCCATATCATCCAGCTGATTGAGCGTCGTGGCAACACCGTCAATGCCCGCCACATCCTCATGCAGCCCCGCACCTCGTCCGACGACCTGCTCAAGGCGCGCATCATGCTTGACAGCCTGGGGCAGGAAATCCGCCAGGGTAAGATTTCCTTTGAGGATGCCGCCAAGAAATACTCCGACGGCGTGAGCAAAAGCCAAGGTGGTGCCGTGATTAACCAGATGACCGGTAACAGCCGTTTCGACAAAGAAACCTTTGGCCAGTTCTATCCCGGTATTGGAATCGTAGCCATGGAGGAAGGCGAAGTGTCCAACGCCACCCCTATCACTACCGAGGACAACAAGAGTGCCTATTGCATTGTCAAGGTGACCAAAAAGATCCCCGCCCATAAGGCCAATCTCACCGACGACTACGACCGCATCAGCAATGCCGCCCTCGAGGCTGCCAAAGCTCGCAAAATCATCGAGTGGAGCAACCGCATGGTCAAGACCACCTACATCCGTATCTCCGACGATTATAAAGACTGCCCCAACTTCAAGGTCAACTGGCCTCGGTAGCAGTGCAACATATTATTACTTCTCGCAACACACATTATCCAACTCTTAACTTCGATGACAGACAGCGAACGTTTAAACACATTTGTTAAGCAATACCACCTGCTCAAGGAAGAAATAGGCAAGGTCATTGTCGGACAGGACAAGGCGGTGCAAAGCCTCCTGCTTTCCATCTTCACCGGCGGGCATTGTCTGCTCGTAGGTGTGCCTGGCTTGGCAAAGACTTTGATGGTCAATACCCTTTCCCGCGCCTTAGGCCTATCCTTCAGCCGCATCCAGTTCACCCCCGACCTCATGCCCTCCGACATCACGGGCTCTGAGATATTAGACGAGAACCGCCGGTTCCAGTTTATCAAAGGCCCCGTGTTCGCCAATATCGTGCTGGCCGATGAAATCAACCGCACCCCCCCCCAGACTCAGGCAGCCCTGCTCGAAGCCATGCAGGAGAAGTCGGTCACCGTCTCCGGCAAGAGTTACCGTCTCCAGGCTCCATTCTTCGTCCTGGCCACTCAGAACCCCATCGAGCAGGAAGGCACCTATCCCTTGCCCGAAGCCCAGCTCGACCGCTTTATGCTCAACATACGCATCGACTACCCCACCTTCCAAGAGGAGGTGGACATCGTGAAAGGCACCACCGTCGGCGCCACTCAGGAGGTTGCTGTTGTTATGACTGCCGAGGACATCCTCTCCTTCCAAGAGATCATCCGCCGCATCCCCGTGCCCGACAATGTATGCGAGTATGCGGTGCGTCTTGCAGCCTCCACACGTCCCCATGCCGAGGGTGCCTCCGAGTTGGCTACAAAATACCTCTCTTGGGGTGCTGGTCCGCGTGCTTCCCAGTACCTGGTCATGGGAGCCAAGACCCATGCCGCCATGCAGGGGAAATACTCCCCCGACATTGAGGATGTCAATGCTGTCTCCGAGGAGGTGCTGCGCCATCGTATCGTGCGCAACTACTACGCCGAAGCCGAAGGCATTTCCACCGAACAGATTATCCATCGGCTGATTTCTAATTCATAATCGATTATTCATTAAAGCAGTATTGTGTTATGAAGCGACTTTTGTTCACCTTTCTGTTGCTCTCCGCCCTCACGGCGTCCGCTCAACAGTCAGGTTTGTATATCCCTTCCGAAAAACCGCTGAAACCTAAGGAATTGGTCAAGGCTTGGATTAACCCCGAAGTCTTTTGTCTTCTGCTTCATTTCGATGAGGGCGACAGCTCCTATCGCGAGCGCGACCTCGACCTCCTCGACTCAGCCTACAGTATTGCTTTCAGCCGCGAAAATCCCCGCCTCTACACCATGTCCATCGAAGCCTTTGGTGACGCTTGGACTACAGGCCTGATGAATGCACGTGTCGAGTCGGTCTATCGCTATTTCACCATGCGTGGGCATGAAGTGATGCCTGTCCGTTTCGCCTACAACCCTATCCATTGCAGCTGCCATGGCGACACCATAGAGCTTATCCGCTACGAGGTGCCTACCGATAAGCAGATTTATGACTGCGACGAACTCCCCCCCAGCCGCATGGTCTTCAATCAGAACATACAGCTTCAGGGCACTGTCCTCGTCACTTTCCGCCATGACCCTATGGAATGCCTGGGCGGCAACAGCGGGTGCTTCCTTCCAGCACAGGACAGCAACATCCGTGCCTACTACACCCAGCTGATTCTCAAGAAAGGCTCGGTCTATGCTGTCTACAACACCAAGGACGCCTGCCCGCCCCCTGTCCAGCTGACCATCGACGAGCACCTCGACTACAAACAAATTGTCGACCGCTTCTTCCTGGTGCCCCACCGCCGTCAGATTATCCTACCTGTGGGCTATGTGGTGCTGCACTCCTCCTTCAACCGCAAACCCGACGAATGTCGCTATCTTGCCGACTCCATCTTCATCCGCTTTCCTGTCACCGACGAACAGGTCGAAGGGGGCTTGCGCATCTTCGCTAAGAAATACACCTCCAAGGGCACCGAGTTCAAGTCGTTGCCCACCAAGAAAATCAAAGGCGGCCCGGTCCTTATGATTCAGGGTGCCATCAATGCCACTCAGTTCGACACCATCTTCCTCGCCAAGCGCATCGAAGCCGACGAGGTCAACAAATACCTCTATCGTGCCGACTCCCCCACCGAGCAGGGAGCTGTCACCATTATGGTCAAGGGCGAAGAGCAGTACTTCAAACCCTTCCGTGTCGACAGTAAGGGCGAATACGAGTTTAAGAAACCTTTCCGAGCCCTCTTGCGAATCATCGAGGCCGAAGAGGAGGATTTGGAATCCTCCGGCATCCGCTTCCGCAACGACGGCGACGAAGAAATAGAATAATAATGGCTTATCTGCAATCTGACGTAACGAAAGTTACCACTCATGTGCTTCAACGCATGAAACAAAACGGCGAGAAAATCGCCATGCTTACCGCATACGACTATTCCATGGCCAAGCTCCTCGATGCCACCAAACTCGACGTAGTCCTGGTTGGCGACTCTGCCGCCAATGTCATGGAAGGCTATGAGACTACCCTGCCCATCACCTTGGACGAGATGATTGTCTATGCCTCTTCCGTCAAACGCGCCATCAAGCGTGCCTTGGTGGTGGTCGATATGCCCTTCGGTACCTACCAGGGCAACTCCAAACAGGCCCTTGCCTCCGCCATCCGTATCATGAAGGAGACCGGTGCCGATGCCGTCAAGCTCGAAGGTGGCGAGGAGGTTCTCGAATCCATTTGCCGCATACTCACCGCTGGCATCCCCGTGATGGGTCATCTGGGCCTCACTCCTCAGAGCATCAACAAGTTCGGTACCTACGTAGTGCGTGCCACCCAGAAGGAGGAGGCCGACCGCCTCATCCACGACGCACATGTCCTCGAACAGGCCGGTTGCTTTGCCCTGGTGTTGGAAAAAATCCCTGCCCAGTTGGCCAAACAGGTCACCCAGGAGATTAAGATTCCCACCATCGGCATCGGAGCTGGTAGCGGCACTGACGGCCAAGTCCTAGTCTTGCAGGACATGCTCGGCATCACCCAGCAGTTCAAACCTCGCTATCTCCGCACCTACGGCACCTTCGGCGAAGACATCAGCAACGCCATCCGCCAGTATATCAGTGATGTGAAAGCTGTTGACTTCCCCAACGAGAAGGAGCAGTACTAAACACAAATCGGTCATTAGACCGACTTTTCAATGATAACAGGGAACTTCTGATGGGTTCTATTATTTCATAATTTGGGAGTAAGAGTGGGAGTAAAAGCGGAAGTTAAAATGGACAATACTGATGACGACCAAGCATTTGTCCTATTTAGCTCCTTATTTATCTTCCTTTGTTAACTCCATATTATTTAATTTATTGAAGTCTTCTTCTATAAATCACCTCGAAGCGGTGAAACAGTTAATGACACGGTACATACCGAAGGCGCAGTGCCGTGTCACTCAGACATCAGAAAACTGCATCCCGAATATGAAGAAGAGCCAGTGGCTCTTCGATAACGGAGTAAAACGAAGTGGAGAATTAAGAAGAGCCAGTGGCTCTTCGATAACGGAGTAAAACGAAGTGGAGAATTAAGAAGAGCCAGTGGCTCTTCGATAACGGAGAGCAACGAAGTGTGGAAAACGACACGCATACAGATTTGGGCAAAAAAGAAAGCAGCCGTTCTCGGCTGCTCCTATCATGCAAGAAAAAGCAGCCCTCCTCGGCTGCTTCTCTTGAAGCGTCATTTCTTAGGCTGGGGGTCGGTGGTGAGGCCGATGCCCAGTTTCTTGAATATCTTCTGGTCCACCTCGCTGAGCATCACGGTGACATGCACCTGGCAGCCGTTCAACTGAGGAAGGGTGCGCAGGGTGGCACGGCAGTTCTCGTCCTTCAGGCTCAGCATCGAAAGGGCCACCAGCACCTCGTCGGTATGCAGGCGCGGGTTGTGGCCATGCAGCAGCTGGGTCTTGGTGTGTTGGATGGGCTCTATGTATTCCTGCGGTATCAGCTTCACGCTGTGGTCTATGCCCGCCAGATGCTTGGTGGCGTTGAGCAGCAGTGCTGCGCAGGGTCCCAACAGGTCGCTGCTGTGGCCAGTGATGATGGTGCCGTCGGCCAGCTCTATGGCGGCTGCGTGGGCACCCTCCTTCTCTTTGCGTTCGTGAGCCGCGATGGTGGTGCGGCGGTCGTCCGTGGTAATCTTCATCTGCTTCATGAGCAGGCGTATTTTGTTCACCTCGGTCTCAGGTATCTTCCCTTCGGCATAGTTGCACAACGCCGTGTAGTAGCGGCGGATAATCTCGTCCTTCGAAGCCTGGGCGCATACCGCGTCGTCGCAGATGCAGAAGCCCGCCATGTTCACCCCCATGTCGGTGGGCGACTTATAGGGGTTCTCGCCATATATGCCTTCGAAGATGGCATTCAGCACAGGGAAAATCTCGATGTCGCGGTTGTAGTTCACCGTGGTCTTGCCGTAAGCCTCCAAGTGGAAGGGGTCAATCATGTTCACGTCGTTGAGGTCGGCGGTGGCTGCCTCGTAGGCCACGTTGACAGGGTGTTTCAGCGGTATGCTCCAAATGGGGAAGGTCTCGAACTTGGCGTAGCCTGCCTTGATGCCGCGCTGGTTCTCCTGATAGAGCTGGCTCAGACACACAGCCATCTTGCCGCTGCCGGGGCCGGGGGCTGTCACCACCACCAAGGGCCGTGTGGTCTTGACATACTCGTTCTTGCCAAAACCGTCGTTCGAACAGATGAGCTCCACGTTAGTGGGGTAGCCCTCGATGACGTAGTGGTAGTAGACGTTGATGCCCAGGCGCTCCAGCCGCTCACGGAAGGCCATGGCGCTGGCCTGCCCGTTGTACTGGGTGATGACAACTGAGCTGACCATCAGCCCACGCTCCATAAACTCGCCCCGCAGACGCAGCACGTCAACGTCGTAGGTGATGCCCAAGTCGCCGCGCACCTTGTTCTTCTCGATGTCGCGGGCACTGATGGCGATGACGATTTCGGCATCGTCGCGCAGCTGCATCAGCATCTTCAACTTGCTGTCAGGTTCAAAACCGGGGAGGACACGACTGGCGTGGTAGTCGTCGAAAAGCTTACCGCCAAATTCTAGATAAAGTTTGTTGCCAAACTGCGAAATTCGCTCCTTGATGTGTTCAGATTGTATCCGCAGATACTTCTCATTATCAAATCCGTGTTTCATATTCCTTGTGTGTTGGATTAAAAAATACGGGATTCAAAAATACACTTTTTTCAGAAACTATCAGTTTTTTTTTCACCGAGTGCTGCTTTTTTAACAATTCGCACATAAGAAAAGTCCATGCCTATGTGTGAGAGGCTTAGGCATGGACTGATTCGGAAGGCCTGCATGGGCTGTGGCCATCGTGGTGTGGCCGTGCGCCCCATTAGTTGTTTCTCACCCGCTGGCTAAGGCGTCCGCTGATGATGCCGGACGTGTCTATTTCGCCCGTGTTGGTGATAACGCCATTGTAGTTTGTTGTAAACATTCCTTCAACAGTAAGGAATTTGTCCGTGTAGTTGGAGTTTACTGCCACCTCTTCATAGTTTTTCACCGTCAGCGTGAATTTCTCCCACCAGGTTCTATCCCATTGGTCAGGAAGCGAAGTAAAGGTGCTTTCCAGGGTGTTGCCGTTCAGCGTCCATACATATTCGCGGCTGCGGCCGTTATAACTCATTGTATGGTTGCTCTTAAATTCCAAGTAATCCCCACCATAGTCGGGCGAAGTGGAAGGAATGTACCATTTGCCGAGGATGTCGCTCTCCTTGGCCTGATAGGGGGTTGAGGGAGATTGCGGATTGTCGTTTCCATTTTCTTTTTCGGTGCAGGCATTAAATGTCAGCATTGTAGCTGCCACAAAGAGCAGCACGGTCAGTCTTTTGAAATTCTTAATCATGTTATTGTCTTTTTTGTTGTTCAAGTGTCATACAATAATCGTGCTTGGGCTTTTTCCCTGTCGTTAGTAGCAAGATGTATGGCAAATGTTACAACTGTACGAAAAAAAGCCATGTCTGCTGCTTTGGTAGTTGGAAAAAGCGAGTGCAAAAGTACGTCTTTTTTCTGAAACAATAACCATTTATTTATCCGGGTTACTTTTTTTGTCTGAAATACAATTATTTATTGGATGATAATTTTCTTGGTGGTCGACCCGTAGGGATTGGTGAGTGTCACAAAATAGATGCCAGACGGCCATGTTTTTGTCTGAATTGAGGTGGTGGGGCTGTCGGGCCGGAGCTCTATGACACGTTTTCCCGTAGCATCCATCACCGTCAGGCGGTGCTCTCCGGCGGGCATCTTGTCGGCATTAAAGGCTACCTTCACGAAACTGCTGGCGGGATTGGGCGAGACGGAGAGTTTTGGGGCTTGCGCAGCGGGGACGGACTCGTCGCAGTCGTCGATGTCGAGCAGGGCAGTGTCCACCACACCTAGGATGAACTCGCCTTTCAACGGTGTGCCAACTATCTGCATGTAATAGGTGCGGCCGCCAAGCGGGCTGGAGTAATACTCCACTGTGGCTGACTTCCGCATCTTCCAGGGCTGGCTGGCATCTTTCCGGTAGAACAATCGCAGCGAGTCCCTAGTAGCGGAGCCTTGGTAGAACTCATCATCATACACTGGATAGGTGTTGCCAAAACAGAAACCTGTCAGGGCCTTGAAGTTGTTGTCGTAGTCGCCATTGATATACCAGCGCCGGTAGTCCCATCGCATCACTCCGGGTATCTGCGCTTCCTCGGGATAGCCATATTGGAGGCCGACATACATATTCACAGTGTCGTTGATGTTTTCGGGAAGGATGGTCATCTGGGTATAATAGTCGGTCAACCGCTGCGTGGAGGTCAGCTGCAGCCTGTCGGAGAAATTAGCATTGGCAGACACTCCGACGTAGTCTACCAAGGCAAATTTCGGGGTGAATGGTAGCCGGAACTCCCCCTCGGAATACCTGCCGTCGCAGTAGACCATGCAGGTCGTGGTGTCGCCTTGTGCTGAGAAGAAGGTGACCGGCACATTGGCTTGACGGCAGTAGTCAGCGGCATGCCACAGACGTTGGCTCAACCAGATGTGCGTGATGCCGTCGGCGGTCTTCAGCGAGTCCACGCCGTAGCTGGCAAAGCCGCTGCCGAAGATGTGGAAGTCGTAGAAGTCAGTAAGGTCCCGTTCGCAGTAGGCGCTCATCGAGTCGCGCAGCTGGTAGCTGTCCATATTGGTGTAAGCGTTGCGTTGCAGCAGGGTCTGAATCATGCCAAAGAAGGCCGAGTCGCCCAACAAATGGCGCAGTTGGTGGAATACCATGGCCCCCTTATAGTAGGTGGTGGACATGAACGAGTATTGGTTGGGCATTCCGCAGAGCGGATGGTAGCCCCCCTCATCTAAAGGGGTCAACACTATCGCTTGTTTTTTATATCCCCGGGGGCTGTACATGTTTCCTCGGTTGATTGATGCCAGCTGGTCGGCAAAGGTGGCCCCGCCTTCGTTGAACCACATGTCCTCCAGCCGGGCGCAGGTGACCTGGTTGCCAAACCATTGATGGGCGAACTCATGGTCTATCAGGTATTGGATGTCATAATAGTCAAACGTCATGCAGATGTTGTTTACATGCTCCATGCCTGCACCGGGCCCGCCTTCGCTGAATCGGATGTCGCCCCAGCTGTAGGGGCCGAAGAACCGCTCGTACAGCTGCAAGGTCTGGTTCAGGCTGCCGAAATCTTGTGCAATCTGCGAACTGCTGCGGTTGCGGTACGCCACCTGCACGGGGTATCTGCCGTAGAGCCCTTCGGCCTCAAAACTGTACACCTGATAGGGAGCGGCGTTTATGCCCACCTGATAAGTCGAGATGGGGTGGCTCAGCTCGAAATGGAACGTCCGGCTGCTGTCGGCGTGGGTCGTCAGCCCAGTCTGCTCGCCGCTGCACACTGCCGTCCAGGCGGGCGGCACGGTGATGTGGAACGTATAGGTGGCGCGGTCGTACACGCTGTCGCTGCACGGGAACCAGCTCCTACCCATGCTGAAGGGGCGCACCATGCGGTCTTCGCCCAGGTTGTAGAAAAGGTTGTCTCCGCACCAGAAACCTCCGTCGCTTCCCACCCAGCCGTAACTGCCATAATGCACCTTCAGGCGCATCGTGTCGCCCACGGCGGCATTGCCTATGGGTATGCGCAGCTCGCTCTGGTCGTAGCCGAAAGCCGAATCGCTTACCCGCACCCCGTTCACCAGCACCGAGTCAATGCTGGCGGCCATCAGGCCCAGCCCCACCTCCGTCGAAGGTTGGAGCAGCCGCAGCGTCACCTCGCACCATCCCTGTATGTGCCGTGGCTGGTGATGCCCCAGGTCGAGGCAGATGGTGTAATGCAGCACATCCGTCGTGTCGCGCTCGGTGAAATTCCCTTGGGCTCTTCCAACGAAACCCAAGCTTAGTGCTATAGCTAAAACAATCAGTCTGTTGTGTCTCATAATAAGTCTAGTTTTGTCATGCAAATATACGCTTTTTTTTGCTGATGGAAAGAAAAAAAGGCTTTTAGTCCCTTGGGAGGGATACGATTCCGCCCACAGGCTGGAACGACCGAATGCCTATGGGCGGATGCGTGGGTATGCCGCTGGTGTGGCAAGGCGTTTTTCTTTCTTTTTCTTTTCCCAATAAGTAATACTTTCTTTATTATTTGTTTTGATGAGTTAAATGAAATCAGAACAAAATCAAAACTAAATCAGAACAAAATCTAGTTGAATCTCACGATTCGTCCCGAAAGGGCAGGTGCCGAAAGGGCAAGCAGGCATGTAAAGGTGGAGAGTTGAAAATCGTCCGTGTGCGGCAGCCAACTCTCAATTCTCAACTCTCAACTCTTTTAGGGGTTGCCAGTAGACGGTTTCACCGATGCCGAGGACTGAACCACGGAGCTTGAGCTTGTGGTCGGTGGTGAATTCGCAGGTGCATCGTGCATAAAGGCCGCGGGTGGGGTCGTAGATGTTTCCCTTCTCCCAACGTTGTTTGTCGGCATTGTAGCGCAGCCCTCTGAGTATGGTGTTTCTGTTGCAGGGGGTGTTGCGGAGGGCTTTGTTGGGGTTCTTGACATCGGTGAGCAGCTTGCCGGTCTTGGGGTCGATGCTGTCCTTAAGATAGATGCATTGTGCGCCATAGGTGCCGTCGGTGCACTTGTAGATGCGCACCCTCGACACATGGCCCTTATGCTCTATGTGGTAGGTCCCCACGATGGCATCGGGGTTGCTGTTCAGGCTGTTCTGTGCCTGAGCCATCGCCATTGTGGAGAGGATGAGGATGAAGTATGCGACAGTTTTTTTCATGGGGTGGAGGTAAAAAGGGCAGCACCCTTTTCTCCGATAATCGCATGGCGTTTGTGAGGAGAAAGGGGTGCTGCTTTATTGTGGTAGAAAGGGTTTATCTTTGGTCGGCAGGTTTGGAACTGTTGGCTTTGGCGGCAGCGGGTTTGGAGATGCTTTCGCGCATGTCGGTGTCGGCCTGGATGTTCTTCATGCGATAGTAGTCCATGATGCCCATGTTGCCTGAACGGAAGGCGTCGGCCATGGCCTTGGGCACTTCGGCTTCGGCCTCAATGACCTTGGCACGGGCTTCCTGTGCCTTGGCTTTCATCTCCTGCTCGGAGGCGACGGCCATGGCGCGGCGTTCCTCGGCCTTGGCTTGTGCGATGTTCTTGTCGGCGTTGGCCTGGTCCATCTGCAGCTGTGCGCCGATGTTCTTACCCACGTCGATGTCGGCGATGTCGATGGAGAGGATTTCGAAGGCAGTGCCGCTGTCGAGGCCTTTGGTGAGGACCAGCTTGGAGATGCTGTCGGGGTTTTCGAGCACTTCCTTGTGGGTGACGGCAGAACCGATGGAGCTGACAATACCTTCACCCACGCGGGCGAGGATGGTCTCTTCGCCAGCGCCACCAACCAACTGCTTGATGTTGGTACGGACAGTGACGCGGGCTTTGGCTATGAGCTGGATGCCGTCCTTGGCCACAGCTGCCACGGGAGGTGTGTCGATAACCTTGGGGTTGACCGAGGTGTGGACGGCTTTGAGCACGTCGCGGCCTGCCAGGTCGATGGCGGTGGCGGTGCGGAAGTCGAGGTTCATGTTGGCCTTGTTGGCCGAGATGAGGGCCTGCACCACGCTGCCCACATTGCCACCGGCGAGGTAGTGGGCTTCGAGCTCGTTTTGCGAGAGCTTGAGTCCAGCCTTGGTGGCGTTAATCATGTTGTTGACGATGACGCTGGGCGGTACCTTACGGAACCGCATGAACATCAGCTGGATGAGTGAGGTGTGTACGCCTGACACGAGGGCTTGGAACCAGAGTCCCACGGGCACCAGGTAGAGGAACAGGAAGAAGAGGATAACAATCAGCGCAATGAGGATGACAGTTGTAATTGGCATAATCGTAATGTTTTTGTTATAAGGTGAATAATTAATTGTTTATTGTTCGAAACGTTTGTCTTCAATTTCGCACACGTCGATGCGGTAGCCTTCGACGGCGACCACTTCGATGGGGCGGTCGGGGTCGATGAATTTGTTGATGGCGTGTACTTCGACCAGTTGGCCGTTGAAGAGGGCTTTGCCAGTGGGCGCCAGACGGGCGACGGTGGTGCCGCGGGTGCCGACGGTGAGGCTGACGGCATCGACGTGGTTGACCGAGCTGTCGGACTCCTCGTTGAGGCTGAACTTCTTCCATGTCTTGGCTTTCAGAAAGATGGCGAGCATGGCGGCGGTGATGGCGGCACAGACGCAGAGGATGATGTTGCCGACGGTGTCGCCCCACATGAGGTAGCTCTGCCACACGCCGAAACCGGTGAGGAGGATGCCGAAAAGACCAGCGATGCCGCCAGGGATGGCGACGATTTCGAGGGCGAGCAGGAGGACGCCCAGGATGAGAACGATAATGAGTAGTGTCGGGGTCATGATGATGGGTTTGTTTCGTTTATGGGTTATCTGACTATTTCGGAGGTGAGCTGTTTGTCGAGAAGGGCCGTGTGCATGGGCAGGAGGGCATCGTAGCTGCCATGTTTGATGGTGCATTTGCCATGGCAGTGGACGATGATGGCGCATTGTTCGGCCTGGGAGGTGGTGATGCGGCAGATGTCGACGAGGGCTTTGATGACGTAGTCGAAGGTGTGCACGTCGTCGTTGTGGAGCACCAGGCTGCATCCCGAGTCTTCCAGCACTTGGGCATCGGATTGCGATTGGGGTGATATTTTGGGCTCTTCCATGGTCTTGGGGGTTAGCGGTTGTCAATGAGTACGGCGGCATGGGTGCTGATGCCCTCTTCGCGGCCTTCGAAGCCGAGGTGCTCGGTGGTGGTGGCTTTGACGGACACTTGGCCGAGGTCGAGGTGGAGGATGTCGGCGATGGTTTGCCGCATGGCTGGGATATAGGGGCCTACTTTGGGTTTCTGTGCCACGATGATGCAGTCGATGTTGCAGATGGTGTAGCCCTCTTGTTGGAGGAGTTCGTTGCAGCGGCGGAGAAGGAGTTTGCTGTCGATGTTTTTGTACTGGGGGTCGTTGTCGGGGAAGTGCTTGCCGATATCGCCGAGGGCTGCGGCGCCGAGCATGGCATCGCATATGGCGTGCAGGAGCACGTCGGCATCGCTGTGTCCCAACAGGCCGAGGGTGTGGGGTATTTGGATGCCTCCTAGCCAGAGGTCGCGGCCGGGGGTGAGTTGGTGGACGTCGTATCCTATTCCGATGCGCATGGGGTTGTGGTGTTAAGATTCAATGGGGCTGTTCTTTGTATGCTTGAGGTTGATGGTGAGGGAGATGCGGATGGTGTTGGTGAGGGGGTTGGAGGAGAAGTTGGTGGTGGGCACGATGTAGGAGAGGTCGAACTGCATGATTTGGTAGCGGAGGGCAAAGCCGAAGGTGGCGTATTGGCGGCCGCCTTTGGCGTAGCTTTCGTAGAAGTAGCCCATACGTGCGGCGAGGGTCTGTTTGTACCAGTATTCGGCACCGGCGGAAATCTGGATTTCTTGGAGTTCCTCGGTCAGGCCGCCGGGGGCGTCGTAGAACGACTGGATGGCGCCGCGCATGACGCCGGTTTGATACCATTCGGTCTTGTCTTTATAGTATCTGTTCAGAGAGGTGTCGCTGATGGGAGGGGTGGGGACGAGGAGCTTGTTGAAGTCGACGAGGACGGTGAGCTCGTTGTAGGCATCGAGCTGGGTGGTGTAGCGGCCGCCTACGCGCAGGTTGGTGGGAAGGAATTCTTTGCGGGTGTCGTCGTTGGTGTAGGAGAGCTTGGCACCCATATTGCTGATAAAGGCTCCAAGGGCGATGTCCTGTTCGCGGTCGATGGGGTGTTGCCAGTAGAGGCCGAGGTCGGCGGCGATGCTGCGGGCCGGCTTGGTGGTGACGTAGCTGGAGCCGTCGGAGAGTATCTGGCCGTTGGTGAGGTCGGACTGGATGAAGCGGCCGGATGCGCCGATGGATAGTTCGTCGTTGAGTTTCATGGCATAGGTGAGGTCGAAGGCGAACTCGTTGGGGCTCATGACCCCGATGGGCTGTCCGGTGACATCGGTACTCTGGATTTCGCCCAGGGAGAAGTAGGTGAGTGAGGCGGCAGCGGTGCTGCGTTTGTTGATGCGGTAGTAGCCACCGAGGTAGAGGAGGTTCATGTCGCCCACGTTGAGGTTGCGGAGCCAAGGGGTGTAGGTGGTGCTGAAGCCGAGGTTGCCGTCGACGAAAGCAAACTTGGCGTTGTTCCAGTGGGCAGAGTAGATGTCGGGCAGAGAGGCGACACCGGCGTCGCCGAGGGCGCTGGAGACTGCGTCGGGCGAGATGAGCAGTATGGGCATGCCTGTGGAGACGAAGTTCTTGTTCTGTCCAGTGGTACGTCCGTTTTGTGCTTCGAGGGTAGTAGGTACTGCGAGCCACAAGGTAAGAGTGCACGCAAGTATGATTCTAATTTGTTTCATTCAACTGTTATAAGTGAGATTTTGCCTAAGAAAACGAAAGAGGACTTTTTTTATTGTTTTATGGGGATTTTTTTTTCCTAAAGAGTTATAAAAAGTGTCCTCCTGCCAGGGCAAACGCATTAAAATTGGTTGTCCTGTGTGCGAAAGTTCATATACGATGTGAGGCAATGCGACCCCGACTTCAGCCCAAAGGGCTGGAACAGATGTAGCCTGGGGCAACGCCCTTCTGGAACCCCAAGAATTGCTGTATTTGATGCGTTTGCCCTGGGTTTATTACCTGCTCATGGTCTAAGTTTATCAATCTGTTTCAGTAGCTCTATCACATGCAGGGTCAGTTCTTCCGCCGTCTGCAGCAGCACCTTGTTCATCTCGCCGAGTGAAAGGCCGCCCTCCTCCACCTCCACCTCTGCCGTCGACGGCGCGTTGGACAAGTGGCTGTTGTTCCGTATGTAACGCTCCGTCTCTTCCATCGAGAGGAGTTTGTAGCCGTCGCCGACCACACAGGTAGTGCCATGCCTTCAGATATTTGGCGGTGCGGGCAACATCGGTGGTGGTTATCTTTGGAAGCCGGCGGAGGTCCATGTTGTCTTCGAGGTCGGCAATCTTCACCTCGCAGCCCAAGGGATTCTGCGCAGCACGGAGGATATACTGTTCGTAAGGTTCGCCCTCCCCACGGGTGACGGACAGCACCGCTTCCACTATCTCATCGGGGAAGCCCTGTTGGCGCAGATGGTCGGCGGTGACGGGTGTGTCCTCGATGGTGTCGTGCAGGAGTGCCACGACTTTGGCTTCGGCGGTACGGCAACCGGCTGCCACCCGGAGGGGGTGGAGGATATAGTCGGCTCCTGCCTTGTCGCGCTGTCCGGCATGTGCTGCGCGGGCTATCTGCAAGGCTTTTTCGTAAAGGGTATCAGAATGCATGCTCACTGAGGAGAGTGGGGCTTAAAAGGACAATTTGTTTGGCGACCAAGCTTTTTCAAACTTAGTTGCGGACTATCTTGGTGTTCTGCTGGAGGGTCTGCCCGTCGGCGGTGGTGATGAGGACGCGGGCGACATAGATGCCTTTGGGGAGGGGTGTGCCGTCGTCGGTGGTGAAGTCCCAAGGGTAGGTGAGTACGCAGGTGGAGCCTGAGGGGGTGAGCGTCACCTCACGCAGATGTCGGCCACGGATGTCGTAGATGTGGATGATGGCATTGGTGATGGCATCGGTAAGGTTGTGCTCTATGCGGAGCGTGGTGTGGTCGCGCGCGGGGTTGGGGGCGGAGGCGAAGAGGCCGATTTGTGCCGTGCGGTCGTTGGCGACGTGGAAACCGATGGTGGCACTGCCGGAGTAGTTGAAGATGTTCCAGCATCGGACGGTGAGGGTGTGGTAGCCTTCGTCCAGCTTTCCTAGGGTGTAGCGGACCTCGCCGTTGCGGCTGTCGAAGATGTCGGGCTCGAAGAAGTCGTTGAGGGTGACGGTGCTGTAAGGGTTGTTGTCGATGATGGCGGTGATGTCGTGCCCCAGGCCGCACCCGGCGGCGTTGATGCCCACGGAGTCGGAGAGGCGTGCGAAGATGGTGGGGGTTTCGTTGGTGAGGCCTCCGTTGCGGAAGTTGGTGTCGTTGATGTAGAGCTCGACGGTGGGGTGCAGCTCGTTGATGACGATGTCTTCGTTGAAGCCGCCAAACATGATGTTGCTGTATTCGCCGGTGGCGTCCTCATGGCCGTTGGTGGCGTAGTGCGACAGCTTGGCGTAGTCGTAGCGGTAGGCCACATCGCGGGGGATGACGAAGGAATAGGAGAAGCGGCCGTGGGTGACGGTCTCGCGGCCTTTGTAGAGGATGTTTTTCTGCTGAATGAAGTTCACCTCGGTGCTGTCGTTGTCGTTAGCCAGGGTGCGGCAGCGCACTTCACGGTCGAAGACGATGGGGTAGATGGTGCCGTTGAAGTCTTCGAGCAGGGCTCCGTCGGGATTGCGTATCTCACCTTCGACGGTGACGTGCGAGAGGACTTGGGCGGAGTCGGTGACCAGAGGGTCGACGGGGCGTCCGTTGATGTGGGTGACCACCACTTGGTTGCTGGGCAGGGAGAGGTGGAGGGCGGGGTCGCCCATGAGGGCGATGCAGTGCGAGGTGCCGGAGTAGTTCTTTGCCAGGCGGAGGGCGTCGCCGATGGTGTTCAGGGGATTGAGCACGTAGAGGCAGCAGTTGGTGTTGAACACCTGGGTGTGGTGGATGGGGCGGGCGGCAGAGATGATGCCGATGCCGGCCGCGTCGGCCAGGAGGAATGCCTCGGCACCGCAGATGTCCTGCGCTTGGTCGTAGCGGCCAAAGGAGCAGGTACTCGTGATGAAGAAGGTGAGGCGGTCGGTGTTGGCGTATTTCTCGATATCGGAGATTTCCATGTAACGCTCGGTGCCGATGTAGTTGCTGGAGCCGTGGCCGATGTAGTTGAGCAGGAGGGTGCCGTAGTTGATGCGTTGGCGCAGGGCGTTGTTGACGTCGGGGTAGTAGGAACCGTCGGCCCCGGACTGCTGTATGTAGGCATCGGCATAGATGCGGTCGATGTTGAGTTGGGGGTAGAGGGCTTTGATGGAGCGGGCTGTTTTCTCGGAGTCGCTGGCGAAGACCGAGTCACCCGGAAGGGAGGGGTCGGCATCGTCGGCCAGGAGGGTGACATAGTTGCGCCAGTCGCCCCGGACGCCGTCGATGGCGAGGTCGCTGCGGTTGAGGTAATGCTCTATCTTTTCCACCATGTGGGTGGCTTCGGCGGCAGACTTGGCGGGCAGCCGCCCTATGCCGACGGATATGGAGCCTTCGAAGTCGCCGACAGCCAGGCTGTCGAGGTAGCCGTAGATGTCGTCGCTGGGGTAGACGTTGCTCTCGTCGTCAAAGGAGTCGGGTGTCTGATAGGTGATGACGGAGGGTATATGGGCCTGTAGTATGTCGCGGTTGTCGTAGGTGCCTTTGCCGAAAAGGAGGAGGTAGCGGGGGGCTTCGGCGTTCTTGCTGCGCAGACAGCGGAGCATGCGGCGGATGGCGACGGGGTCGGGACGGCCGGAGGAGAATTCGTTGAAGACCTGCTCCTGGGTGACCACCAGCACGCTGAGCCCGCTGTGATGGCGGTGGAGGTCGGCGAGGGCCTGGGCTTGGGACAGGAAGTCCTGGTGGGTGACGATGACGTAGTCGGGTGTGGCAGCGCCACGGATGTCCTGGTTCTCCAAGGAGGTGATGCCCGAAGGGGTGAGGGCGTCGGCATCGGTGAAAGCGACGAAGGTGCGTGGCAGGTCGGTGAAGCCGACGAAGAAGGGCAGGCCGTAGGCCTGACTTGCCACGGGCAGGGCCATGGGCTGGCTGGGGCGGGTAACATCCCATACTCTCATGCCGGGGAGGCTTCCGTCGAAGAGAAAGCGGCTGGCAGTATTCTCCTCCAGAATCTGGGTGTTGCGTATGAAATACTGGCCTCCCGAATAGTTGATGGGCTGGGAGCCGTTGAGCTCGAAGAAGTCGAAATAGCCGGTGGCGTTGCTCTCTTGGGGTGTGTAGCTGATGGTGAACGTCAGGCAGCCGGAGGGGGAGACGGCGAAGTTCTCATTAAAGGTCTGATAGCTGTTGCCGTAAATGAGGTTATGGGTGCGGGTGGTGTTGGGGCTGCTCACGGTGAAAAGTGCGGACTGGGACGAGGTGCTTGCCAAGCCGTAACGGGTCCTGACGACGCCGTCGACGGTGGGGAAGGTGAAGTTCAGCGTGCGCTGATTGCCTGAATAGGAGAACTTGCTGTCAATCCATACTTGTC
Organism: Bacteroidales bacterium; assembly: GCA_017441565.1. Taxonomy (GTDB): domain Bacteria; phylum Bacteroidota; class Bacteroidia; order Bacteroidales; family P3; genus Colimorpha. Next base: position 3,436 of record JAFRXG010000027.1, on the reverse strand, counting down.
CCCCCGACAGGGCATTGATGTTGTCGTTGTGGATAAGGGCCACGCCCGTATGGGTGGAGATGTCGGGGCGGTTGTAGTCGCTGTTCTGACAGGTGGTGATGCGAAGCGAGTCGGCCGCAGCCGCATCGAAGGGGCAGGAGAGGGTGAGATAATAATAATTGTAGTTCGCGTAGGCGTGCATGCGATATTCAAAAAGAGTGGTGCGGCTGTTGTAGCGCCACACGCTGGGGCCTTCGCCGTAAAAGAGCAGATAGTCGCCATGCTCAAAGAGCCCGTTGCCGTTGAGGTCCACCACCTCGATGGCAGCTGGGGTGATGTCGTAGGGGACGGCCACGCGGTTGCTGGTCGGAAGCATCCCCTCCCCGTCGCCGTAGAGGGCGAGGGAAGAGCAGCTGACCCCTTCGAGGGCAGGGATGTCGGTGGGGGTTAGTTTGTATATTCCGCTGGTTTGTACGGGGATTTTATACCACTGGCCGGAAGCAAGCACCGAATGGTCGGCAATACCCCGCTGGGCCTTGCTCCCAAACGTCAGTGAGAGGGCTATGAAAAGGGCTAGGAGCCGCAAGATTTTTCTGTCACACATGCTTTCAATAACGGAAGAGCCTCCTTTTTATTGTAGAGGATGTAAAATATCCGTCGTGACAAGGTTCGCGCATCTTCCCCTAAGGTCCCACCACCAGCCGCTTGGTCGCTATGCCGGCTGAGGTGTGTATGGCCATGACATACACTCCTTGGGGCAATACGCCCACATCGAGGGTGGCCTCCAAGCCCTCTTGCGGCTGCACCAGCATGGTGTGCCCTTGAAGGTCGTATACCACCACTTGGTTCAGCGAGTAAGCTGACTGCACGGTCACCTCTCCGCTGGCAGGGTTTGGCTTGACATTCGTCAGGTGGCTGAGTGGAGAGATGGACACTGGGCCCAGTTGTGTTGTGTCGGGCTGTTGTGTTGTGTCGGGCCTGTGTGTGCCCGTCCTCGCCTCGATATAGTGGGACCAAGGACTGTAAGCGTAGGTGCACACTCCGCGCACATGCGCCAGATAAGAGGTCGAAGGTCTCAGCCCCGTCAGTGTCGCCATCGGGCTACTGGTGGTCATACTATACCGAACAGTTCCTTCGGCCTCAGCATATTCCACTTCCCACTGTGAGGCGTTCCCACCATCCCACATGAGTGTGATGCTTGTGTCTGTGGCTGCTGCCACCGACAGGTCATACACGGGGTCACACCGTGTGGTGTCCGGCGGTGTGAGAATGGGGAAATATCCGCCCCACAAACGCGTACCGGGTGAGCCATAGAAATATTCTATATCGCCAGTTAAGTAATACCTCTCACCCAACATCGGTGGGAGAACACTATAATAACTTTCCAAATAACCAGTATTCCATACTCCATATGGGCGTACTGAGTCTTTTATGGGAATGAATCTTACACCTATATAAAATGTGTCAAGAACCACTGTCGGAGTGTCAAAATAGAATTCGTACGAAGGCACAACAACATCAGGTTTGGCGGCATGTGTAATATAGTCCATGTCTGGATAGACAAAATATCTGTCAGGACGGTTCGGATGTAACCATCTTACCGAATCTATACGGTTGTAGTGCTGGCCCTCCTTGGTGATGAGTACAGCATACGCGGTGAAGTTCAGACTGGTTCCCATACTCCTCGCCCAGTCGTCGGGCGTTTGTAAAGTCGTATTGGCAATCCCATATATTACAGTGGGGCGGCTGGCAACGTAACAAGGGTAAGATGACGTCACAGGATTGCAGCCATTACTACTATAACGTTGACCGTAGGAATAAAAGTCCGCTGTATTATATGGTTGATACATGTAATTTGAGTCGGGATACCTTATCGTGTCTTGCGCTTGTAGCAAACAGGTGGCGCAAACAAGTAATGCAATGGTTAATATAATCTTCTTCATGGTGTTAGTGTTAGTATGTGGTACAGGTTGCTCTCATATTGTATTGGTCATATTGTTCTCTACAAAGTGCTGATGTCCCTGTGATGGATGTGCTTAAATATGGATATATTGTGTATGAATAAGTAGTTGTAGTAATCATGTTGACGTTCTGATTCTTAATCGTATAGCAGGAAGAATAAGGGTCATTAAATGATACGTCTTTCATCAACCAATATTCCCCTCCTGTAGAGACTATATGTTTTGAAGTCAGCTGGTCTAAAGAATAGAAACGGCGGTCATCGTTTTCAAATATCTTGTCCATTGTATAGCTTGATGTTTTGCGCGGTAGCCAGTAGAAATAGGTGTAGTGATAATCTGTTGGATTAAATTTGTGATATTGTAGCATCACCAATGTGGCATAATTGGGCAGATAGATTATTTCTTCTGGTTCCTCTTTGTCAAGCAGAGTGATGGATTGGGCATTAGGCATGTTCAAGGTAAAAAGGTCAACCATCCTCATATGTGTTTCGTATACTAAACCGCCAGGACTGAACAGGGAAACTATTGCAATGATATCTTGATTCATCTTGCAGCAGTGCCATATCCCTTCTGTAGATGGCATGACGTAAGAATAAATATCATTAAACGTAGAAATAACGCCATACTTGTTACACCTGTGTATGACTAGTTCGCCCATACTGCCATACGTGGCAACGGCTAGGTAGTTGTCGGTCTCCACAAGGTCACAGGCATACTCAAAATGTCCTCTGCGGTCATTAAGAACTCGGTTTCCTACATGGTTAAAAATTCCGGAATATGTGTATTCAATTACAAATGTAGAACTGCAATGAGAGGAGTCGGAACAATGGTAGACATTGTTTGGTGCAGGATTTAATGGGGTTATGTAATATGACATTTCGCCGATAGCTACCAGTCTGTAGCCTCCCGTATTATCAGGATAGGCCGCTAGCCTCCAAAGCAAGGAAGAGGCAACGCTGTCTACCTTTAGTTCTTCGAATATAATATGGGGATTATGACTTTGAATGTCATTTGTTTTGGCATGTCCGATAAAGCCATGCCGAGTGCTTTCATTATAGCCGCAAAAGAAGACTTCATCTCCCACTACGCGTATGTCTCTAATGCTGTGGTCTCTGTCTAATCTTGCCGAGACGATGCTTGCTAGGTCAACACGCGCCAGTCGATATATTCCCCCAGCATCTTTGTATGAAGCTATGACACTTAGTGAGTCCACATTGCGAACAACGGCGCTTGACGATTGGGTGCTACCTTCACCCAAAGCAAAATTGGGGTAGGTCTGCCCTTTCACATGAGGGAAAAGCATCACAAAAAATAATGTGAATGCTAGAAATGGCAAAAGATTCTTTTTCATATAGTATAAGAATTGTTTATTGTCGATGTTGTCTGTTTGTGGGAATGCCTGTGTGAGTTAGTGTAGTGTTATAGTGTGGGGCTGTGTATTGGGCAAATTCACGTTGCAAATTTACGAATAATAATTTGAATATCATTTTTTTTTT
>JAFRXG010000026.1:0-2275 GCA_017441565.1 Bacteroidales bacterium | reverse complement strand
TCTTTCCCATTGTCGCGTCCCTCCGGGACGCTGAGTAGTAGGGTTTTCGTTGACCCCACACTGCGTTCCTTGTGTGGGGTTATTGAAATTCAGCATCTTCGATGCTGTTAAAAAATCAGTCTTTTATCAAACTAGAGCCAATTCTTAATTCTCAATTCATAATAGGTGCGCAATAAAACAGAGCGGTTGTCGTTATTAAGGGCATGAAGAAGCTAATGGTCACATGTATGCTGTTCCTGCCGCTCCTCTGCATGGCGCAGGAATATGACTTTGCCAAGAAAATTGGAGGCAACACACTCTATTTTTATATCACCAGCACCGGTGGTAAGAATGGGGCCACGGTGGAGGTCACCTATCCGGGTCCTTCGGAAGAGATGCCATGGAAGGGCTTTACACGCCCGTCGGGTCAGCTATCAATACCTGCCAAGGTGACGCCTGACCGTGCGCATGGCCGAAACGCCGACCCCGAAGATGACGACACCACCATCTACACCGTCACCTCCATCAACTACTATGCTTTCCAAGGTTGCGACCGCATCACGCGACTGGTTCTCCCCTCCACGCTCCGCCAGATAGGCGAAGGGGCGTTTGCTGGCTGCAAGCGTCTCGAATATGTGGTGATAGAGGCCAATAACCCACCACGGCTGGACGAGTCGGCGTTCGACAAGGTGAGCATGGATATTCCCCTGAGGGTGCCGCCAAACAGCTATCCTCTCTATAAGGATGCTGTGGGGTGGCGTCTCTTCACCGAGATACTGGAATACTAGTCGACACACTCGAAAATCCCTGCTCCGATGCTGTTCAACACGCTGCCGTTCATGATATTCTTTCCAGTGGTGACACTGGGGTATTATCTGCTGCCCTTCAAATGGCGGTGGTGTTGGCTGTTGGCTGCCAGCTGCTTCTTCTACATGTGGTTCAAGCCGATATATATTCTTATCCTGCTTACTACCATAGTGATAGACTATTCCGCAGCCCTGATGATTGACCGCACACGCCAGCATCCCCGCAAGCAGAAGGGGTGGCTGGCGGCCAGCATCGTCTCCACCCTCACTGTACTGTTCGTCTTTAAGTACCAAGGGCTGTTCCACGAAACCCACATCATCCTGCCCATCGGGCTGTCGTTCCATACCTTCCAAAGCCTCAGCTATGTGATAGAGGTGTATCGGGGCAATCAGAAGCCCGAGAAACACTTTGGCATCTACTCCCTTTACGTTATGTTCTACCCCCAGCTCGTCACCGGCCCCATCGAGCGGCCTCAGAACCTCTTGCGGCAGTTGCGTATCCCACAGCCCTTTCAGGCTGACAACCTCTCGCGTGGTGTCATGCTCATCCTCTTTGGGCTCTTTGCCAAGATGGTAGTGGCCGATAACTTGGCAGTGTATGTTGATGAAATCTATGCCCAGCCCGACCAGTTCGGTTCTGCCGCCATTGCCCTGGGCATGGTGGCCTATTCCTTCCAAATCTACTGCGACTTCTTTGGCTACAGCACTATCGCTTTGGGCTGTGCCAAGGCTATGGGCTACGACCTGATGGACAACTTCAGAGCCCCTTACCTCAGCAGCTCGGTGGGCGAGTTCTGGCGCCGCTGGCACATATCGCTCTCCTCCTGGTTCCGCGACTATCTATACATCCCCTTGGGTGGAAGCCGTGTGCGCCTCTCGCGCTGGATGCTCAATATCATGGTGGTCTTCCTGCTCAGCGGCCTTTGGCTCGGTGCCAGCTGGACCTTTGTGGTGTGGGGCGGTATGCACGGCCTGCTGCTGTTGGCAGAAGGGCTGCCCTACAAGCTGCGCAAGAAGAAGCCGCTCCCCTCCGAGCAGCTGCCCATGATGCCCCGCATTTTGAAAACGGCAGGGGTCTTCATCGTGGTGACCCTGTTGTGGACCCTCTTCCGTGCCGAAGGCTTCTGGCAGCTGCGCCAACTTTGCGATGCTTTCCTCCACAACTTCGGACAGACCGCAATGCCCCACTTTGAGTGGCGCACCCTACTGTTCTTGTGTCTCTTCATCGTGGCCGACTATCTGCTGCGCAACACTCGTTTCGACCGTTGGTGCGTCCGTCAGCGTCCTTTCGTGCAGTGGGGGCTCTGCTTCCTGCTGGCCTTCGCCATTATGGCTTTTGCAAGCGTTGAAATATTTCCATTCATCTATTTCCAGTTCTGACCCATGAAAGCCGTTGCCCGAATCACCCTCATCCTCATAGCCCTCGCACTGCTGGCCGACGGCCTCTACCGCCTCCTTTTCTGGCAGCACGACCGTCAGGCATTCAGCGG
>JAFRXG010000025.1:0-3606 GCA_017441565.1 Bacteroidales bacterium | reverse complement strand
CTTTCCCATTGTCGCGTCCCTCCGGGACGCTGAGTAGTAGGGTTTTCGTTGACCCCACACTGCGTTCCTTGTGTGGGGTTATTGAAATTCAGCATCTTCGATGCTGTTAAAAAATCAGTCTTTTATCAAACTAGAGCCAAAGTTGAAAAGTTAAAAAGGTAAGCGCACCTTTAAAAACTTTGGATTTAATAGTGTACATATCCATTTTTTTTGTATTTTTGCATTCGGTAATAACGTTCATAACGACCCATATTAATATAATAATCAGACCAATGAAGAAGATAGGTTTTTCTATTCTACTGGCTTTGACGGCCGCCTGTGTGTGCGGCAGGGCTCAGAACTACGTCAGATACTCCACAGAGACAAAGGGTATCAACCATATTATTCGTTCATGCCCCGTATATAACATCCCGACAGAAGTGATATATAGCAGAGAAGACGATTCGGGCTACATCGAATTGTGGGTTGAAGGCACGGCCACATGCCGGATACCTGTTCCTTTGAGCTATGAGGTAAAAGACATGAGGGTCTACAACAACCTGCTTTACTTCTGCGGCAGACGAAAGCCCTGTGGCTTTATTGCTGTATTAGACCTGCACGACATGTTTCTGCACAACACTGGCTCCTCCACCCCACCTTCAGATGCCTTCATATCGTACACATATTTGGACGGCGGTCTCGTCTCCTCGCTTGAGAAAATGGTGGTGTACGACATCCACGACCAAGCCCAAACAATCCCAGTCGAATATGCCGACCAACACATTGCCGCCATAGGACTGAGCGGATGGAATATTACTACTAATGACTGGGTGGCCGTCCACCTCAAGTACGACAGCCTCTTTCTTGACACTGTCAGCAGCATCTCTGCAGCCAACTACGCAAACTATGAGGTGCTGGCAAGCGCCGACTGTCCAAAAAGCGAACCCATACAGGAAGTGCTGAAGACGGAGCATTATGTGGCCTTTGTCCGTTACCGTCAGTCCACCAACGAGTATATCATCCATCATTGCAACAAATACAATATCTACGGAACGTACAACTGGACATATCATTTCCCAGCCCCACCCGACGAAGGGCTTTCGCCAATAATAGGGACTGCTCTTCCAAGCAACTATATTGCGCTGGCAACACTGGCCACATACCAGGGAAATCCAAGTGCCTACGAAATAAGAGTACGGACCTTCGACATGGCCGGAATGAGCGTTCTGCGCTCACAACGCATTCCAACTGACGATACGGTAATGGATTTAAAAATAACATATAACAAAGACCGACAAAAGATTGTACTGTCGATGAATGGTTTATTAAGAAGGTCGAGTATCTGGGTTCCTGCATTTCTCGAAATCGACCCCTGGGTTAACACGGGTGGCATATCAACCTATACCGTACACAGCATCCTCGACATAAGTCATACTCCTTTCAACTCCATCGACTTTGCAAACGGCACGTATTTCGTTTCTTCGGCCGAAAACATCTGGATGCGCAAAAAACTGCCTTTAAGCGGACAGTCCAACACTTGCTACAGCACAACCTATTTTACATCCGACACCATCCCCGACCTAGAGACCATCGGTTATAGCATAGAGCCTATTTATTTCCCCAAAAAAGCTGAACCCACACGGCAAAGGGTCACCATCTACGACATCCAAACCAACATCGATTGTATAATAACAGATGAATAATACTACCGCCATGAAAAGAATTGCCACCATTGCCTTTATGCTCGTACTGACGGGTGTGGGGCTGTGCCAAGAGGTCATCAGATTCCCCTACGCCGGTTACATGGAATACCCCATGGACACACTTCACTCTACCCATACAAACGAAATTACCCGACAACCCTGTGCCTACAGGGTTTATCAAATGCAATTGCCCGAACCCTTTGCCCGTCTTTTTACTGTCGACACGCCGACCACCATATACGGCATTGCCGTACCCTTATGGGGTCAGGACACAGCCCGGCGCGATTTCGAGGTGGTGCTGTACACACTCCACGGCAACCATGTCACCCCCATATGGGAGCAGCGATGGTCCGACACAATACCTTTCCGCCATCTTGTCTTTGAAACACAGTTTGAACCAGGTTTCCCCCATTGCACGAAAGAAGACCATCATATAGATACCGCCAATTCCTACGAATTCTATTTCGACACCCCTATCGTTGTTTCAGACTCCTTCCTAGTAGGCTACTATACTTACGGCAACAACGGCCAGCGATACAACTATGGCAGAGGATTAGACCCCACGCTAACAGGTTATATATACCAAGTGATTTTTTCCACTCGATGTCATGTGAGAGACGAAGAGGATGTTCCTCCACTTGGCAGCTGGATTACAGGTAGGAACACGATATCGTACCTTCAAAGTTATGCTTGGGCCATATTGATGCCTATCATCGCCCCCCCACCCTGCAACCCCGACACGCTGGCTTGCCCTGCACCGCAGGGTTTTTCCGCCAGGGTCATCGACAGCCTCAATGTAGAATTCGTCTGGCACCCCTCGATGCAGCACACCTCCTTTCAAATCTCGATAGGCCGAGAGGGAGACCCGCCCGGCGTAGGCCGCATCTACAGCACCGACACCTGCTCACTGATAGCGACGGAGCCTTGGGACACGACAGCACTCTATGTCGCCTACATCCGTGCACAGTGCCTCCAACACTGCTACACCAACGACACACTGATATGGGGCAGCTGGAGCGAGCCTGTCACCTTCTTCGGCCACCAGCCGCATGGCCCCACCGGCATCGCCACGCCCACTGGGCAGCCGTGTCCGTTCACCCTCACGCCCAATCCAGCGCGTGGGATCGTCACTGTCCGCATGGCAGAGTGTCCGCCTAACGCCACCCTCACCATCCGTAATGCCGCAGGACACGACATCCTCACCATCCCCGTCTCCGCCGCCACCTTCACCATCCCCATCCACAACTACGCCGCCGGCACCTACTTCGTCACCCTCAGCACTCCCCACGCCACCACTACCGAGAGGCTGATAATTGAGTAGATAAAAAAAGGTTTCAAGGGCTTTTACACCTTTGAAACCTTTACACCCTAGTAGATACGGGGTGGCCTGTATCTATGACTGCTTGGGATTGTAGAAGACGAACTGGTCGTCGATGACATCGATGATGATGGTGTCGCTGGTCTTGATTTTTTCTTCCAGTATCTGACGCGAGAGTTCGTTGAGGATTTCGCGCTGGATGACACGCTTCACCGGCCGTGCGCCCATGGCGGGGTCGTAGCCTATGTCGGCCAGATGGTCGACCGCTTCGGGGGTGGCACTGATGAGCACGTCGTTCTTCTCCAGCATCTTCGACACCAGCCCCAGCTGTATCTTCACCACCTCTCGTATCTGACTCTTCGTCAGCGGGCTGAACATGATGATTTCGTCTATTCGGTTCAGAAATTCGGGACGTATCCTTTCCTTCAGCATTTCCATCACGGCTTTCTTGGTCTCGTCCAGTTCGTACTGTGAAACCACGCTGCTGCCTTCGAGCCGCTCGCGGATGATGTCGCTGCCCATGTTCGAGGTCATGATGATGACGGTGTTCTTGAAGTCGGCCGTGCGGCCCTTGTTGTCGGTCAGTCGGCCGTCCTCCAGCACCTG
>JAFRXG010000024.1:0-4917 GCA_017441565.1 Bacteroidales bacterium | reverse complement strand
GCCGAGGAGAAGAAGGAAGAGGCTGTGGCTGAGAAGCCCGCCAGCGAGAAACCTGCCGCCAAGAAGGCCGCCCCGAAGAAGACGGCTGTCCCGAAGACTGCCGCTCCGAAGGCGACGACTCAGGCCAAGGCTGCCCCCAAGCGTACCACCACCGCCAAGAAGGCTATCTAAGCAGGAGACGCTGTATTCCCAATACGGCGCTTCCCACAGCATGGGGAGGGTCGCAAGCCATAGAATAATCGGAACATAGATTGAATAATAACCTTTAATTAAACCCATTAGACCATGAAAAAGATTGTTATCGCCTTGTGTGCATTTGCCATGATGGCAGGTGTAGTCTCGTGCAAGAAAGAAAAGATTGAACCTGTGGAGCAAGACCCTGTGCCCGTTTACGCTGAAGGAATTTATCATCCTACGATGCATATTGCCACAGTGACTGAAGACGGCATGTTGATTCAGGAATGGAGCTGGGAGGGCAGCAATTTGGACAAGATTACCTCTCCCGACGGAGGTGCCACCACCTACAGCTATGCCGGCAACTATATCTCGAAGGTCTCCACCACGGGTGACCAGACAGAGGAGCTGCGCTACTACTACGATGCCGACAACAAGTTCACCAAATGCGAAATCTATTACGACGGCGTGCAGGCGGTGACGATGAACCTGATGCACAATGCGGCGGGCAAGCTGAGCGGTGCCGAAGTACTGGTCGACGATAATTTCCTGCTCTCGTTGGCGAGCGGATTATTGGGCGGCGGTTCGTTGTTTGAGCAACTGGTGGGCCGCAAGACCGCTGAGTCGATGATTATGATGACCAAGCTGCAGTATGCCAAGAACCCCAAATTCACCATGGGCAGCAAGGAGTTCGCCATGACCCTTAACTGGGAAGGCGAGAACCTTTCGAGCCAGGTGATTAGCGGCAATGCGTCGGTCATCCTCGACACCAACGACCTGAACATGATTAGTATGTTCATCGACATTCCAGAGGAGTATATGGGGCTGATACAGACGGCAATGATGTTCCAGGGTGGTCTCCCCCTTACGCTGACCTTCGGCGATACGATTGCCTGCACCTACGACACCAACTACAACCCCTTCTTCTGCAACTGGGGCGAGATTTTCTCGCACAGGAACCTGTCGCTCAACAACGCCTTGACGATGACCAACACTGGCTCGGTGGCCATATCTGCTTCGATTATGGCGCAGACGATAAATCTGTACGAGTACCCCCTCAACAACTATGCCGAATTCGAATACCAATATAACGACAAACGGTATCCCACACAAGTGAGCAGCGATACCGATATATCATACACTTATAAACAATGACATATAGCGAGAAAGACAAGCATTATAAACGTTATACCATCACATCGGCACTGCCCTATGCCAACGGCCCGGTACACATAGGTCATTTGGCGGGTGTGTATGTGCCTGCCGACATCTATGCGCGCTACCTGCGTGCGCAGGGCGAAGATGTGATTTTTATCGGCGGCAGCGATGAACACGGAGTGCCTATCACCATCAAGGCGCGCAAAGAGGGTGTGACCCCACAGGATATTGTGGACCGCTATCACAAGATTATCAAAGACTCTTTTGCCGAGTTGGGTATCTCGTTCGATATCTACAGCCGCACCTCCTGCCCCGAACATCACGAGACGGCGGCCGCCTATTTCAAGAAACTGTTCGAGGAAGGGAAGTTCGTCGAAAAGACCTCGATGCAGTACTATGACGAGGAGGCGCACCAGTTCTTGGCCGACCGTTACATTACAGGCACTTGCCCCCACTGCGGCAACGAGCACGCCTATGGCGACCAGTGCGAGGCATGCGGCACATCGCTTAATGCCACCGACCTCATCAACCCCAAGTCGGCATTGAGCGGCAACCCTCCCGTGATGAAGGAGACCAAGCATTGGTATCTGCCGCTGGACCAAGACGAGTCGTGGCTGCGCGAGTGGATTCTGGAACAGCACAAAGGAGACTGGAAGACCAATGTCTACGGACAGTGCAAGTCGTGGATTGACGCAGGTCTGCAGCCCCGTGCCGTCACCCGCGACCTCGACTGGGGCGTGAAGGTGCCCATCGAAGGAACCGACGGCAAGGTGCTCTATGTGTGGTTCGATGCCCCTATCGGCTACATCAGCTTCACCAAGCAGCTCAAGGGCGACGACTGGGAGAAATGGTGGAAAGACCAAGACACCAAGCTGGTGCATTTCATTGGTAAGGACAACATCGTCTTCCATTGCATCATCTTCCCCGCCATGCTCCACGCCGACGGCAGCTATATCCTGCCCGCCAACGTGCCCGCCAACGAGTTCCTCAACCTCGAAGGCGACAAGATAAGCACTTCGCGCAACTGGGCCGTGTGGCTGCATGAATATCTGAAAGACTTCCCCGGCAAACAGGATGTGCTGCGCTACACCCTTTGCAGCAACGCACCTGAAACCAAGGACAACGACTTTACATGGAAGGACTTCCAGCTGAAGAACAACTCGGAGCTGGTAGCCATCCTGGGCAACTTCGTCAACCGCACCTTGGTGCTGACCCACAAATTCTATGGCGGCAAGGTGCCGGCCGCAGGCCCCCTCGGCGAGGCTGAGCAGGAGCTGGTCAAAGAGATTGCCACCTTCCCCGAGCAGGTGGGCCGCAGCATTGAGCTTTACCGCTTCCGTGAGGCCCTCAGCGAGATGATGAACCTGGCCCGGTTGGGTAACAAATACCTCACCGACACCGAGCCCTGGAAGCTCGTCAAGACCGACCCCGAGCGTACCGCCACCGTGATGAACCTCTCCTTGCAGATATGCGCCAATTTGGCTGTGCTCTGTGCCCCCTTCCTGCCCTTCACGGCCGACAAGATGCACCGCATCATGAACCTCCCCGCCATGGGCTGGAAAGATGCCGGACGTGCCGACCTGCTGATGGAAGGCCACTCCATCGACAAGCCTGAACTCCTTTTCGAGCAGATTGACGATGCCACTATCGAGGCACAGGTCAACAAACTGCTGGAGACCAAGCGTCAGAACGAGCTCAACGCCTGGGCTCCTGCCGAGGTGAAGCCTACTGTGGCTTTTGAGGATTTTGGCAAGATGGACATCCGTGTGGGTACGGTGCTGGAATGCAGCAAGGTGCCAAAGGCCGACAAGCTCCTGCAGTTCAAGATAGAAGACGGCATGGGCACCCGCACCATCGTCAGCGGCATTGCCAAGTTCTACCCCGAACCGGAGAAACTGGTGGGCATGCAGGTGTGCTTCATCGCCAACTTTGCGCCTCGCAAGCTCAAAGGTGTTGAGAGTCAGGGTATGATTCTTAGTGCCGAGGACAAGGACGGACGTCTGGTGCTAGTCGCCCCCAGCCAGTTGGTCACCCCAGGTTGCAACGTGGGCTAACCCCATGAAAGTATTGCTCTTGGGCGGCAATGGGCTGCTCGGACATAATGTGCTGAAACAACTTCTGCAGCAAGGCCATGAGGTTCATGCCTTGCTGCGGAACGTTTCCGCACTACGCACAGGGGGGTTCCCCAACATCGGTCAGCTGACCCTTTTCGAAGGCTCACTGCTCGACGACAAGGCACTGCAAGCAGCGGCCCAGGGCTGCGATGCCGTCATCAATTGTGCCGGTGTCACCGACATGTCGCTTCTTCACTACGAGGACTACCTGCCCGTCAACCGCGACTTATGCCGTCGGCTCACACAACTGATGGAACGGCAGCATATCACGCGGCTGGTACACACAAGCACCGCCAACACCATCGGCTATGGCACCCCCTCACAGCCCGCCGACGAGCAGCAGCCGATGCAGCCTCCGTTCAGCCGTTCCTACTATGGCCTCAGCAAGCAGGAGGGGGAGGCCGTGCTTCTTCATGCGGCAAAGCGTCACCCCGACTGGCATGTCGTAGTGGTGAACCCTGGCTTTATGGTTGGTGCCTACGACACCAAGCCCAGCTCGGGTGCCCTGCTCCTCACAGGCTACCGCAAGCGGCTGATGCCTGTGCCCAAGGGCGGCAAGAGCTTTATCCATGTGCAGGATGCGGCGGTGGCTATTGAGCATGCGCTCATCATGGGCGGCAACGGGCAGAGATACCTGCTCACAGGCTGCAATCTTTCGCTCGCAGAGTTCTACCGCCTCCAGTCCAAGGCATGTGGCTATCGTCAGTGCCTATTGCCGTTGCCCAACGGCCTATTAAGCGTTGCCGGGTGGCTGGGCGATTTGCTGCGGTGGTGTGGTGCGCGCACACAGCTCTCCACCCGTAACGTGCGTCAGCTGATGGTGCGTGAATACTACGACAATACCGCTGCCCGCAACACTCTTGCCATGCCCCTAACGCCCATAGAACAAGCCATCACCGACTTTTTTCAATGGTACAGCCCTAAGAGTTAGCCCCCCAGCTGTTCTTCGCTTGTATGGGACGGCTCCAGAGGATTATCCCATTTTCAGTATTACTTCCGGCAAGGTTGGAGTTTTGCTTGTCTCTGATGTATTTGTAAATCAGCCGTTTGTTTTCTATTTTGTCTTTATTCTGTTTGTTTTTTGTTCGGCCTTCCTTTAGCTGTGGCAAATAATAACCAATTGAAACCAAACCCAAGCCGGAGGAGAATAGAGGCAAAAATGTTTGAGCGCTCCTTTGTGATGCCGTCCCTGCAATCTCAAGTCATTCTTTAGCCAGCCTTTTATGTCTTTTCGTAGCTCGCTAAGGCTACATCAGCGATGTGATAAAACAGCTCGTCAGCTAATCGTGCATAACCGCTAAAAGCCGATTGGGGCTACTTGTTGTTATTTTTTGGCTCTAGTTTGATAAAAGACTGATTTTTTAACAGCATCGAAGATGCTGAATTTCAATAACCCCACACAAGGAACGCAGTGTGGGGTCAACGAAAACCCTACTACTCAGCGTCCCGGAGGGACGCGACAATGGGAAAG
>JAFRXG010000004.1:0-3171 GCA_017441565.1 Bacteroidales bacterium | reverse complement strand
CGGCTCCGTACCGGAACCCTTCGGGGCCGTATTCGACGCGGTAGTGCTGCCCTTCGCCCTCCGAGGGCCACGAGAGGCACACCGTGGTGCCGTCCACCGTGTCCACCCTCACCCCTGACAGCGCCGGGCAGGCCCTGTGGCAGATGGGGTATATGGGGCCGAGCCCTCCTCCATAGTCGCTGACTATTTCTCCGTTTATGATGTAGTGCCAAGACGATTCGGGCGGGTAATCCCATATTGATTGATGGTAGACAGATAACGAGGTTCTGTCGTCGACCAGGCCGGGGGGAGGGGACATCCCCCTATAGGCAACAAGGACGGAGTCTCCTGCGGGTATCACATATTCGCGCGTGAACAGCCGCTCATACACAGGCACTGTGTCGACCGTCAGTGGGACGGGGCACAGGGTGTCTATCCCCTGGTAGACAAACTTCCGATAGTACGGCATCGTCACACTGAGAACGATGGAGTCGAGCAGCGTGAAGTCGGAGGTGCCCTGCGGCACCTGGTACAGGTACAGCATAAGGGACAGCGACTCGTCCCGCACAGTGCCTTTTCGAGTATGCAATATGGTGTCGCAGGTGATTGCGATACCGCAAATGTGTTCCTCGGTGTCGGACACATACATTCTTCCTATTGTATAAGAACCTTCATATACGTTAGATGGGCTATAGGCCACATAACAGCTGGCACCACTGCTGAGAAACGGCGGGAATGTGTCTAGCCTGTGGAACATGTAGTTCGAGTCGCCGTAGGTGATTACCTGCCCCCAGGCGGTCGAAGCCATACTGGCGACGGCCAAAATCAGTAGGATGTGTTTTTTCATGATATTATCGTTTTAAAATTGTACACAAAAAAGAGTGGTGTTGAAACTTGTTGGAAATAGTTTGCGATTTCCGCCCCGCACGACGGCACATACTTGTTCGTGCGGGGCTTTCTTGTATCAGTTTCATGGTTCTTGTTGTTTTTGTCAGGCAGCCTCAGACTGCCTGAGGTTAATTTACTAACGGATGGCTATGCAGGTGTACTCGCCTGTCTGCTGATTGAATGTCATAGTTACTTCATAGCCCTCAATCACTTTCTGATTGGCCCAGGCCTTTGCCTTGTTGTAATCAGACGTGGTATAAGTCACCTTTTCTTTGGCGGCCAGCACCTCTTGCGGAATGTCAGAACGTCTAATACGTACCTGATACCCCTCTTGGGCTAATGCCAACATGCGGTCGAAAAACATCGACCACTCTTCCTCGGTCTGAGGATTGGAAGAATGCATCTGTCCGTTGACAAAATAGGTGACTGACGGTTCGACTGTGACAACACGAGTGTCGGACAGGGTCTCTTTTGTACAGCTGGCTAGCGTCACACCTAGCACAGCAAACAGAATAATAAAACTAATTTTCTTCATAAATAATTAAATATTAGGATTATGTTATTTTATTTTCTTTGTCATTTCATCCCAATTATAATTCAGAACTGCCACTCTCTCCCCCGCACCTCGTGTATGAAAAATACAAATCTCCCGTTCGTTCATGGCTTTTGCGATAATCTCAATATCGGAGTCAGCGCAACTGATAGAATCTGATGGTATGTATCTTGTTTCTGGAGTGTCTTTGAGTGACTGCGACATCCATATATTTGCCAAAGGATTTTCTTCAGCCTCCTCTACCATTCCTGCCGAGATGTGGAATACTTTCATCAGGTAGTCCCACCCCGCGCTGTCGGTGGCCCGAATCAGCGTCACGTCCACCCCCAGCGTGTCGTTGATAGGGAACCCCTTGACAAAGGCCGCCTCCACCCCCTCGACATGGGCGTAGCGGCGGTAGACTTCGCTGCACTGCCAATAGGGCACTACTCCTGAAAGGTATCTGACTGCAAACACACACCCCACAACAATCAACAGGGGCAGAACCATCACTAGTATTATGTTTCTCCTTCTCATAAGACGTATAGTATTTGAATGATGACTGCAGAGACGGCTGCATGGTCTGCCGTCAGATTCATGACATAGCCGTCAGGAGACGGTAGGACTAGGACGAGTGCAACAACCGCCAAAGCAACTAACGAGATGCTGGTAATTAACGTCATGAAAAAAGTGCGCCGCCGCATTCTGTGGCAATCAATTCGTGAGCTGGAGAATGAAATGACTTTATTGTGATATATCCGTTCCAGCTCCTCATGGGTCAACGATGAGATGGTGGAGAGTGGCTTGACGTTGCCATTCCACTCTTCTTGCAACTGATACAACAACTTACCTTCTTTCTTCTTTTTCATGTTCTTTATTCCTTTCGATATTCGCATAGATTACAATTGTTAGCTATCACTCTATTGGTGGATTCTTTACATTATATATTGGCTCGTTATCCTCGTCATCGCCGACATCATAGTTGAGGCGACGGAGTATCTCGACTATTTTATTGATGCGCCGGTAGACATAGACGGCGTTCCTGCCCATGGCAGCAGCCATCTGTTGAACGGGGACCTTGTCGAGATACATGACAATAATCTCGCGGTCCTCCTCACCCAACTTGTTAATCAGGCGGTATAAGCGGGTCACTTGCGGGTCAGCACCATCGTTATCGGCACACCCGGAGAGGTCGGCACCATATACCAGATGGCTTTGGTAGCGCCGCTCGTCGCGGGCATGCTTAGCAGCCTGTCGGTAGAGGATGGTAAACACCCACCCCCTCTCGTTAAAAATGACAACATCGGGCGGCAGCTGGCTATATACTTCCCACAGGTAGCTAGTAAGGTAGGTCATCATCTCACGGAAAAGGTAGCTGTTCGGCATATAGAAATATGCCGACACCCGCTTGATGGTCTCCTCGTGCCTTCGCACCAGGGCAGTGAACTGCTCAAAAATTTGGTTTTCTTTACTCATGTGAATAAACTACAAATACCTTGTCTGCTACATCTTTCAATTTTCTTTTACTATAAAGACCCCAAAGGTGCCGAAAATTATCACTTTAGAAGGGACTTTAACTATAATTTAACACTATTAACTATAAATTAACTATTATAGCAGCCTCTTTTAAGCAACGCTCTAGTATAAAGTATGACTGATTTTTTTCCAATCTTTCCCATTGTCGCGTCCCTCCGGGACGCTGAGTAGTAGGGTTTTCGTTGACCCCACACTGCGTTCCTTGTGTGGGGTTATTGAAATTCAGCATCTTCGAT
>JAFRXG010000023.1:0-41627 GCA_017441565.1 Bacteroidales bacterium | reverse complement strand
CATCGAAGATGCTGAATTTCAATAACCCCACACAAGGAACGCAGTGTGGGGTCAACGAAAACCCTACTACTCAGCGTCCCGGAGGGACGCGACAATGGGAAAGATTGGAAAAAAATCAGTCATACTTTATACTAGAGCGAACAAAAACATGCCGAAAGAGATGTTTGTTGCCCCCTCTCCGACGTTTCCTATGCCGACTGCTGGAGAAACACTCGGGTCAGGCGTTTTTTCTCATTTGCGTTTTTTTTAGTATCTTTGCAAATCGTTTCAAAAAGTATTTGTCTATTATAACGCTAAAAGATATGAACTTACCTAAAATCCATTCCATCACAAAGAAGATATGCGTGGCCCTGTTGGGCGGATTTCTGCTTATCTTTCTTTTGTTCCACGCCGCTGCCAACCTGTGCATTTTGCGTCACGACGACGGGGCATGGTACAGCGCCTTCTGCCACTTTATGGGCACCAACTATGTAGTCAAAGTGTTTGAGGTGGTGCTAATTGGTGCCATCGTTCTGCACATCTGCTTCACCCTTTGGCTCTGGGTCACCAACCGGCTGGCACGCCCCGTGCGCTACCATCAGCAGAGCAAAAGCAAGACCCACACCACTTCCAAGCTTATGATGTGGACCGGCATACTCATCTTCGTATGCCTCATCCTCCACTTCACCGACTTCTATTTCGTGAAGCTCGGCTGGGTCAAGGGCCAGTATATGGTCAAGGTGGAAGAACTCCGTAGCGACGAGGTGGACGCCCTCCAGCAGGCAGCCCTTCAGTATGGTGTTACACCTGAAGAGTTTATCAAGACCAATGAGGAACAGCTGGAGATGTATAAAGAGCAGATTCCCGCCGACCAGCTGGAAGAAATCAACGCCCAGATTGACAAGTTGCGTGCCGCCGTGCCTGTCGCCAACTTGCTCGGAAGGGCAGAGGAGGAGAAACTCTACTCCGAAGACCATCAGTGGGTGCGCCATCTCACCTACGACGACAAAGCCCAGCTGGAGTCGTCCGTCGAAGGACTGGACGTGGAGCCCGACTTCTACTACATGGCCCGCGAGAAATTCCGCAACCCATGGATTGTTTTCTGTTATCTGTTCTTCTTTGTGGTTGTGTGGATGCACATGCGCCATGCCTTCCCCTCCGCCTTCCAGACACTGGGGCTGAACAGCACCAAGTATAACGGAATAATCGAGGTCCTCGGACAGATTTATGCCTGGGTGGTATGCCTGATGTTTGCCGCCGTGGTCATTTTGGTTTTCCTCGGCCTCTAATCCATTTGAGCCGTTTAAAGGGCCTGCTTGCCATGAAAGTCTCCAAACTTTTCATTCACGAACCCCTTTAAACCTCTAAAACCTTTAATACCATTAACAATCATGACACTTGATTCCAAGATACCTGAAGGTCCGCTGAGTGAGAAATGGACCAACTACAAATCCGCGCAGAAACTGGTGAACCCTGCCAACAAGCGCAAACTCGACATCATCGTCGTCGGCACCGGCCTGGCCGGTGCTTCCGCTGCCGCCTCGTTAGGCGCAATGGGCTTCAACGTCGACATATTCTGTATTCAGGACTCTCCCCGTCGCGCCCATTCCATTGCCGCACAAGGCGGCATCAATGCGGCCAAAAACTATCAGAACGATGGCGACAGCGTGGAACGCCTGTTCCGCGACACCATCAAGGGTGGCGACTACCGCGCCCGCGAGGCCAACGTCTACCGCCTGGCCGAAGTCAGCGGCAACATCATCGACCAGTGTGTCGCGCAGGGCGTGCCCTTTGCCCGCGACTATGGCGGACTGCTTGACAACCGCTCTTTCGGTGGCGCTCAGGTGAGCCGCACCTTTTATGCCAAAGGGCAGACCGGGCAGCAGCTCCTTCTGGGCGCTTACGGCGCATTGAGCCGTGAAATAGCCCGCGGCACCGTCCGGCTCCATGAACGTCACGAAATGATGGAACTTGTGGTGGTCGACGGCCGTGCCCGTGGCATCATCGCACGCAATCTGGTCACAGGTGCGTTGGAACGCTTTGCCGCTCATGCCGTGGTGCTCGCCACCGGCGGCTACGGCAATGTCTACTACCTCTCCACCAACGCTATGAACAGCAATGGCAGCGCCGCTTGGATTTGTCACAAGAAGGGTGCCGCCTTCGCCAACCCCTGCTATGTGCAGATTCACCCCACCTGCATCCCCGTCCACGGCGACTACCAGTCCAAGCTCACCCTCATGAGCGAAAGCCTCCGCAACGACGGCCGCATCTGGGTGCCCAAGAAAAAGGAGGATGCCGAGGCCATCCGCGCCCATAAACTGAAACCTGGCGACATTGCCGAGGAAGACCGCGACTACTATCTCGAACGCCGCTATCCCGCCTTCGGCAACCTCGTGCCGCGCGATGTGGCTTCTCGTGCCGCCAAAGAGCGCTGCGATGCCGGTTACGGCGTAGGCCCCACCGGCCTGGCTGTCTTTCTGGACTTTGCCGACGCCATCCGCCGCCTCGGACGCGACGTGGTGGAGCAGAAGTACGGCAACCTCTTCCAGATGTATCAGAAGATAGTCGACACCGACCCCTATGAGGAGCCGATGATGATTTATCCCGCTGTCCACTACACCATGGGCGGCCTATGGGTCGACTATGAGCTGCAGACCACCCTCCCCGGCCTCTTCGCCGCTGGCGAAGCCAACTTCTCCGACCACGGGGCCAACCGCCTTGGCGCCTCGGCACTCATGCAGGGTCTGGCCGACGGCTACTTCGTCCTGCCCTATACCATGCAGAACTACCTCGCCGACCAAATCTACTTGGGCAAAATCTCAGCCGACACACCCGAGTTCGACCAAGCCGAACAGGATGTGCGCCAACGCATCGACAACCTCTTCAATGTGGGCCGCCATACCCATGCCCCCAAGACGGTGGACCATTTCCATAAGGCCTTGGGCAAAATCATGTGGGAGTATGTGGGCATGGCCCGCAGCAACGAGAGCCTCAACACCGCCATGAAACTGGTCGCCGACCTCGAAGAGGAGTTCTGGAAAGATGTCTTCATCCCAGGTGAGGCTCAGGAGTTCAACCCCGAACTGGAGAAAGCCTACCGTCTGGCCGACTATTTCGAACTGGCGCGCCTCATCATCACCGACGCCCTGCACCGCGAAGAGTCCTGCGGCGGTCATTTCCGCATTGAGCATCAGACCGAGGACGGCGAAACTCAGCGCGACGACGAGCACTTCATGTATGTCGCCGCTTGGGAATACCAAGGCCATGGGGTAAAAGAAACCATGTCCAAGGAGGACCTCGTTTACGAACATATCAAGATTGCAAAACGTAACTACAAATAAGCCATGAAATTCACACTACATATCTGGCGGCAAGAGAACGCCCATGCCAAAGGGCATTTTGAGACCTATCAGGTCGACAACATCTCGCCCGAATGCTCCTTCCTTGAGATGCTCGACATCCTCAACGAACAGCTTATCAACGACCGCATCGCCCATCCCGTCTGTTTCGACAACGATTGTCGTGAAGGCATCTGTGGTATGTGCGGCCTTTATATCAACGGCCGTCCCCACGGCAACGATGACGGTGTGACCACCTGCCAGTTGCACATGCGCAAGTTCCACGACGGCGACGAGATATGGATTGAGCCCTGGCGGGCCAAGCCCTTCCCCGTCATCCGCGACCTGGTGGTGGACCGCACGGCTTTCGACAAAATCATCCAGGCCGGTGGTTACATAAGCACCACTACCGGCGGCGTGCCCGACGCCAACACCATCCCCATCCCCAAGCATAAGGCCGACCTGGCCATGGATGCTGCCTCATGCATCGGCTGCGGTGCCTGTGTGGCTGCTTGCAAGAACGCCTCTGCCATGCTCTTTGTCGGCGCCAAGGTCAGCCATCTGGCACTCCTGCCCCAAGGACGCGTGGAGGCTGCCGACCGCGTGAAGAAGATGGTCTGCAAAATGGACGAGCTGGGCTTCGGCTCCTGCACCAACACCTACGCTTGCGAGGCCGAATGCCCCAAGCAAATCAAACGACAAAACATCTCCCGCCTCAACCGTCAATGGATTGCCCAAATCTTTGGCTAAAGAGGTAAGAAGAACGATAATGAAAAGAGGTAAGAAGTAGGGCAGTTGCTGCCATGCTTCTTACCTCTTTTGCTTCTAGGATTTCTAGTGAAACTAGTAGTTCTAGTAATGCTAGTTTTGCTAGTAGTACTAGAGTTTCTAGTATTCGTAGTATGTGGTTTGAATATCGTGGTATTCGCCGAGTTCCACGTATTCGTATTCGCCAGTCTCTTCGTTGTACACCCAGTCGTATCCTTGTTGGATTTCGTCAAGGGTCTTGCTGGTGGGGTAGTCTTTGCCGTTGTACGTGTAGGTGTAAGAAGCGGTGTAGCTCTCTTCCTCACCATCTTCGGCGAAAGTCTGGGTGATGCTTGTGATGTTGTGGCGGCTCATGGGCAGGAAGAGGACGATGTCTTCGCCAGCGAGGCCCATGATGTCGAACAGGCCGTAGTAGGGGTTGTTTTTGGTGTCGTGTTTGTAGGTAAGAACCATCGATTCACCCATAGCGGAACCTGAAATCTTGCAGATGTTGTCGCCGTCCCATTCCACTTTCAGGGTGACCGTCGAGGAACCCTTGGCGCAGCCTTTCTTGGCCATGAGTTTGGCGTATCTCTGGGTGGCGGCCATAGTGCGTGCGGCTGCCTCGGGGGCCATGACAAAGCGTAGCGGGTTCGTGCGCATCAGCTGTTTCGCAGCCTTGTTGTCGAAAGCACCATTCTCTTCGACGGTCATATCAATGGAGGTAATCTTCTTGTCAGTATAATTGAAACTGTATTTTACTATGGGCCGTAATTGCTCGGTGATATTGACGGTCTTCAGGTAGTTGCCGTCGTAGGTATAGTCGGCCGCCATGTTCTCTTCGCCTAGGATTTCGCTCTTGGTCAGGCGGTTGTCCTTGTCATAGGAAAAGAGTTGTGTGGCGACAAGTTCAATCTCGATGTGCTCATTGCCATCGGTGTAATATGCAACCGGTTCAAAGTAGGATATGCGTTCCAAACGGTTGTCCTCCCATGTCCATGCCTCCGATTTGTACTTGGGGTTCTCGTAAAGCACTTCGTCCCCCTGCACTCCTTTGGATTCGAAATACACCGACTGTATTTTCTGTTTGGGGTTGTACACGCCCTCTTTCTCTTTCGTGCAGGAGCAAACGCCTGCCAGCAAGGCCACCACGGCCAGGGTAAAAATGGTTTTCTTCATGATTAGTTGTGTTTTTGAATGAGTTTTAAACTATTTTTAAAGCGGTTTATTTTTCTCTTTCCACACATATAGACGTACAACCCCTAAAAATATTACACGCCTCTGCTGTAATTAACTTTATTTAACACATCGCACCGCTCCCACCGCCTTGCTGCCCTGCCTTCGCTTCAAATAAACTACTTTTATGATACATATAAGCTCTTTTTAAGATTCACAATCCTATAAAGAGGCTTAAATAAACTTGCTTAAAAGCTTTTAGAGGCGAACTTGCCCTTTAGGGGTGCCCCAGATGGCTGTTTTCCTATCTCCCCTTGTGAAGACAGAGAGACTCTTTTGCCACTAAAGAGAGCCTCTTCGCAAAAAAAGACTATTATCTGCGAAAAAAAGTTTGCCATGTCGTTATTCCGCACTATTTT
This sequence comes from Bacteroidales bacterium, assembly GCA_017441565.1. Taxonomy (GTDB): domain Bacteria; phylum Bacteroidota; class Bacteroidia; order Bacteroidales; family P3; genus Colimorpha. The sequence goes on along the minus strand of JAFRXG010000023.1, from coordinate 35,968 downwards.
TGCATTCGGAAACGGACGAGAGGCAGCCACATTCTCGGACTTGTTTGCCCGAAGTGCCTTCGTCATGCCTTCGTCGTGCCTTCGCTTTCGGAGGCGGAGAAAAGACGAAGTCGGGCACAAGGCAAGGTGGCGCCAATGCCCCGTCACATACAAGAGTTCTTTGACATAATTGCATTTTGGGTATCTTAAGGGGAGGGCTGTCGGGAGGTGGCATTTTGGGGCTGTTGGAAACTTTTTCTGATGGGCAGGCGTGGAATCAAATATTTTGCGTATCTTTGCATCCGCAAAGTGGATAGATTTGTAATGATTGCAACCACTGAAAAATAATGCTAAAGACATGATTTTCAAACCAACAATCACCTTTCTCCCCATCTTTGCTTTTTTATGTTCAACATCAAAAAAGTTAAAGTACTATGAGTTATTTCTTCACTTCTGAGTCTGTTTCAGAGGGTCATCCCGACAAGGTGGCCGACCAAATTTCCGATTCCCTGCTCGACGAGTTCCTGCGACGCGACCCCGACAGCCATGTGGCGTGCGAGACCATGGTGACAACGGGCCTTGTGATAGTGAGCGGCGAGGTGACCTGCGACGGCTATGTCGAGATACAGGACACCGTGCGCGACGTCATCCGCAACATCGGGTACACCAAGGGCGAGTATAAGTTCGAGGCCGACTCGTGCGCCATCCTCTCCACCATCCATGGGCAGAGCGGCGACATCAACCAGGGTGTCAGCCGTGCCACCCGTGAGGAACAGGGGGCGGGCGACCAGGGCATGATGTTCGGCTATGCCTGCAACGAAACACCCGAGCTGATGCCCCTCCCCATCACCTTGGCACATATCTTCCTACAGGAGCTGACGAAGATTCGTAAGGAAGGCAGCCAGATGAAATATCTGCGCCCTGATGCCAAAAGTCAGATTACTGTTGAATACAGCGACGATGGCAAACCGCTCCGTATCGAGGCCATCGTCATTTCCACCCAGCACGACGAGTTTGATGACGAGGAGGTGATGCTCTCGCGTATCAAACAAGATGTGAAAGAAATCCTGATACCCCGTGTGCTGGACCGTCTGAGCAATGAAAACCGTGCCCTCTTTGCCAAAGGGGACTACCTGCTCTATGTGAATCCCACGGGCAAGTTCGTCATTGGCGGCCCTCATGGCGACACAGGGCTGACGGGGCGCAAGATTATCGTGGACACCTATGGCGGCCGTGGGGCTCATGGCGGCGGGGCCTTCTCGGGCAAGGATGCCTCGAAGGTGGACCGTTCGGCGGCATACGCCACACGCCATATTGCCAAAAACCTGGTGGCCGCAGGCGTTTGCGACGAGGTGCTGGTGCAGGTGGCCTACGCCATCGGCGTGGCCGAGCCGGTGGGGCTGTATGTGAACACCTACGGCACGAGCCATGTGGACATGACCGACGGCGAGGTGGCCCGCCGGGTGGGCCAGCTGTTCGACTTGCGCCCCTATGCCATCATCGAGCGTTTTGGATTGAAGAACCCCATTTTCGCCCCCACGGCCGCTTACGGCCACATGGGCCGCGACCCGTATAGCGCCCCCGTCACTTTGATTGACGCACAAGGCAACGAGCGGGTGAAGACCGTTGACTTCTTCGCTTGGGAGAAATTGGACATGGTGGAGGAGATACGTAAGGAGTTCGGTGTTTAACAGCAAGACGATATGAATTTCACAGGTCTTCTTATCGGAGTGTCGGCCTTTCTGTGCATAGGCCTTTTCCATCCCCTCGTCATCAAGGCAGAGTATTACTGGGGGGTCAAGTGTTGGTGGCTCTTTCTTTTGGCGGGGTTGGGCAGCATCGCAGGTTCGCTCTTTATTGCCGACACCCTGTTATCAACCTTCTTGGGCGTTTTTGGCTTCTCAAGCCTGTGGTCCATCATCGAGCTTTTCAAGCAGCGTAGGCGTGTGGAGAAGGGCTGGTTTCCCCGCAATCCCAAGCGCAAAGACTGACGTTAATATGGTTTAATCAAACAAATAACACAATGAAACGAGTTCTTTTTTCAGCTATGCTGATGGGCATGCTGCTGTTTTGCGGGTGCCAATGCGAGAAACAACAAGAGACAGAGCCGGTTTACGAAACGGTGCTTTCCAACATTCTGCAACGTAAGAGCGTACGTTCTTATACTTCCGACACCATTGCCTCGGAGGTGATGGAGAACCTGCTGCGTGCCGCTATGGCCGCCCCATCGGGTCGCGACTGGCGTCCTTGGAGTTTTGTGGTCATCACCGATAAGAGCCGTCTGGGTGAAATCTTCGAGGGCAACTTCAATATGCCTAAGTTCGAGCAGGCCGCTGCCATCGTTGTAATCTGCGCCGACACCGTTGTCTCGCAGCTCCCCTCCGACAATCCTGACATGGAGCCCACAGTGCAGGTGAACCATCTTTGGCGCGACGATATGGGAGCCGTGACCGAGAATCTGCTGCTGTTGGCCGAGGCCTACGGCCTGGGTGCCTGCTGGACGGCCTGTTATCCCTATGCCGACCGTATGGAGCCGGTGAAACGTGCCCTTGCGCTGCCCTCTACGGTGGTGCCCTACTGCGTGGTGCCTCTGGGTTATCCGGCTGGCAACGAGCAGCCCAAGGACAAGTGGGATCCTTCGCGGATACACTATAACGCCTGGTAGGCTTCTTCTGAGGGAGGCATCAGAACTGTCCCCAGTTGCCTTGCAGGGTATTCTCGGCACAGATGGCGTTGAGCGCGGTGAGGTATTCGCTCCGCGCTATGGGGCGTGCGCCTAGGGTGGCAAGGTGAGAGGTCTCCTGTTGCGCATCGATAAGGCGGAAATGGTGCTCCTGTGCGAATTGCACCAGCCGCACGAAGGCCACCTTGGAAGCGTCGGTCATGGTGTGGAACATCGATTCGCCAAAGAAGAAAGGGCCGAGGCTTACACCATACAGGCCGCCGACCAGTGTGCCTTGATAGTAGGTCTCGAAGGAGTGTGCCAGACCCAGTTGGTGAAGGAGCACATAGGCATCCACCATGCCTTCGGTAATCCAGGTGCCGGACTGTCCCTGTGCGGAGCGGTCGACATGGGCACAATGACGCATTACCTGTTCGAACTGGGTGTCGATGCGTACCTCGTATTTCCCCGACTTGACCACGCGGCGCAGGCTTTTGCTGTAGCGGAATTCGTCGGGGAAGAGCACCATGCGTGGGTCAAGCGACCACCACAGGATGGGTTCGTCGTCGTTGAACCATGGGAAGATGCCGCAGCAGTAGGCATTGATGAGGCGGGCGGGCGAGAGGTCGCCGCCGATGGCGATGATGCCGTCGGGTTCGGCCTCTTCGGGGTTGGGGAAGCTGGGATAGTAGGGGTCGAGTTGGTAAATCATGGTTCAGCTTAGCTTTTTCAGCAGGGCAGAGCATCCCGTGGTGATGTCCTCCCAGGCTTGGTCGAAGTTGCGGGTGTACCATGGGTCGGCGACATCGCGGTGGTGGTGGGCGTGGTCGGAAGGGTCGGTGTGGTCGAGGAGGAGGCTGATTTTGTGGTCGGGGTCGTCAGGAATGATGCGGCGGATGCCATAGCGGTTTTCTTCGTCCATGAGCACCAGCAGGTCGTAGTAGTCGTAGTCGGCGCGTGTCACCTGTCGTGCGGCGTGGCGTGCATTGTGGATGCCGTGGGCTTCAAGGGTGCGCAGGGCAGGGGGGTAGATGGGGTTGCCAATCTCCTCGCGGCTGGTGGCGGCGGAGTCCACCTCAAAATGGTCGGACAGCCCGGCTTTCTCTGCCATTTGGCGGAAGACGAACTCGGCGGTGACGCTGCGGCAGATGTTGCCATGGCAGATGAATAGAATCTTTTTCATGTTTTTTTGCTTTGAAAGTGCAAAGATACGATTTTTTTGTGTATTTTTGCAAAATCAACAGAATAAAAGACCCGTATTATGAAGAGAACGTTAATCATTGCAGCATTGTTGCTATGCCTTACGGCCATGGCACAGGATAATGTCACCAATATCGGAGTTATCCCCACCCCGCAGCAGGTGGTGATGGGGAGAGGCACGGTGTCGTTGGGCAAAAGCAGCCCGATACGCAGCTTTGTTGCCGAGATTGACGGTGCACAGAACCAGCGGCAGGCCTACCGCTTAGAGATAACCCCTACGGGGGTGCGTGTGCAGTGTGTGAGTAACGAGGGCTGGGATTATGCCCTCCGCACCCTCGGCCAGCTGAAGAAGTTATACCGCGGCGAGGTGCCTTGTATGACCATCACCGACTGGCCTGCCTACGAGTACCGCGGATGGCTGGATGATATCAGCCGCGGGCCTATTCCCAACAAGCAGTTCCGCCGCAAGACCCGCACGTTTGCCGAGCAGTACAAGATGAATTTCGGCAACTACTATACTGAGCATACACTTTATAACGAACTCTACCCCGACATCTCGGGCAACAGCGGCATCGGCGACTACGAGTTCGCCAACGACCCCTACATGATGGCCAACCTGCAGTGCTTCGCCCATTTCGAGAAGACGCTGCGCATCCCCTATTACCAGAACCTGATGGACAGTCCCACCAATGTCAACCCTTCGAAAGAGGAGACCTACGCTTTCTTGAAAAACCAGATAGAGAATGCTGTGGCGGCCTACCACAGCAGCCGTTTCTTCAACATCACCTGCGACGAGACCGAGGCCTTGGGCAGCGGACGTGCCTTCCAGTATGTGAGCGAGAAAGGCGCCGACGAGGTCTACTGCCAGCATATCAACCGGGTGTACGACATGATTCAGGAGGCCTACAGCGAGTCGCACGACGGCAAAGGGAAGATGGAGGTGCTGATGTGGGGCGACATCGTGGGGAAGAACCCCTCGATGCTGAGGAAGCTGCCGAAGGATATGGAGTACATCGTCTGGACCTATGGCGCGGCGGAGAGCTATGCCGACATGATAGCTCCCTTCAAGCAGATTTTTCGCGAACAGGGCAACGCCTTCTGGGTGGCTCCGGGCGTCAGCCACTGGAGCAGCACGCCGCAGGTGCGCAACTACATGCAGAACATAGCCTATTTGGCGCGCGACGGCTATCTGGCCGGTGCCCGCGGCCTGATGAACACGGCTTGGGACGACAGCGGCGAAAGCCTCTTTGGCGACTGCTGGCATGCGATGGCTTGGGCAGCCGAAATGGCGTGGCACCCCATCACCAGCACCGACCCCCAAAAGGCACGTGAGGAGATGGCCCGGCGCGAGAAACAGTTTAATGACAACTACGACCGTCTGACAGCCTTGGAGCTGCACAGGACGAATCCCGATATTGAGGACATAGCCTCCAAGTCAATCACACGCATGATTTACTCCGTGGGTGACCTTAACAGTAACAAGTGGGTGGGCGATTGGTTCAACACCCGCGCGCTGATGCAGCCGCTGCTGGAGTTCAACCCGTCGGATGTCGACGAGGCGATGCTGCGCCGTTGTGACAGTGTGGAGCGTATCGTGAACAGGGTGCTCGGAAACATCGACAGTGCCATGGTGCCCCATTTCGCCTACGCCTGCCACCGCATCCTCTGCGTGGCGGAAAAAAGCCGCCTGAGGGTGATGATTTACAATACTCTCAATGGCAAGGGCGATTATGTGAAGAACAAATACGCCATACAGGATGCGAGCCGTAATTATTTCCGTCACCTTCATGGCTTGAAACGAGAATACCTGCGCCTTTGGGACGAGGAGTGTACCGACTACAGCCGCGACACGATATGCAACCGCTACGACCGTCTGGGCAACGAGGTGCAGCAGGCACGCCAGAAGGTATTTATCTCCAACGACTACCGCGACGGCAAGATGTACGTCACTTTAAGCACCCTCTTTAATGACCGTCCAATCTATTTCACGGTCGACGGACGCAAGCCGACGAAGGGTGCCAACCTCTACAAACGTCCCTTCACCATCGGGCGTAGCTTCACGGTGCGTGCTGTCAGTTACAACAAATGGGATGACCCGGTGTATAGCGAGCAGTACCTGCTCTTCCACAAGGGCATAGGCAAGCTTCGCAAGCTCAACACGTCTTATAGTGACTACCGCAACGTGTACAGTGGTGGTGGCGACAAGGCGCTGGCGGACGGCACGCTGGGCAGCGACGAGGCTTACGACGATGGCCACTGGCAGGGCTACTGGGGCAAAGACATCGATGCCGAGTTCGACTTCGGCACCGTCACGCAGGTGAACACCCTCACCATGCGTTTCCTGCAGAATACCAATGCTTGGATTCTGGCTCCAGAGACGATTGAGGTCTACACCTCCTCGGACGGCACAGACTGGAAGAAGGTACATACCGAGCATTTCACCCCCGACTTTCATGAGTACGGTGCGGTGGTGCACACCCACGCCATCCGCAACCTCAAGGCAAAGACCCGCTACCTCCGCGTGGTGGTTAAGAATCCAGGAAAGCTTCCCTCATGGCATCCCGGCAGAGGCGGCGACAGCTACCTCTTCTGCGACGAGATAGTGGTGGAGTAGTGTTTGCTTTGATATGAAAATCAGTTTCTTTAAAAACAAGTTGGGAGCATTAGCTCTTGTTTTGGTCGTTGCCCTGTCAATAGGGATGACAAGACCAAGGGAAGTGAAGCGCTACAGTTTGCCATTTGATTTTTATGTAGGGTATGATGGTCGCTATGCTCAAACAGAGGGGCCATTCCGTGTATTGCGGTTCTCAACAAAGGACGGCACGGTTCGTTGTGACACTCTGGCTGAGGGGGACGAACATTATTATCGATTTTACTACGACACTACGTCGTCTGACCCACAGGTTTTTGTGGTTTATGGCGATGAAGAAGACCCGCTGTCACAATATGTAAAATTTGATGGGTTCCCATTAATAGAGGTAGCATCTACTTGGGGCGATGGGACAGATTACATCTACAGTTTCTCCGATATTGATGACGGAGGTATCCGTTATTATTATGTAACAGGCTACTATCATTTGGATACAGCGGCAGATACCATTCTGAACTTGCCTCCGCACGAAGATACGTTAGTCAGTTACTATCAATGGAAGGATTTGATTCCTGAGAAATTCGATTGCAGCAATTAGTAGCTGAAGCTGCTTCCTCCGAGGAACTCGCGCATGATGCTGGTTGGGGGGATGAACTTGGGCTCGATGGGCTCGAGCAGTTCGATGAAGTTGAGCAGATGCTTGGCTTCGGCATATTCCTCACAGTTTTCGGGAACATGCTTCAGCAGCGGCTCGGCATAGATTTTCAGCACTCCCAGCTCGTACAGTAGGGCTGAGTTGAACTGCACATCGGCCAGTTCCTGATAGGGGAAGATGTTCAGCTCTTCGCCTCGGCGCACTTCGCTCCAGCGGTGGATGGTGTTGTATGCGTCCCACCCGCGGAAGTTGTTGTCGCGCACGATGCGGCGCAGCATACGGTTCTCGCTGCTGCGGATGCTGTTGAGGTCGTCGATGGCAATCTGCGTCAGGGCCGACACGTAGACCTTGAACTTCAGCTCGTCGGCAATCTGGGCGGTCAGCTTGGGGTTGAGGCCATGGATGCCTTCCACCACCAGGATGCTGTTGGGTCCCAGCTGCATGCTCTTGCCGTCGAAGAAGGGGTCGCCTTTCATGAAGTCGAAAGTGGGTATCTCCACCCGTTCTCCGTCGAAGAGTCGTTGTAGGTGCTCGTTAAGCAGGGGGATGTCGAGGGCGTCGATATTTTCAAAGTCGTATTCCCCGTTGGGTAGTTTCGGGGTGCGCTCACGGCAGACAAAGTAGTCGTCGAGCGACAGCTGATGGACATCAAATCCCAGCACTTGCAGCTGCACACTCAGTCGGCGGCACGAAGTGGTCTTGCCCGACGACGAGGGACCCGCGAGCAGCACCATCTTCACTTGGTCGCGGCGCTGGTATATCATGTCGGCTATCTCGGCGTATTTCTTCTCGTGCAGTGCTTCGGAGACATGGATAAGGTCGTTCGACTTGCCGTCGCGCACGATGCGGTTAAGGTCGGTGATGGTGGGCACATGCAGCAGGTCTACCCAGTGGTGGTGTTCGCGGAAGATGGAGAAGAGCTTGGGTGTCTCAGGCAGGATGGGCAGTTTGTCGAGGTGCTTGCGGTCGGGCAGTTGCAGCAGGTAGCCCTCGTCGGCGTAGGTGCGGAAATCCCACGAGAAGAGGCAGCCTGTGCTGGGCACCAGTTTCGAGGCCACCTTGTGTATGGTGCCGTCGAGAAAGTGCATGCTGATATAAAGCTGGTTGAGCGACTTGAGCAGCTTCAGCGTTTCAGGGTTGTTGGTGTCCTCCATCAAGTTGATGGCATCGGACAGGAGCATCAGCTTGGATTCGAAGGGGAGGTCGAGGTGTTGCAGCTCTATCATGCGGTCGCGGACTGCGTTGGCCACCTTCACTCGGTCGGGCTCATCGATATTGTCGAGGGTGCAGTAGAAGCCGCCCTGCATCGAGTGCTTCACCTGCAAACGGCATTTGGGGTAAATGTCGCGTGCCGCCTTGTAGAGGAGGAAGGTGAGCGAGCCTTGGTACATCCGCCACCCTTGGGTGCAGTTGATGTCGAAAAAACGGATGGTCTTGGGTTTATAGAGTCGGTAGTGGAGGTCGGTCACCACATTGTTGACCAACGCCCCCAGCACGGGGCTCTGCAAAGGCCAGCGGCCCAGTTCGGTATAATATTCCTGTACCAGTTCGGCAAGCGTGATGCCCTGGCGCACATTACGGCGCTCGTGTGTGTTCTCTATGACTACTTCGATGGTGTTCATTTCTTTGAAACTAGATGGTAAAAAGTACAAACCAAAAGGGGTTGCCGCGGCTGTTGCCGCCCTCTCTTAGTTCCTACTTTATAGTTTTTACTACTCATAATAACGTATGTTGATTTTTTTTAGTATCTTTGCAGCGCGAAAAATGTATAGTATTATTATATGAAAAAGATTGTTATCACACTCTTAGTGCTTGCATTTCTGCCCATTGTGGCATATGCGCAGGCCGACCAAAAACTGATTAACAAAGCCCAGCAGGGCGACCCCGCTGCCATGGTCAAGCTGGGCGAATGCTACGAAAACGGTGCAGGGGTGGCACATGACTCCACCCTCGCCCTGAAATGGTTCCAGAAAGCTGCCGACCTCGGCGACTGCATGGGCTGGCTGCGCCTGTCACGCTACTATCTCACCGGCTCGGCCGGCGTTACCAAGGACACCGCCCGATACTTCTCCATCCGCAAGGATTGGGCCAATCAGGGCTGCCCCAATGCCATGGCTGCTCTCGGCGTGGCATACGAGTATGGCACCGGCTGCAAGGCCGACACGGCCAAGGCCCTCGAACTCTACGAGAAGGCTGTCAAGGCAGGCTCCTCATGGGCTTACGAGAACATGGGCGTGAACTATATGAACGGCGAGATGGGCGTCCCCAAAGATGAGAAGAAGGCTGTCGCCTATTTCCAGAAGGCACTCAAGCTGGGTAACACCGACTGCTATGCCCGCCTGGCCAATTACTATGCTTTCAAGCAAGATTACAAAAAGGCATGGAAATATGCCAACGAAGGAATGAAATGGGGCGACCCCGAGGCCGCTACCTTGGTCGCACGTATGTACGGCTTTGGCAACGGTGTTGAGCAGGACGAGGCGAAAGCAATGCATATCCTCGACTCCCTTATCCGCGAACATCACAACCTCAGTTTCACCCAGGCTCTGGCAGGTATCTACTATATGTCTGCCGACAATCTCGGTCTGCGCGACAGCAACCGCGCCATCAGCATCTGGGAGCAGGGCGACATTCAGGGCAGCTCACTCTGTCGGATGAGTCTGGGCAACCAATATTATGCTCAGGAACGCTACGAAGAGGCCCTCGCCTACTACAAAAAGGTGGCAAACAAAAATACCGACGACGGCTATCAGGGCGAAGCCTGCCGTTATCTTTCGGCTATGTACTACGATGGGTTAGGCTGTGAGAAAGACGAAGAGCAGTCTGTCGTCTGGCTCAAACGCGGTGTGGAGAAGTTCCACAACTCGGAATGCGCCATGGCTCTCGCCTCCTATTACGAGGACAAAGAGGACCTGACTCAAACTGCCAAATACTGCCGCCTGGCCGACCAGTACGGCGACACCAACGCCATGATCGCCCTGGGCCGCCTCTATGCCAACAACGGCAACAACGATATGGCTGCCGACTGTTTCCAGAAAGTGATTGACCGCGGGCAAGCCGACGGCTACTTCTGGATGGCCATGCTCTACGATGCTCAGGGCGATGCCAAGACCTGCAACGACTATCTCTTCAAGGGCGACAAGAAAGGCGACCCCCGCTGTGCCGAAGTGCTTGGCACCATCTACGAGAACGGCCTCGACGGCTACAAGGTCGACTACAAGAAGGCCGCCAAATACTACGAGAAAGCTGGCACCTCCAAGTCGCTCTACCGCCTCGGTATCATGTATCTCGACGGCAGCCTCGGCAAGCAGAAGGAGGCTGACCTCGCCAAGGGCATGGACTATGTGAAGCAGGCAGCCGATCAGGGCCATATCGAAGCCATCTACGCCCTCGGCTACTGTTATGAGACAGGCCGCAGTGTCGACAGTGTCGACCACGAGAAAGCCCTCGCTGCCTATCAGCTCCTTGCCGACAACGGCATCCCTGCTGGTCAGTTCAAGGTGGGACTCTACTACGAGCTGGGCGACGGCGGACTGGAGGCTGATTCCGTCAAAGCTATCGAATATTATCAGAAAGCCGCCGACCAAGGTCATGGCGAGGCCATGTGCTACCTCGGCGACTTCTACCGCATAGGTCGCTATATGCCGCTCGACAAGGCCAAAGCCTTCGAACTATACTATAAGGCCCACGAGGCTGGCGAGGAAATAGGCACCTACTATGTAGGCCGCTCCTACCTCGAAGGCTGCGGTGTCGACATCGACTCCACCGCCGCCATCTCCTACCTCAAGGCTGCCGCCCATCAGGGCGTGGGCAACGCTGCATACCAAATAGCGGAGTTCTACAACTACGGCCTCGGCGGGCTGGAAGCCGATGGCGACAGTGCCGTGGCCTACTATTTCATGGGGCATAACAACGGCAGCGGCGACGCCAGCTATTATATCGGACGCCAGCTCCTGCAGGAAGGTGCCTACGACAAGGCTACCGACTTCCTCTATGTGGGTGCCCAGCGCAACAACGTGGATGCCATGGTGACCTTTGCCATCTGTCTCCAGCAGGGCGTCGGCTTCAAAGAGGAAGACCCCAAGACCGCCTACCATATCTTTGAGAACGTGGCCAACAACTATGGCGACGCTAGGGCTTACTACCAGTTAGGTCTCGCCTGCCTGCAAGGCAACGGATGCCCCGAGGACGAGTCGCTGGGCAAAGCCTATCTCGACACTGCGGCCTCCCTGGGCAGCCTCCAAGCCCCCTTCACGTTAGGCGTCTGCTACCTCAACGGCTACGGATGCCGCGTCGACACCGCCATGGCCATCTCCTGGCTGGAAAAAGCGGCCGACAACGAGAATGTCAACGCCATCAACCAGCTGGGCAAGGTCTACGAAGCCATGGGCGATTTCAAGAACGCCGTCCTCTACTACGAGAAAGGCGTGACCCACGGAAGCATGGAGAGCTACTGCAACCTCGGCTATTGCTACGAGCAAGGCCAAGGCGTGGTGCTCAACTCACAGAAAGCCTTCGAACTCTACAAATATGCTGCCGACCAGGGCTACAACCGCGGCTGCCGCTCGGTGGCAGGATGCTACCTCAACGGCATCTATGTCGAGACCAGTGCTGCCGAGGCCCTCAACTGGCTCACCAAGGCTGCCGAGAACGGCGACGTATTGGCCATGTACTACTGCGGCTCCATCCTGGAAGAGGGTGAGGACGGTGTCCCCGCCAACCCCAAGAAGGCCAAGGAATGGTACAAGAAAGCCGCAGCTGCCGGCTACGACCCCGCCGCCGCAGCCCTCAGCCGCATGAAATAGTAACCCCCCAACCCTGACCCCTTAGGGACTACGGTATATGGTTTGCCAGGCATCTTTCTCAAAGAAGCCTGGCAAACTTCCTTTTCTACCATGTCGGAGAACCGCCACAAAAGTGACGCCCCAAGTCAGCAAATCACTGCTTTCGCTGCGCCTTGACTGTTTGTCCATGGGATGTTTTGTCTTTTGACACGTTTTTGCCACTCCTTGCTTTTGGGTTTAGAAATTAAGGAAGACAGTAAATTGAAACAGAATAGAGAAAAGTAAAAAGGAAATGGCGGTGCTTCAGCGAATCTGGACATAAAGAAGAAAGAGGGTGGTCGGAGGCTTGTTCGAACCATCCTCTTTTTGTGATAGAGTGGGGTAGGTACAACCAGAACAATAGGATGCGGTCGACCTACTTATAGATGTCAGGAGGCTTTACTTGTATTCGTAATGAGGTTTAAAAAGGCTTTATTGTCAAAATGGTGCGAGGTTGTTTGACCTTTGCCTTTTTATCTTTTCAATCAGCTGTTCATGGTGGCTTCGATTTCGGCGACGGTCTTGGGGATGGGTTTGCCGAGGACGCAGCAGCCAGTGTCGGTGACAAGGATGTCGTCTTCGATGCGTATGCCGCCGAAGTCTTTCCACTTTTCGAGTTCGTCGAAGTTGATGTAGTCCTTGTTGGTGCCTTGCTGGTGCCACTGGTCGATGAGCGCGGGGATGAAGTAGCAGCCGGGTTCGTCGGTGATGACGAAGCCTGGTTGTAGGCGGCGGCCGCAGCGGAGGCTTCCGAGGCCGAACTGCTCGCTGGGGCGTGTTTCATCGTCATAGCCCACGTTGATTTGGCCGTAGTTCTCCATGTCGTGTACGTCGAGGCCCATCATGTGGCCGAGGCCGTGGGGCATGAGGAGGCTGTGGGCGCCGTTGGCGACGATGTCGTCGAGGTTGCCTTTCAGTATGCCGAGGTCTTTGTAGCCTTGGGCCAGCACACGGCTGGCGGCGGTGTGCACCTCTTGGTAGGTGATGCCGGGGCGTGTGACGCGGATGGCTTCGAGGTTGGCGTTGAGGACTATTTCGTAGATGGCTTTCTGACGCTCGTTGTATTTGCCGCCGACGGGGACAGAGCGGGTGATGTCGGAGCAGTAGCTCATGGCGGTTTCGCATCCGGCATCCATCACGAGCATCCGGCCGAGTTCGAGTTTGTGGTTGTGGTTGTGGTTGTGGAGGGTTTCGCCGTGGATGGTCATGATGACGGGGAAGCTGACGGGGCCGTTGCCCTTCCAAGCCTCGCCTTGCATGAATCCGGCCAGTTCGTATTCGTAGCGGCCGGGCATGGCCATCTTCATGGCGCCGACATGCATGTTGTAGGCGGTGGCGATGGCTTTTTCGATTTCTTCTATTTCTTCGGCACTTTTGATGCTGCGTTGCTTGACGCAGACCTTGATGAGGTCCATGGACGCATAGCGCATGACGGCATCGAATTTGATGCCGAGCAGCAGGCTCATCTGACGCTGGTTGTCGGCGCGGTAGGGCGGGAGGTAGTGGATGCGGCGGGCTTCGCCGATGGTTTTGTTGCAGAGGGACTGGAGGGCGGCGAGGTCGCCGCTGTTGTCCACGCCCACGCTGGCGGCCAATTCTTTGACGCTGGGCAGGGGACCGGTCCAGATGACATCGTCGATGTCGTAGTCGTTGGCGAAGACGTAGTCCTTGCCGTTGTCGCAGTCGAGCACGCCTATCAGGTCTTCGCGCTGGAGCCCGAAGAAATAGAGGAAGGTGCTGTCCTGACGGAACCAGTAGGTATTGTCGGGATAGTTGCAGGATGCTTCGTGGTTGCCTTGGATGATGATGAGGCCGTGACCCACATCCTTGCGCAATTGCTCACGACGAGCGATATAAGTTTCTTTTTTAAACATGGTAAATTATTTTTATATTTCTAGACTTTTTGATTTCATGAGCGTTACACGTCAGGTGAATTTGAAAGTGCAAAGATACAAAAAATATTCGTATCTTTGCAAACTCAAATTCAAAAAATACTTCATTTATGAAAAAAGAAGAATTGAAACTCAATCCCAACCGCCTGGTGCAGTTTTTGGAAAAACCCATGGCTGAGTTCACCAAGGCTGATATCCTCAAGGTCATCGAGGAATTCGAAATCGAGATGATCAAGTTCCGCTACATGGCGAACGACGGGCGTCTGAAGACGCTGAATTTCGTCATCAACAGCCTGGAGCATGCCGACGAGGTGCTGACCAGCGGCGAGCGCGTGGACGGCAGCAGCCTGTTCCCCTTCCTGGAGGCCGGCAGCAGCGACCTGTATGTGATTCCCCGCTTCCGCACGGCTTTTATCGACCCCTTTGCCGAGATTCCCACGCTGGACCTGCTCTGCAACTTCTACACTAAGGACGGCGAGCCGTTTGAGATGGCTCCCGAATACACGTTGGCCAAGGCCGGCGACGCTTTCCGTGAGGTTACGGGTGGCATGGAGTTTGAGGTGATGGGTGAGCTGGAATACTACGTCATCGCTCCCAAGGAGGAAAGCTATATGACTGAGGACCAGCGCGGCTATCATGCCTCTTCCCCCTTCTGCAAGTTTGAGAACTTCCGCGTGGAAGCCATGAAGCTGATTGCCGAATGCGGCGGCCTCATCAAGTACGGCCACAGCGAGGTGGGCAACTTCTGCGTGGACGACATGATGTATGAGCAGAACGAGATAGAGTTCCTGCCTACCCGCCTGGAGGATGCCGCCGACCAGCTGGTGATTGCCAAATGGATTATGCGCACGCTGGGTTACCAGTACGGTATCACCGTCACCTTCGCCCCGAAGATTACGGTGGGCAAGGCTGGCAGCGGCATGCACATCCACACCCGCATCAGCAAGGACGGCAAGAACATGTACATTGGCGAGAACGGGCTGACCGAGGTGGCCCACAAGGCTATCGCGGGCATTCTGAGCCTGGCAGGTTCGCTGACCGCCTTTGGCGACACCAACCCGACGAGCTACTTCCGCCTGGTGCCCCATCAGGAGGCTCCGACCAACATTTGCTGGGGTGACCGCAACCGCAGTGCCATGGTGCGTGTGCCACTGGGCTGGACCAAGGGCAGCGGCAACATGATGGCCCATTGCAACCCGCTGGAGAAGAACGACGATGTGGATTTCTCGTACAAACAGACCATCGAGCTGCGCACCCCCGACGGCAGTGCCAATGTCTATCTGCTGCTGGCCGGCATGACGGTGGCAGCACGTCATGGCTTCGAGATGGAGAACGCCGTGCAGTATGCCAAGGACCGCTATGTGAGCGTGAATATTTTCGAGCATGAGGATGTGCTGAACCGTTTGGATGTGCTGCCCGACAGCTGTGCCGCCAGTGCCGACCTGCTGGAGCGCGACCGCGCCATCTATGAGGAGAAAGGCATCTTCGCACCCGCATTGATTGACGGCATCTTGAAGGAGCTGCGCAAGTACAACGACCGCACCCTGCGTGCCGAGATTGGCACCAACCCGCACAAGATTCTTGAGCTGGTGGAAAGCTTTATCCATTGCGGATGAGTTGTTTGAGATTTAGAAAGCCAATATATTTATCAACATTAAAAAGATTATCAAAATGAAGAAAACATTGTTTGTGGCCTTATTGGCCTGTTTCACCCTGATGTTCGCCTCGTGCAACAAGGAGAAAGAACTCACTGGCACTAGCTGGAAGACCCACACCGTGATTGACCAAGACATGACCATGGAAGGCATCGCTGCCCATATCAACATGATTATGGATGGCACGATGAAGTTCACCGATGCAACCAACGGCACCATGAACATGACCACCAGCGGCACGGTGTCGGCCATGGGCATGACTTTCCCACTTGACGCTGAAGAGACAACCACCATTTTCTCCTACACTTTCGACGGTGAAGCTGGTGTCCTGACCGCCGTAGATGAGGAAGGAGAGACTTCAACCATTCCCTTCACCTACAACAAGAAAGAGAACACTATCGTTATCTCCCAGACCGAACGCGATGAAGAGACTGGCATGGAAATGCACTTTGAGATGGTGTTCACCGAGGTGAGGTAATGCCGACACTCTATCTGCTGATTGGCGGCAATCAAGGCGACCGCCAACAGATGCTATCCCATGCGACAGACCTGATACGGGAACGTATCGGGTCTGTCGTTGCTGTTTCGAATATTTATGAGACTGCACCCTGGGGGATGTTTGCCCCGGGTGAGGAGCCTCAGAACTTTTACAACAAAGCATTGCAAGTGGAGACAACGCTTTCTCCACATGAGGCATTGGGCGAGGCGTTGGGCATAGAACGAATCCTCGGACGGCGGCGAGAAAACGGTTCTGTTGAGAATGCGCGATATTATTCGTCGCGTCCCATCGACATTGACTTGATTTTCTACGACACTATGGTGATAGATGCCCCCGACCTTGTGCTGCCTCATCCTCGTATGCATCTCAGACGCTTTGTGCTGCAACCTTTGTGCCAGTTGGCACCTGATTTTATCCATCCTGTTTTCAACAAATCACTATCGCAATTATTAGAAGAATGTCCCGACACATCATCCTGCCTTTGTTGCTGCTGACCTCGTGGGCCTCGTTTGCCCAGCACACAGTGTCAGGCACAGTGGTTGACAACTCCACTGGCGAGACCCTGATAGGTGCCACGGTGGTCGACACGCGCAGCGGCAAAGGCACCACCACCAATGTCAACGGCCGCTACACCCTGACGCTGAAGGAGCCGACGGCCTATCTGCGTATTACCTTTGTGGGCTACGAGCCCATTTGTGACACCCTCACAATGAAGGGCAACATGGTCCGCAACTACAGCCTACGCCCCAGCATCCAGCTTCAAGAGGTGGTTGTCACCGCCCAACGCATCAATTCACGCGAGTCTTCACAGATATCGGCATTGGAGATGCCGGTGGAGCAGCTCAAGGCGGTGCCCGTCCTGTTTGGTGAGGCCGACATACTCAAGGCTATCCAACTGCTACCGGGCGTGCAGTCGGGCAATGAGGGTTCCAGTGGTATGTATGTGCGTGGTGGCGGGCCGGACGAGAACCTCTTCCTGTTGGACGGCATTCCCCTGTATAACGTCAACCATCTGGGAGGATTCTTCTCGGCATTCAATGCCGATGCGGTGAAGAATGTTACCTTGTTCAAGGGCAGCTTTCCAGCCCGTTTTGGCGGACGGCTGTCGAGTGTGCTCGATGTTACCACCAACAACGGGAACGACAAAGAGATACACGGCAACGCCTCCATCGGATTCATCTCGGCCAAGCTCAATGTGGAAGGACCTATTGTCAAGGAGAAAACCACCTTCTGCTTCTCTGCGCGCCGTACCTATGCCGACTTCTTGATGCGTCCTTTGGTGCAGCGGCTGGCCACCGATGTGGATGGCAAGGCCAAGCTTGTGGCCGGCTATTACTTCTACGACCTCAACGGCAAGGTGACGCATAAGTTCTCTGACAAGAGCCGTCTGTATGCCACTTTCTATATGGGCAAGGATGACGCTTACACCAAGGTGCGGACGGAGAGCACTCTGGCAGAAGACCAGTATCTCGACTATGCCAACAACTGGGGCAACCTGGTAGGCGGGCTGCGGTGGAATTATGTGCTGGGCCCCAAGCTGTTTATGAACCTCTCGGGTTCGTATACCCAATACACCAATGCCATGGTGGTCGGCATTGAGAAGGTGGCCACGTTGGATGACGGCAGCGAGCAGGTCTCGACCATCGATGGCAACTATGTCTCCACAATCAGAGACCTTACGGGCCGTATTGACTTTTCCTACGCGCCTACGCCCGACCACAATATCCAGTTCGGCACCTATTATACGCAGCATTTCATACGTCCCAGCGTAGCGAGTGCCAACATCGATTACTTCGACCAGATACAGATGAACGAGGCATGGCAGATGGACACCATACTGCAGGAAGAGCTGGTGCGGGCAGGCGAGCTGGTGCTGTTTGCTGAGGACGACTGGAGCATCAATGACATCTTTAAGGTGAACTATGGTCTCAATGTGAGCGGCTTTAGTGTCAAGAATGCTTTCTATCCTTCGGTTCAGCCGCGCATTTCGGGTCGTGCTCTGTTGGGCGAGAATCTCTCTGCCAAGGTGGGCTATGCCTACATGTCGCAGTATATGCACCTGCTGTCTACCACAAGCGTCAGCCTGCCCACCGACCTTTGGGTGCCGTCGACCGACAATGTACCCCCCATGACGGCCCACCAGGTGGCGGCGGGGCTGTGCTACAGCACCGACATCGGGGTGGACTTTTCTGTGGAAGGCTATTATAAGCACATGAGCGACATTATAGAGTACAAGGACGGAGCGACATCCTTTGGGGTGTCTACGGGATGGGAGAACCTGATTTGCATGGGCGACGGGTGGACTTATGGAGTGGAGTTTCTTGCCCAGCGCAATTATGGGGCACTCACGGGATGGGTGGCATACACTTGGAGCCGCACGACCCATCTGTTCGACCGACCTGGGCAGGAACTTAACAACGGCAACCCTTTCCCAGCCAAATACGACCGCCGACACGACCTCTCCATCGTGCTCACCTATAAGTTCAGCGACCGATTCGATGTTAGTGGCACGTGGGTCTTCAGCACGGGCAATACAGCCACATTGGCTATGGAGAAGTACCCGGTGGCCTCGGACGACCCCGACTACTATGACGGCCGCCCCAATATGGGCAACACGCTTTCGCATGTCTCCAGCCGCAACAATTTCAGAATGCCCAATTACCATCGTGCCGACATCAGTGTCAACTTCCACCGTACCTTCAAGAAAGCCCATACCCCAGTGGTGAAAGAAGGGGAGGGCGGAGCCCCAGTGTGGCGGCCCAAGGTGCGGAGGACTATAAACATCAGTGTGTACAACCTTTACAATCGTGCCAATCCCTATCTGACTTATACCAGCAGCCAGTATAGCTATCAAGGCTATGGCAAGGCACTTGTCCAACTATCCATTTTCCCCATATTGCCCTCGGTGGCCTATACTTTGTATTTTTAATCTTTCGTTATTATGAAAAAACAACTCCATTGGGTTTTCTCAGCTGTGCTCTCAATCCTTTTCATGACATCCTGTGAGAAGGTGATAGAATTCGACACGTCCATTTCTCAATCTGAATTGGTGCTCAACGCAGTCCCCTCAGCGCAACAACAGCTGTTCGTCAATTTCGCACACACCCACTTCTTCCTCGACACCGTCAACGGCTATCCTTTACAGGATGCCAATATTGTGATGAGTATTAATGGGAACACCTATCACCCCTCTACACAGAAGGGCTGCAACTATTTCTTCGACTACACCCTGCAGGAGGACGACAGCCTGTTTGTCACCATTGATGCGGGTGGCCGCACCATTACTTCGCACACCACCGTCCCCCGTATGCCTGTCATCACCACCCCAATAGCCCAGACAAACGACACCGGGGCCTTCCATCTGATGATTGTCAATTTCAACATCGATGACCACCCCAACTATAAGGACTACTACTGCATCTCGGTTCGTCAGCGCGACAGCGGCAGCCGCTACATACCCTATCTTGACAGATACGACACGATAGACACTACCTTTAACACCCTATTTTTGTGTAACGACAAGGCCCTTATCGACCCGACACTGGCAGCTGAGATGTCTTACCGAGGGTTTGTGCCGGCTGACCGTCTGCTGTCGTCGGACGAGATGTTCGATGGAAAGCGTCACAACACCACCTTAATGCTTATCCTGTTGCGCGACACCAACGAGGTGCAGCCGTATGTCCATCAGTATACACTGGATGTCGAAACTGTCAGCCCCGACCGTTTCCGCTATCTGAAAGACATTGCCAATGCCACGAGCATGCTGCAATTGCTCACCGAGCCTCCTGCAGTATACAGTAATGTGCAAGGAGCCTTGGGCATCTTTGCGGCCAACGCTCGGTGTCGCATTCCTCTCATCACCCTCAACGGTGGCACCCTCCCCCCACCGAGAAAGGAATAGTCTATGCGTGTCTACCTCATTGGCTACATGTTCAGCGGGAAGACCACAGTTGGTCGTAAACTTGCTGCTAAGTTGGGCTTTCAGTGGCTCGACTTGGATCAAGTGTTTGAGTGCTATTATCACACCACAATTCCTATCTTTTTCAAGAAATATGGCGAGGAGGCTTTCCGTAAGTTGGAACAGAAGTTGTTGCACAGCACAGCCGACCTCGATGACGTGGTAGTTTCGACTGGTGGGGGAACTCCCTGCTATTTCGATAATATACAATGGATAAACGGGCAGGGCAAGTCTGTCTATTTCGATGTGACGGAGGAGACGCTTTTGCGCCGTGCGGCACAATCAAAAAAGCCTCGTCCCGTCCTTGCCAGTATGACTGAGGAGGAACGTGGACGATATATCCATCAGCAACTTTCACAAAGGTTGCCCTACTATCAAAAGGCTCATGTTATTTTCCCTGCCGACCAGCCCGACATTGACCGGCTGGTAATGCTTATCACTTCTGCCCAGTAATTCGGTGTAGGCTGCACGAAAGCAGGTCGCCGTTGTCGTCGTACAGGTGCATCCCATTGCCTTCGCAATAGCGCCACACCTTGCATTCTTTGCATTGTCCCTTATGCATCCAGCTGCGGTCGCGGTACGGCTGAAACCGATTTTCCCACACCTCCCACAGGTTGTCTCTGTATATATTGCCTTGATGGAGGTTGCTGCGGATGCTGGTGCAGCCCGAGATGCTGCCGTCGCACAGCACTGATGCCACCTCGATGCCCGCTCGGCAATAGTAGTAGCTGTCTCGTACCTGCCGTTCGTAGCTGCCCAAGTAGCCTTCGCAGGCATAGCTGCAGATTATCCTGCCCTCCTCGCGGGTGTGCTTAACGAAGTCGAGCACTCCGGTGAACTGCTCGTCGGACAGTTGCAGCTCCGGGTCGTGGGCGGCGCGTCCCATAGGGAAAATGGCAAAGAGCCGCCAACGACGGCAACCCAACGACAGCAGATAGTCTTTGATGGCCTCAAGCTGATGATAGTTGCGAGGATTGACACAGGTGACCACGTCCCACAGGATGTCAGGTGTCTGTCCAAGCAGCTGTATGGCATGGCTGGCATGGGCAAATCCGCCTTGGGTTTGGCGCATCCAGTCGTGTTCTGCCTCCAGCCCGTCGAGGCTGATGGTGATGGAGTGCATGCCGCTTGCCAGTAGGCGGTCCAGCCTTTTCTCGTCAAGAAGGAAGCCGTTGCTCACCATCCCCCAGGGGTAGCCTCTGCGGTATAGTTCCAGTCCGCAGGCCTCGATGTCGGGACGCAGAAGTGCTTCGCCGCCGGTGAAGATGACGAACACTTTGTGCGGATCCACGTGCGGTGTGATGTCGTCGATGGCCTTGAAGAAATCCTTCGCCGGCATATCGGGTGTGGTGGTGCTCACCTTGCAGTCGCTGCCACAATGTCTGCAATGCATATTACACCGCAGCGTACACTCCCAAAAGAGCGTGCGCAACGGGTGCAGCTGCGCTTGGTTATGGCGGTACTGCCGCCATAGTTCCTGCTTCAGGTTCACTTCTTAGCTCTTATTTCTTACTTACCGTGATGTCTACGTCCTTGGTGCGGGTACCCAGATACCAGCCTCTACGCTCTCCGCTTTGGTCTTCTGAGGTGAAGCTGACATCAATCATTTGGTCTTCGTAAGCCCCATTTTTCGAGCCGTCTATGTCCCTGATAATCACGCGTTGGCTCTCAACAGGCACACCGCGGGTATGGCATTCGAAGGTGCCTTGTGCGTCGGTGGTGTCGGACGACTGCTGGATGTATTCCTGCACGTAGGGGTTATCTTCGTCCATGTGGTCAGGGGCGATGTCGATGGTCTGATTGACCAGTATCACCTGCATACCCTTCACCGGTTTGCCCTGCTCGTTGATGACGCGGCCCTTGATGACAAAGTCCATGGTGGGGACGCCGTACATGAGGGCCATCTCGTTGCGCGGGGAGGGGGCCTCCGTGGGTGTGTCGCTCTCCTTGGCGGGCGGATTTTGGGCTGTCTCTTTGGCGGTGTGGCAGGCGGTGAGGCCGAAGAGACCCATGGCGGTCATGAGCAGCCAGTCTTTCAGTTTGAGAAAACGTATTTTCATATTGTCTAATATATTAGTTTCTTCTGTCTTTTTCAGTCTTCGGTGTGCAGTTCGCGTTCCTGAATTCTGACGCTCTCGGCGTGGATTTTCTCGAAGAGTACCTTGGTGAAGTCAGAACTCATGCCTAGCTCCTGTGCCATCTGGATTCGTCTGCGCAGGAGCGACTCCCATCGTTTGGGTTGGTACACGGCCAGGTTGCCCTGTGACTTGACTTGCGCAATTTGTTTCGCCACCTCGAACCGTGAAGCCAGCAGCTGTAGGGCCTGTTGGTCGATATGGTCGATTTGTTCGCGTAGCAGGCGTAGCTCCTCATCAGCGACTGAGCTGTCGGTCTGCCTCAGTATCAGGCCGTCCACTAAATGGGCGAGCTGGTCGGGCGTGATTTGCTGGTCGGCATCGGTGAGTGCCTGCTGAGGATGGGGGTGCACCTCTACCATCAGCCCCTCAAAGCCCAAGTCCATGGCTGTCTGAGCCAGCTGGGCTATGGGCTCCCTCCGCCCGGCAATGTGGCTGGGGTCGCAGAGTATGGGTGTTTCGGGCGTATGCCGTCGCAGCTCGATGGGCATCTCCCAAAGGGGGTTGTTGCGGTAGCCGTCGTTCTTGTAGATGTCGAAGCCCCGATGGACAGCCATGATGTCGGTCAGCCCCACCTGCCGGCAACGCTCTAAAGCACCCACCCAAAGCGACACATCGGGGCTGGGTGGATTCTTCACCATAATGCCTACCTTGCTCCCCCGCAGAGCCTCTGTCAGCTCTTGCACCATGAAGGGGTTGGCAGTGGTGCGGGCTCCAATCCACACGGCGTCCAGGCCATATTTGAGTATCAAGGCAGCATGTTCAGGACGCCCTACCTCGCAGCAGAAACGAAACGACGGGTTGGCAGCCTTCAGTTCCTTTATCCATTCCAACGCCTTCTGCCCCAACCCCTCAAAGCCTCCTGGCCGCGTGCGTGGCTTCCACACGCCACACCGTATCATCGACACCTGGGGCATCGATGACAAGGCGGACACTACAGCATTGAGCTGCTCGCGGCTCTCCACGCTGCAAGGACCTGCGACAATATAGGGTCTTCGAACTACCATTTCCTCTAATAACGCAAGAAACGCGATTCTATTGTATGGCAAATAAAAAAGCACATCCATAAACGGATGTGCATAGAGTGTAGTCTGTCAAAAAAACTATTCTGCAGTCTCGGGAATAACCGACACATAAGAACGGTCTTCGCGACCTTTCTTGAAGTTGACGGTGCCGTCACAGAGGGCGTACAGCGTATGGTCCTTGCCCATGCCGACATTCTGACCGGGGTTGTGGACAGTGCCACGCTGACGGACGATGATGTTACCAGCGATACAATGTTGACCGCCAAAAATTTTAACGCCTAAGCGTTTGCTTTCGGATTCACGACCGTTACTGGAACTACCAACACCTTTTTTGTGAGCCATAATATTCTATTTTTAAACGGTTATACATTGAATTAATTGATGCTATCGATCTTAATCTGGGTCAGATAGTCGCGATGACCATTCATCTTCTGGTATCCCTTACGACGGATTTTCTTGAAGACCAAAACTTTGTTACCCTTGAGGTGGCGAAGCACGGTGGCTTTCACATTGGCTCCATTGATGTAGGGCTGTCCCACTTGGATGTTGCCGTCATTGTCTTTAAGCATCACGGTGTCAAAAGTGACTTCGCTGCCCTCTTCGTTCTGAAGACGGTTCACGAAGACCTTCTGATCTTGAGCGACCTTGAATTGCTTTCCTGCGATTTCTACGATTGCGTACATTGTGTTAAATCTATTTTAATTGTATAATTTACTGCATTTTCGGTGGCATTTGTTGCTTACGAAACGGACTGCAAAATTACAACTATTTTCCGAACTGACAAAGTTTTTTTGCAACTTTTTTACTAACTCGCTGATTGTTATTACGATATTTTGAATCGTGACATCTCTCTGATGTCCGCGGTGAACGCACCTCCTTCAGCATCTTATGTCAGGCTCCACTATTGCTATATATGTTACGAAAGTTTGACAAGTAAAATCAGGCTTGTATTTCTCTTGCCGCACTGAAAGGTATGTCTCATTCATGATGAATTTCCGTCAGGGTATCAGGGCAAACACATCAAAATTAGTTGTCAGGTATGCCGAAAGTTCATATACGATGTGCGGCAATGCGTCTCCGGCCCCAGCCCAAAGGGCTGGAACAGATATAGCCTAGGGCGTTGCCCTAGGAACCGGTCCCGTACCCGACAGATGCAGCCTGTAGGGCTGCGACATCACGCCCGTGCCAGAATTCGTTGTTGCAGCCCTACAGGCTACTGGTCGCTGCCGTCGTTGTCCCCGTATGGCGGTGCCATACGCTATATCTGTCTGTGCCTTTCAGGCACACTGCGACATCAATCCATGAAGCTTGATTAATTGCAACGTCCTTCTAGAACCCCAAGAATCGTTATATTTGATGCGTTTGCCCTAGTCAGGGTATGAGAATGGGCGGGAAAGTGCGCGAAGCTGTAGATAAAGCATGTGGAGGGGTGCTGTTCGTAAGGCTACTCGGCTTTGTCTTCAAGGTGAAGCTGTTTGATAAGCAATGCACAGCAGCATTTCTTCGAAAAGATTTGTCGCCATGTGGGAAATTATTTGTATCTTTGCAAGTCCTTTTTTATCGCGTAATATCGGAAATATTTCGTAGCTTTGCAGTCGGGAAATGAATAATATTACTTGTCTAATACACTAATTAAAAAGAGAATAGTATGAATCGTAACAACAAAGTTATTTGGGGGTCGGCGCTGGTGCTTTTCGGCATCGCGTGGATTGTGTGCATTGTTCTTCACATCAATGTGCTGTTTGATGGGTGGTGGACGATGTTTATTATTGTACCATCGCTTTGTGGCTTGCTGGGCCATGGCGAAAAGACTGCCCCCGCCATCGGTTTGGGTGTGGGTGTGCTGTTACTACTTGCTGAACAAAATGTCATCGACTGGGACATGTTCTGGAAGATAGGGCTCGCCGTGCTTGTTATCGCACTAGGTCTTGGCATGATTTTCAGCAACAAGATAAAATCATCCTCCGCCACCACGGTTAAGACGATTAACCGCGATGGGAAAAACATCCGTATGGTCAATGCCTCCTTTGGGGAGCAGAATCTGAGCTTCAGCGGAGAGGTGTTCGAAGGGGCCGATGTCAATGCCTCGTTCGCCTCTGTGCATCTTGACTTGCGCAATGCAGTTATTTCGGAAGACGTGGTGCTCAACGTGGACTGCAAGTTTGCAGGGCTCGTCATCATTGCACCTGCCGACCTACTGGTCAAGGTGACTGCTGGCTCCACCTTTGGCGGGGTTGACGACAAGCGCCGGGTCATCCTTTCCGACAATAGCCATACGCTTTACATCTCAGGCTCCTGTGTGTTTTCGGGAATAGAAATTAAATAACAAATACCCCAAAAAAGGGAAGGCTGGCCGATGCAAATTGCAGGGCCAGCCTTTTTTTAGTCAACGGTATTTACTGCACTACCTGTCGTTTGAAGGTGCAATCAATGGCTATAGCGAGTCGTATTGGTCTGCCAGGTCCTTGGCCATGTTGAAGAAGAAGGTGGCCACGTCATTGAAGTCCATGTTGAGGTCGCGGCTCAGGCCTACGCGGTCTTTGAAAATGGCCACGTTGTACCATTGCAGGCATTGGAACGCACGATGAAAATAGAGCCTTTGCAGTTCTTCGCGGGTGGGTTTGTGACCCACATAGGCTTCTAACAGTGAGAGGGCTTTGTCAAAGCCTGCATTGCCATAGCAGGCAATGTCATAGAAGGGGTCGTTCATGCCGGCAAACTCCCAGTCGAGGACATATAGTTTGTCGCCGCTGATAACCAAGTTAGTAGGTTGGTAGTCGCAATGGCAGGGCACTTTCTTCACCTCGGCGTGCGCCTCGCGCATGGCATCCAACTTTTTCCGCAGTTCAACATACGACTTGGGATGGGTAAAACCCGTCTCGCGGCAGTAACGCTCGTAGTCGTCCAAGCGTCCGAAGGCGTTGTAGTCTTTGAACCGCAGGTCGCTGTTGTGAATCTTCTTAAGGGCCGCTACGGAGAGGTCGTTGTATGAAATCACATCTGTGTCGGACATGATGGTGCCCTCGACATACTCGGCCAGCTTTTCGCCCGAAATGATTTCGACGTATGAGGTGTCGTTGTTCAGCCCCAGACGGTTCACTTCCTGTATGTTGTCCCATTCTTCAACTCGGTCGACAAATTTCTCGGCATATTTGCCGGGGACGCGGTAGGTGTATCTCTTGCCACGGGTTTCCACCACATAGGTGTAGTTGCTCATGCCCCCTTCGAGGCGTTTGATGATGTTGGCGTCTTGGGTGTGCATCAGTGCATTGACGCGGGCTACGATGTATTCTTCTACGTTCATATATCTTATGTGTTTTTCCTTTTGCGGTATTCTGTGAGGGTGAGGCCGGTGAGCCGCTTGAAGAGGTTGGAGAGGTGCGACTGGGAGGAGAAGTCCAGCTCCTCGGCAATCTCTTGTAGTGGTACGGCGGGCGACTGGTCGAGCATCTCCTTGATGCGGAACAGCAGGGTGGACTCGATGACGGCCTTGGGCGTGGTGTCGGCTATGCGGCGGGTCACCTGCGAAAGGTAGCGGGGGCTTACGCCCAGCTGTCCGGCATAGAAATTCACGTCGTGGCTGTGGCTGCAGAGCTTCTCCTGCATCGAAAGGAAGTCGCGGTAGAGGGTGACGGTGCGCCCTTGGATGTCGTCACCCACAGTTTGTGGCGGCACCAGCAGCGCGGCTTTGCGTATGGCGTCGTCAAGGCTGTCGCCTTGGTTGAGGTACAAGGCTATAGAGGAGCAGAGCTCGTTGCAGCGGCCATGTGAGCCGTCGGCCTCAATGACTTGGGTGGCCGAAAAATGCCGTGCGTCGCGCTTGCGCACCACAAGAAGCGAGCAGAGCGGCAACAATTCTTTTTGCACCAGTTGGATAAGCCCGTCGTCCATCAGTTGCTCCTCATGGATGGAGCAGACTACGGGGGAGTATAGTATCCAGCGGGGTTTGTGGCGGCGCAGGCATTGGACGATGGCATAGAGCGAGGCGGCGTTGCGCACCATCCCTATCTTCACCACCTGAGGGTTGGCGTCGTCGCACACCGCGTCGATCTGACGTTCGATGACAGGTGCGGGGATGTCGTAAAACTCCTGAATACCCAACGAGTTCTGCAAGGTGATGCTGGTGACTACCGACATAGCCCTGCCGCCCAAACTGGTGATGGTGCGGATGTCGGCTTGTATGCCGGCGCCGCCAGTGCTGTCGGAGCCTGTGATGGTCAGTATCGGAGTCGTCTTCATGGTGGTGTCTGCTTTTTGTGTAGGGCAATGTCGAGCCGCCGTTTGCTGCTTCCCGCGGACCAGTGAGGTTAGGCTCAAGTGACTGCAGAGTAGCTAGTTGTGGCGAACAATACTGCCTGTTAGCGTTTGCAAAGTAACGAATAAAATGCGATATGGCAAAGCATTGTTCCCAAAATAGCAAATTATTTCCCAAAATTGTAAAAGGCAATAGGACGTGAGGGTCAGCGCTTAATGATGGT
The DNA here is from genome assembly GCA_017441565.1 of Bacteroidales bacterium. Taxonomy (GTDB): domain Bacteria; phylum Bacteroidota; class Bacteroidia; order Bacteroidales; family P3; genus Colimorpha. Next base: position 8,417 of record JAFRXG010000023.1, on the reverse strand, counting down.
CTCCACATTTTTTTTTGCCCATATCAAAATAAAGGGTAGCAGATATGCGTTATTGCAGAAAAATAATCATTCTATGGAAAGATTCCGTTATCATACAACCCCCGTCCTGCTGCTCACGGGCTATTTGGGCAGCGGCAAGACCACCCTGGTCAACCACATTCTCACAAATAAGAAGGGCATACGCTTCGCCGTCATCGTCAACGATATAGGCGAAGTGAACATCGATGCCTCGCTGATACAGAAGGGCGGCATTGTGGACCAGAAAGACGACAGCCTGGTGGCCCTGCAAAACGGCTGCATCTGCTGCACCCTGAAGATGAACCTCGTGGAGCAGCTCAACGACATTATGAAGACTGCCCGCTTCGACTATATTGTCATAGAGGCCAGCGGCATCTGCGAGCCCGAACCCATCGCCCGCACCATCTGCTCCATTCCCCGTATGGGTGACGAGTACACCGTGTATGGCGTGCCTCGTCTCGACTGCGTGGTCACGGTGGTCGACGCCCTGCGCATGCAGAGCGAGTTCGCCTGTGGCGACAAACTGCTGGGATCCGCCATCGGCGAGGAGGATATCGAGAACCTGATTATCCAGCAGGTGGAATTCTGCAATATCGTGCTGCTGAACAAGGTGTCGGAGGTGAAACCCGAAGAGGTGGACCGCCTGCGGCAAATCATCCTGCAACTGAATCCGGGAGTGAAGATTATAGAATGCGACTATGCCAAGGTGGACCTCGGGCAGATTGTCGACACCCATTACTTCAACTACGAACGCACTTCGGGGTCGGCTGCCTGGGTGCGCGAGTTGGAACGCCTCACTTCCGACGAGGAGAACGAAGAGGCCAAGATGGTGACTACCGAAGACCACCACCATCACGATGACGACGACGATGATGAGGATGAGCACGACCATCATCACCACCATGACGAGGAACATGACCATCATCACCACCATGACGATGAAGAACATGAACACCACCACCATCACCATCATCATGAAGGCGGCGAGGTGGAGGAATATGGCATCGGCACCTTTGTCTACTATCGTCGGCAGGCGTTCGACCTCGACAAATTCGACCGTTTCGTCAACCTCAACTGGCCCAAGAACGTGATTCGCGCCAAGGGTATATGCTACTTCTCGTTCAACCCCGACATGTCGTACCTCTTCGAGCAGGCCGGCGTGCAGGTGAAAGTGTCCGAAGCCGGGCAGTGGTATGCCACCATGCCTGAGGAGGAGCTCCTCGACATGATGCGGCAGGATGCCGGCCTGGTGCACGACTGGGATGAGGAGTACGGCGACCGCATGCAGAAGATAGTCTTCATTGGCCAAAACATGGACAAAGAGGCCATTGTGCGTCAGCTCGACGAATGCCTCGACCTCAAATAGCCACCACCTTTATAATACCCATCCTGGCTTCTTGGCAGGGCTTCGGAAAGCCGTGCTGCCGCTTAGTCTTAGTCAGTTTTAGAATAATTGTACCATCGTTTTAGGATTGGTTATCCTAGAACGATGGTATAGGCGTGCTGTAATTATTTTGAAAAGAGTGAGTTGGTAGAGTAATTGGGGCGGACGCGGTGAGAGGGCGGGGTCAGCCGTAGAGTTCGTTGAGTATCATGGACAGACGGATTCCGGCGGCATAGAGCTGCCATTCTAAGGCAGGGGCAAAGTGATAGATGTAGACGAAGGCATTGCCGTTCCAGATGGTTTGGTAGGCATAGATTTCCTCGGTGAGGTGGTAGTTGTGGAGAAGCAGTTCCTCATCGGTCAGATGTCGGATATAGCGTTTCTGACGGCTGTAGCGGTTTTCGAGATACTCGGCATACTCAGAATAGCTGTAGCCCACAGCGTTGATGATGCCTTCGTCCCAAACGCGGTGAAGGTTATAGGGCTCTTTGAACCAGGTGAGCTTCACCCGGTTGCCACCTAGGTCGTCGAGGTGGCCAGTGTGCATCGGGCAGAAACGGTCGCCGGTGAGGTGGATGATGAAGCGGAGGGCGTCGACATTCTTGGGGTCGTGGCGCAGGAGGTTGATGAGGCTGTCGGAGGCCCGGAAGAGGTTGCCGCCTACGGAGGGATAATGGATTAGGGTCGAGAGGACGGCGGAGTCGGTCATGTTCGGCTCGAAGTCTTGGTAGTGCCAGTCGTGGCTGGTGGGATATATGGTGTCGCTCTTGATGTTGTCCGCCCAATTGGCCCAATAGACGATGCCGTGTTTCCCTAGGATGCGGTCGATGCGGTGGCGGGCCCGGCAGTTGAGATTGTCGTAGGCCACTTGTGCGACTATGCGGTGTCCGGTGGAACCCCAGGCGAGAAGTTGTCCTGTGGGCAGGGCGAGTAGGCAGAGGGTGAGGACTATTCTTATTTTGCTCATGGTATGAGGAGGTTATGCTGGTTGTTTGTTGAGGTTATATCAGTATGCGGGTGTGTTTGCGGTATTCTGCGTATGCGGGTTTGTTGGCCAGTTGTCGGCGTTCCATCAGGGGGATGCTGATGCCCAGGAACAGGGCGGTCATGGCCAGGGGGCAGAGGATAAGCCAGGGGCGGCAGCCGAGGCCATTGACGGAGACGTACATCAGCCAGACGCCCCACCACATGGATATTTCGCCAAAGTAGTTGGGGTGACGGCCATGCTTCCATAGGCCGGTTTGGAGAATCTCGGTGGGGTGCTTCCGCTGTTTGACGAAGCGGTGGCGCTGCGTGTCGGCCACCAGTTCAAGGCATGTTGCGCTCAGGCAGACTGCCATGGCCAGCCATGAGAGGGGGGTGGCAACATGGGGCTGTTCGGGTAGGAGCAGGGCAGGAAGCATCGCAAAGAACACGATGACGGTGGGCATCATGTTCAGCCCGAAGAAGTTGATGAGGTGGAATAGGATGGGTGTCTTTTCGTTGCGGTAGTGTGCGTAACGCCAGTCCTCGGATTGGAGTCCGTGGAAGGTGTAGGCCCAGTTGGCCGTGAGGCGTATTCCCCACAGCCATACGGCGATGAGTAGCATGAGGTAAGGCATGTTGGGGCTGGTTAGGTGGGACCAGAAGGTGAGCATGACGGGCGGGGCCACGCTCCAATAGGGGTCGTAGACGGAGACGTTGTGGTAGATGAGGCCAAAGAGCCAGACGATAATGGTGGATATTACGTCCGCGCAGAAAAGCCGCATGTTGGGGTTGGGCACAAGTGGGCAGAGTCGGCGGAAGACAAGGATGCCGACAGCGAGAGCCGCTAGGTAAACCAGCAGGATGATGAGGAAACTGAGTCCGCGGGACTGATTGCCCAGCAGCCTATGGACTTTTGCGCAGTAGTCGGAATAGGAGCTGCCGAAGTCTTTGAGGAGGCGTTTCTCCTCACTGGCCACCTGGCAGAGCATGATGGCTGCGAAGAGGGCAAGAATCAGTGCCGACTGCCATGTGCGGAGCAAGAGGACGCACCCACCAAGCAGGATGATGACGCCGAGCAGCATGGGGTTGCGGCTGAAACGGTAAGGTCCTTCAGTCATGAGATGCTTGGTGCGCGGTGCAAGCTCATGTCCAAAGGCATCAAAAGGGTTGCCCTTTCCCATGCGGCGCATGTGCAGTATGGCCCATACGCTCAGTGCCAACCCGGAAGCAATGGCGATGAGGCCGGCCAGTGAAAGCCATGAGTGGAGGAGGGCGTTGATGTCGGGTTTGCCGCTGGCGAGCCACATAAGGAATGGAATCAAACCGAGAAAGAGAAGCAAGCCTAAGAGGTAGCCTGCAATTTCACGTAGAAGGCGTATCATGAGGTGTGGTGTTTGTCTTTTTGTTTGAGGTATTTCTTGATCAGGTGTGTGAGGCCGGGTTTGTAATGCTCGGTCTGCATCAGGTTGAGGGAGGCGTAGAATTCGTGCAAGAGTTCGGGGTAGAAGCTGCACATGCGATAGGCCAGTTTCATGCAGAGGGATTGTACGCCCGGGGGCTCTTCAAGCATGATCATGTGGGTGAGGCAGAAGTCGAGGAAGTCGGTGCGCAGGTTTTCTTTATCAAGAGGTTGCCGTTCGACGAGGTTCAGCACCAGCCGTCGCAAAGAGGTGTCAGAGGTTGTGGTGGCCAGCTCGATGAGTGGGTCATGAGGAAGTGTCTGGATTTCTGAAGTGGTCTTGTGTGTCAGCACCCAAGCAGCATTTCTCGCCACACGGCTGTCGGGGTGGAACAAGTTGTTATATAACTGATTGGCAGTCAGCTCATGTGCCAGTTTGCGCACCTCAATTCCGCTCAAAGGCTCTGCCAGTATATCGGTTTGACTAGTCACTTTTGTGCTTCTTTTTTTGCTCCAAATAAGTAGTGTGCCAAAATAGGGCTGATGCGTAGGATGTTGCTAATGAGGAGACTTATGCCAATGACGGCCAACGAGATAGAGAGTACAACCACTAGTTCAAGTAATGTGTTGTTGGTAGTTGCGAAAAATGTGCCCATTGCTGGCAGGATGGGGATGAAGAAATAGTGGAGCAGGTACACATCTAGTGTCCTCCGCCCAATGTATTGCAAACTACGCCCAATTCTTGTCGACTGGGAGAATAGGTTATCACAGTTCTTAAATATCATCACCATAGTTAGTATACCGATATATTTGAAGAATTCTGCTGTCAGTTTTGAAATATCAGTTTTCACATAAACGGTTTGTACGTCATGGCGGGAACAATAGAATGTATATGTGCCAATGAACAGAAGTAGTATTGCACTAGACACATAACTGTTGCCCAGCCATTTAAGTATCTTCTCCCTGTAATTAGACACGATATTGCCAAAAACGAAAAATTGGAAATATATAAATATGTAGTACAAACAGAACCAGTTTGCTATCTTGTGATTTTCGAAATGAGTGTAGCTGTTATAGGTAAAGGCATACAACACCAATGCGATAGCTGACAAAATTACTTGGCGGACTGGAATTTTGACTTTTCTGAATAGGAATGACACGGTATAATAAATGCAGAACATGCCCAATAGAGCTTCAGTAAACCAATAACCCATTTTTGATGGGGAATTGATAAAAGAAATCAAGGGTTGCTCGAGTATGTTTCCGGTTTTTCGAGTGAAGGCAAAGTAGGTGAAGAATAGGCCAAAGGCCAGCATGGGTATCATCTGCACTCGCATTTTTTTCAGCAGGTTCTTTTGGTAGTATTGCCAATTCCAATCTTCGTTGGGCCTAAAGGCTATAAAGCCACTTACAAAGAAGAACAATGGCATACGAAATTGGCGAAACAGGTCATTCACCCCATCATAACCAAGTTCGATATTCATTCCCCATGTTTCTACATGAGAGAACACCACGAGTATCATAGTGAATCCCCTCATGGCATCTATCCATTCAATTCTTTTCGTCTTAGAAAGTGTTTGCATTAATTTAATTTATTAGTATTCAATAATTAGAATAAATGTATTATATTCAGTTTAATTGTGCAAAGATACTTCTATTTTGTGATGGATAGTTGTCTCGTTGTTGCTTATTAAATAAAGTAGTGACGAAGTATCAGTTTAGGCTTGTATTATGGCTTCGAGAATTGGTCAGATGTTCATTTAGTCATCCACCGGAATGCCGGTTGTTTCAGCCTCTTTGAACCAGCTGTCGAGGGTGGCTTCTGTCTTGGCTGTGATTTTGGGGGTGATTTTGTTGTTGATTTTTTTTATGACGAAGAGTACTGCTGCGGCTTCGTCCATCACGCCAAGCATTTTGAAGAGTGAGCGGGGGATGAGCGAGACGGGCAGGACGACGTATAGCAGACAGCCATATATCATGGCTTTCTCGGTGGTGGTGGTCTCAGCATCGGTAAGTACGTAGTAGGCCATTAGCAAGGGCTTGACGGTGAAACGCCCCACTTTCATCGCATAGCGTTTGATGAAGCGGTATATTTTGTTCGACCGTTCTTTCCAGTTTACGTTTTTCACTTTCTCAACCAAGGGCTTCACGTCCCGGCCTGTAATCAGGTAATAGAGAATGGTGATGCAAATTATCGTTATCATCATAATCGTAGTATTTATGTAGATTAACGTGGTGACTTGACAATTATTGTGTGGAGCATGAGACTTTACGGAAAATGAGCCTTCCATCTGGTGAGTACATGAGTTGGCCAGAGACAGTTACTTTGTCGGTGCGTGTCCGAAGGCCGAGGCCTAAGGCCCCTTCAAGGTGTATGTCGAATTCGGCGGTGCACTCCACGGCTGGCATACCTTCTACGGGTGCGGGGTTGGTTATGTGGGTCAGCTCTAAGTCCTTCATCCGCAAAGAGAATAATCCTTTCCCATATCGTTCTTGGCATAGTTGTTGTGCATAGTCATGAAGGTATACTTTGAAATCGTAAGCGGTCAGGCTCATCAAGGCAGCACGCAGACGGCAGCTGTCTTCCTCATGCAGCAGTCGTGACCATGTCTGCCTCACCACTCGGTGGGGCGAATTGGCAAAGTGTTGCGTTTGGTAGTGCGCCTCTTTCTTGAATTGTTCGTAGGAGTAATAGTTGTGGTTGAAAAAGTCGCCCATCTTTTGGAACGATTCCCGCATCGACCGCACGTCTTCGCTATAGGCACACTGCTGATACTGAAAACGTTGAAGGAACGAATCGCAAGCACAGATGGCGCTTGGCACTGAATAGAAATACTCTCGATTGGCTATCTGTTCGTATTCTTCAGAACAGTTCCGTTCGTTGGCTGTTTTATGAAAGGAGGCAAGGACTTCGTCTTTTGTCGATTTCGAGCATCCCCAGTAAAACAGGCCTACCACAGCCGTGACCAAGGCGGCCAGCAATAATATCCTTTTCCTTCTCATGGTCATCGTTTGAGCAGTTTCTATTGGTTTTACGTTTTTTCTTTTATTTAGTTGCTCTCCGATAGAATAATTGCATGGCGTGTCTTATTTTTTGCTTTACGAATAGGTGTCACTTCAAAGGAAAGGAAGCTTGTAGGGTCACTGTTCTGCCGTCTGGAAGCCTTACTGCCACGTTGTCAAGGAATAAGGTTTCATCCAGCCGTGCTTTTGCCAACATTTCGCGCACCTCGTTCGTCAATTTGCTGCCTTCCACGATGATGGGTAGGTTGAACCATCCCGACCGATTGAGATGGTAGCTTAGCACTTCGGGTGCGTCAAGTTTGAACGAGAAATCCTCAAGTTCGGCTTTGACTTGTATATACCCCTTGGTTAAGAGGTCGTTGAGCGACACCGTGTCCCCTTGCCGTACATACTCTAAGTATAGCGTTGGATTGGGGAGGGTGACGACTCGGAACTGCATAACCCCGCGGCTGCGTGTGCGTTGGGGGTCGATACGCTCGTCGACATGAACCGTGATGGTTCCAGTGCTGTCTTTGGGGCGTACCACGAAGTCGTTGCTGTTGCTTCCGTCGGGGTCTCGATGAAGAAAGGCCTTGTCCTCTCCGATGCTCACCACGATGTCTTTGGGCATCAGCCCTGGCACCGACACCGACATGGGGTTGTCAATATTATAGTAGACATAGTCAAGCCGGGTCAGTGCTACCACTGCCCTGTCATACTGACCCCATGATGGGGCGGAAATAGTAGCCATCATGATGAATATCAGCGCGGTTTGTTTACGTTTGTTTGTCATTTCTATTATTATGTATTATTTATATATGTCGATAACGTCCAAGCGCCATTATTATTGCCTTGTATCCCCATCTTCATTTCGTTTATCGGAGCGAACCTCTTCGAACCATCAACGAAGGTACGTTGAAATCGATTCCTCTACCTTGATCCTTTTGTCTCTTGTGCGATATATGACTGATTTCTCAACAGCCTTGGAGAGGCTGAATTTTAATAACACCGTACAGGCGAAGCGCAGTGGGGTGACAGGCGAAGCTCTCTATCAGGGTCCTGCGGAGGCGCGGCATCAAGAATGTTTGACAAAAATCAGTCATTTGTCAGATTAGAGCAATTCTTTTTTCGGGCACGATTTTTTATTTACTTCTTGCTTCGACGCGTTACTATTACTATAAACGCATTGTATATTAGCTTGTTATGGTTTATTATTCCATTAGTGTGTAATGTTAAATAGTGGTATTTGTTACTGAAAATCAGTATAATACACGAATATTGCAATTTTCATGCGCGTCCGCCCCCTGATTTTTGCGGAAAACGGGTGTTTTTTCTTGATTTTTCCAGTCGTTTTCCGCCTTTTTTTCCAGCCTTCCGAATTTTTTTTCTTACTTCATAATGCTGTCGTCCAGCCGTTTTGCGCCGCCGTGGCGAAGAAATGCGAAAAAAATTTTTTGCAGTTTGAAAAAAGGTCGTATCTTTGCACCCGCTTTCGAGGAGACAACAGCAGTTTCCGAGAGAAGCGAAAGGACATTGAATTCTTGGATCGAGAGATAGCGTGTGTCGAACACCGCGCCGGCGAGGCCGGCGGGTGAGACACGAACGAGTCAAAGGTAAAAAAAAGCAATTCTTACAATGAAGAGTTTG
>JAFRXG010000022.1:0-47632 GCA_017441565.1 Bacteroidales bacterium | reverse complement strand
TGAAGGGGGTGATGGCGAACACAAAGCCTTCCATAGGACGATAGGTCACATAGTTGAGCGTGCCCTTGTCGCTGCAGGGCTGGTCGCTGTAGATTTGCGAGGCATAGTAGGCATTGTAGCGGAGGAAGTCGACGAGCTCGCAAGCGGAGTCGATTTCGGCCTGCATGGTGGTCTTGCCCTGCCCCAGCATGGTGGCGGCGTTAATCAGCCAACGGTATTTGCCACTGATGAGGGTGGCGATTTTGAGCATCACACTGGCGCGGTCGATCCACGGCATGTTGGACCATTCCTCACGGGCCTTCATGGCTGCATCGATAGCCATCTGGACTTCTTTCTCGCCCACCTTGTAGTACTTGGCCAGCACATGGTGGTTCTCGGTGGGCATCACGATGGTGCCAGTTTCAGCGGTGCGAACCTCCTTGCCACCGATGATGGCGGGGATGTCGGTCACCGTATTGTACAGTTCGTCAAGGGCTTTGCGGATTTCCTTACGTTCGGCACTGCCGGGTTTGTAGCCAAGGACGGGTTCGTTCTCAGGCTTTGGGAAAGTGAAAAGTGTATTATTCATAAGATTTTAATAACAGGTATTTAACTATAATTTCTTTCAAAAATTGGTTTGCAAATATACGATTTTTTTTCGATATGCAAAAAAAAATGTATCTTTGCAGCTTGAAAAGAACAATACAACTTAACATTAAAATACCATGAAGAAATTCAGTATCATTATGATGTGTTTCGCCACCCTGGCACTTGCATCATGTAGTTCATCCTCCTTCGGAACAGCCAACACCGCCTCCAGCACGGCCGCCAAAGACAGCGGAAAGGCCTCGGCCCGCGCCTTGGTGTCGCTCTACAATTCATACAAGAGCACCGGCACCATCAATCTCGGCAACCCAAACGACCTCACCGCCGCCCTCAACCTGGCCACGGCCTACACCAACTTCCGCAACAACCAGGCTGACCCCAACTATAAGAAAGCCTTTGCCTCCGGCATGGTGGCCGCCGGCGCCGGCCTCATCACTTCGGCCAACGTGGGCACCATCATCGACAAGATGAACACCCTGACGGGGCTGAACGTCAACGCCGCCACCATCACCAACAGCATCGGCACCGCCACTGCAATCATCCAGCTGCTGCAGGCCCTCGGCTCCGCCCCGCTGGCCCAGTAGCCTTTATCACTAGACTTATCAACAAGGGCGCGTCACCATCATGGATGGTAACGCGCCCTATTTCTTCTACTCTCACCCACCAGACAGGCAAAACTGCGGCCCACAATCTGCAAAACAATAAGAAAAATGTGGATTACATCCAACGCTTTTGTCAAAAAATTGCAGAATGCAATCCACAAAAATGCTCACTTTTTTTGTTATTTCAAAGATTTTTAGTATTTTTGCAACATTCAAATGAGGGAACAAAAAACATGAAAAAACTAATAGACGCTTATTATCAACGGCTTGGATTGATTAAGACCGATTTTGTCCGCTATCTACATGACAAAATACCGTGGCAAAACAATCTCAATATGATACTCGGTTGCCGTGGTGTGGGCAAAACCACGATGATGTTACAGCATATTCTCATCAATAATGAAGAGGACACCTCTTTATATGTCACATCTGACCACCCTTATTTTACATCTACTACCTTACTAGAGTTGGCAGAATACTTCTACCATCATGGAGGTCAACATCTTTATATTGACGAGGTACACAAATATCCTGGATGGTCACGCGAGGTAAAAGAGATTCATGACACCTACCCGACTTTACAATTAACCCTATCGGGGTCATCTATGATTGACATTATCAGAGGCCTGGAGGTTGACTTGAGCCGTCGTGCCTTAGTATATCGACTTGAACCCATGTCGTTTAGGGAGTATGTCAATTTCTCACAGGGAACAAACATACAGCCAAAGGCAATAGACGTAGTTTTATCAGGCAAAATTCAGGGCATCCCTGAGATGGAACACCCATTGCAATTGTTCAGCGATTATTTAGCGACTGGCAACTATCCATTTTTTGGAGAGCCTGGATACCAGCAACGACTAGACGCCGTTGTATCGCAGACTTTAGAGGTGGACATTCCCAATCAGGTAAAAATCACATTACCCACTGCCCGGAAATTGAAGAAACTGATGTACGTATTGGCTCAGAGTACACCATTCAAGCCAAACTATTCCAACTTGGGGCGGACACTTGAGATGGACCGCACAATGGTGGCTGAGGTCATGTACTATCTGGAACGGGCCGGACTGCTACGGCTACTACGTGAGGACGACGACATCCTGGATAGATTTACTAAAGTGGAGAAAGTATATTTAAACAACACCAACCTCTGCTATTCTCTATGTGATAACGAGCCAGACAAGGGTACTATACGTGAGACTTTCTTCTTTTCGCAAGTGGCAATTGGACACCGTGTCTCCGCTTCACCTGCTGCCGATTTCATTGTTGATGGACACACGTTTGAGGTAGGCGGGAAAAACAAGACCAGAAAACAGGTGGCGAACCTCAAGGATGCCTACGTAGTAAAAGATGATACACTCTATCCTTATCTGAATATCATACCCCTTTGGATGTTTGGATTATTGTATTAACCGTCCTACTGAAGCCCTCTGTAGTAGACCTTCGTCCCCATCCCATTGCCCAGCAGTCTGTCACATTAGACTTATCACCACGGGCGCGTCACCATCATGGATGGATAGTATGCAACCGCGTCGGCCACAAGGAAAATGCTGCCTGTGACAAGCACGAGGTCGTGGCTGGGGTCGGCGGCATGGCGGGCGGCGGCGATGGCCTCGCTTACGCGGGGGAAGGCCTTGCCGGGCATGCCTAGCTCTTGGGCTGCTTCGACCAGTTGCCCGACGGGCAGGGCACGGGGGACGCTGGGCTGGGTGTAATAGTAGGTGGTGCGCTCTTGTGGAAGCATGCGCAGTATCTTGTGGAAGTCCTTGTCGTTGACACAGCCATAGATGAGATGCAGATGGCGGTAGGGTATTTCGGACAGCTTCTGCAGCATGGCACTGATGCCGTCGGCATTGTGGGCTGTCTCACAGATGGTGAGCGGCTGCTCGTCCATCTTCTCCCAACGGCCATGAAGTCCGGTGTCCTCCATTACGCGGGCGATGCCGTCGTGGATGTGCTGCTCGGTAATGGTGTAGCCTACTGTAGGCAGAAGCTCTAATGCTTGGAAGAGGGTGGCCAGGTTCTTCAGCTGGTAGCTGCCTGTGAGGGGACAAGTGAATTGAGAATTGAGAATGAGTGGTCGCAACTTTGAATACCAGCGTAGGGAAACAGAGCTCGCCGTTCTGAGATAAGGGTTGTTCGGCAATCGGGATAATGCGGTAATTATCGTCAGCAAAGTAGATGGGAGCCTGCAACTCAGCAGCACGCTGCTCAAAGACTGGCTTGGTTTCGGGATGGGTCTCCCCTATCACGACGGGGACGTGCGGCTTGATGATGCCTGCCTTTTCAGAGGCTATCTTGGGGAGTGTGTCGCCAAGGAACTGGGTGTGGTCGAAACCTATGTTGGTGATGACGCAGAGGTCGGGGGTGATGACGTTGGTGCTGTCGAGCCTTCCTCCCATGCCCACTTCCACCACTGCCACATCGACCTGCTCCGCAGCGAAGTGGTCGAATGCTAACCCCACAGTCATCTCGAAGAAACTGAGCTGCAAAGACTGCATAAAGTCGCGATGCTGCTCGACGAAGTCAGTGACACGCTGCTGGGGTATCATTTGCCCATTGATGCGGATGCGCTCGCGAAAGTCCACCAAGTGAGGCGACGTGTAGAGTCCCACCTTGTAGCCCGCCTGCATGAGAACCGAGGCAAGCATATGGGAGACAGAGCCTTTGCCGTTGGTACCCGCCACGTGGATGCTGCGGAACTTGCGTTCGGGGTTGCCGAGATGCTGCATGAGCTGCACCGTATTGGTGATGTCGGCCTTATACGCCGCCTGCCCGATGCGGTGATACATGGGCAGGGAATTGAAGAGGTACTCGAGGGTTTGTTGGTAGGTCATAGTGGGTGATAGGTTATCCAGTAAGTCTAGTAATGCTAGTGATACTAGGAATCCCTGTTAGCATAGCACCACTAGCCTGACAGATCATCAATTGGGGATGGTGTAGGTAAGACCCAGCAGGAAGAGGCCGCGGTAGCTGGGGTAGTTCTCCCAATAGAAATAGCGCTGGAAGAGCAGGTTGTCGGCCTTGATGAAAAAGCTGAGAGCCTTGTTGTGGCGGTACTCCACCTCCATGTTCAAGCCGTAGCGAAGGGGCAGATAGAGCGTGCTGTCGGTGCCATCGGCAGCTGTGACTGTGGAGTAAGGGGTGCGGCCAAGCAACTGGAATTCCAAGCGACCGATGACCTTGTCGTGATAATTGACGGTGGCGCACAGGGCAGCATCGAAGTTGGGACGATAGTAAAGCGGGTATTCCACACGCTGATTGCCAAACATGCGGGTCTTCTTATTCTTGTATATATAGTAGTTGCCCTTAGCCTCGAGGCGCAGCATCTCGTCGTTGAGGAAGACGAAGCTGCCGCCCACCTTGATGCGGGTGAGGCTGTCGTAGACAGGAGTGAAGACATTGTGCAGCCTGTAGCGTTCATCCAGCACAAAGGAGAGGTCGTCGTTGAGGTTGCTGTACACGCCATAGACATTCAAGTCGATTTTCTTGCTGAGGTTGAGACGCACCTTGGCTGCAAAATCGAGATGGCTGGTGGCGCGGACAGGGCTGTTGGGTGTGATATAGGGGTTGACGGTACGGATATGATTCCAGCTGTTGGCATCCATATTGCCCTGCGCCACAAGGGTGGCATTGATGAGGTCGTTAAAGAACGACTTGCTCACCGTGGCATCGGGATAGACATGCACCTTGCCGCTCCCCGGATGGTTGAAGCCGTCGAGCATCACCACGGCACCGGCATGAATCTGGAAGCCAGAGAAGATGAAGTCGATATAGGGGTTAGCCTTATATAGTCCCAAGTAGAAATGGGTGTCAAGTACGGAGGCACCCGATATTTCGTCGCGGATGAGCAGCTGCGCCGCCAACGTGCTGTCGTGCTGCAGAGGCAGCTCGGTCGGGGCGAAATTGTTGATAAAGCCGTTATAGGTAAGGTGGAGATAGGCTATGGCCTTGTGCTTCTGCGCGATGGTGAAGCCGTAGTGCATATTCCCATCGAAGTTGATGTTGAACTCGTTCTGGCTGTAGCTGGCAAAGAGGTCGGTCAGATTTATATTGGCCTCATAGCCGAGGGCGTTGACATCGGTGTTCAGTGTCTTGATGCCAAGGTTGAGTGAGGCGGTGTTGTAGACAGCCTTGTATTGGGATTTTTCGATGGAATCGCGGATGAGGTTGGTCACACTGAACAGCGTGCTGTCGTCGAAGCCGTAATAGCGGTTGAAGTCGTTCTGATAGCCCAGGTCGGCACTGAGCTGGTGGTGGCTCTTGGTGATAAGTTTGCCAAAGAGCGTCACATCGGTCAGCGAGAAGGGTGCCTGACCATAGTACGACGAAGAGGGCTTCTCCTCATCCTGCTTGCCGATGGTGCCCCACGACGAGCGGTGGGTGGCGCGGATGCCGAAGGTGCGGTCCACGCTACGCAAAGAATTGAAGTAGACCTCGGCCAAAGGCGAGAGATAGTTGCCAAATCCGAGCTTCAGATAGTTGTTGTAAAGCTTGGTGGCGGGCTCGCCGATGATGCGGGCGGCCTTGATGCGCGAAGGCTCATAGAGCGAGGTGAGACGACGTGTGGAGATGTCGTAGGTGAACGACTTGGGCATGGTGGCCACGGTGTCCGTGATGGTGGGAGCCACATTGATTTTTTGCGTTTCTTCAACCACTGGCTTGTAACGGCTGGTGACAACCACGCGTTCATTATACACATTGCTGTCGCTCTGGCTTCTTCCCATAGGGGCGATGGCCATCATGGCGACAAGTGCGACTAGTATTTTGGCTGACTTATTCATATCATTCATTTATCAGTATTCAACAATCAATTCTCCAGTTCTATGACGATTTCCTCTTCTTCGGGTGCCTGTACGGGGTTCTCCTCCTCAAGGATGGTGTTGCGTTTCTGCAAGGCCAGCTGCACCAGGTCGTCGCCGTCGTAGTTGTCGATGATGCTCTGCAACGTCTGCTTGGCCTGCAGGTTGTTGCCGCGGGCGTGGAAGATGTCGGCCCATAGGATGAACGACTTGGCGAGGTAGTAGTCGTTGGCGGGGTCGGCGGTGATGGCTTCAATGGCATGCTCGGCCTCGTCATACTCCTGCTGTAGGAAGAGGCTCTCGGCAATACGGTAGGAGGCTTCGCCGCTGTAGTCGCCGTTGGTGGAGTTCTTCAAGAGGCTGTACACGCTGTCGGCCTGACGGTAGTTGTGGCCGGTCTCATAATAGGTGCGGGCGATGCAGATACGTGCTTCGTCGCGCAGCTCGCTGGTAATCTTGTATTCGCTCAGCAAGGCATTGGCTGCGGCGCGGATGCTGTCGGGCTGCCCCAGGCGCACCCAGCTGCGCAGATAGCCCACGCGGCCCGCCATGCGGCTGTTGTCGCCTTCGGCCACCTCCACCAACTGGCCATAGAGGTCGAGAGCCTTGGTGAAGTTGTTGAGGTTGTATGCGATATTGGCGGCATTGTGGAGAGAACGCTCGGTGTAGCTGTTGCGGCCTGCGGCGGCCACAGCCTCATAATGGGGCAGAGCCTGCTCGTTCTGCCCATTGCGGAAGAGGCAGTCGGCAGCATAGTAGTGGGCCTGTAGGTGGAAGAGTCCTTCAGGGAATTTCTCCAAGTACCGCTCGAAGCTCTTCACCGAACTTTCGCAGTCGCCATTCATATACTGGTTCTCAGCCGACATATAGAGGGTGCTGTCCTGCTCCACGGTCGAAACATTGGTCTTGGTGGTACGCTTCACATAGCTGAAGTACTCGTCCACACGGTTCTGGCTGACATAGATATTCTTGACCGTGCTGAGGGCGTCGCGCGCCTCGTCGGTACCGGCATAATTGGTGAGCAGCTGGTCGAAGACGGCTAATGCCTCGTTGTTCTGGTCGGTATTATAGTATATGAGACCCATGTTCAGCAAGGCGGTCTTGACGAGGGTGTTCTGCGGGTATTTATTGCGGAAATTATTGAAATACAGAAGAGCCATGTCGTTGTTGTCGCAAACGAGGTAGGTGTTGCCCACCTCGAAGAGTGCCTTGGGAGCCAGAGGCGACTCGCTGAAACGTTCGAAAATCTGATTCAGATAGGTCAGTTTCTCGTGATATTTGCCCATGGCCCCGTATGACAAAGCCTTCTGATAAGTGGCGTAGTCGGCATCGGCATCGTTGGCCTCAATCACGCGGTCGTAGTATTTGATGGCATCGTTATACTTGCTCTCCAGATAGCAGCAGTCGCCCAAGCGGTTGTTGACATCGTTCACCTGATGCTTGTCGATGGTGGCATCGGCCAGTCGCTGGAAAATCTTGAAGTCGTCGGACGCATCTGCTATATTGTTCCTCTTCATGGAGATATAGCCGTGGGTGTAAAGAGCCTGACGGTAGTAGGGCGAGGTGGTAGCATTGCTACTCACCATAAAACGGTCCAAGGTCTTGGCAGCAGCGTCCAAGTCGCCCAGACGGTAGCGAGCCTCGGCATAGAGGTAATAGGCGTCGGTGGTGTATTTGGGCAGGGCGTTGATTTTGGCAGCCTTCTGGAAGTAGGTGGCGGCAGCCTTCATGTTGCCCGTGTTGAACACCTCGATACCGCGGTTGATGACGATGCGCTGATAGGCCTGATTCATTACTGGTGAGCGGTCTTGTATCTTCTCAATCAGTGTGAGGGCATCTTTGTAATTGCGGGTGCTGAAATAAAGCGAGGTAAGTATTTCCTGCACCTCGGCCTTGTGGGAGGTGCGGGGGTATTTCTGCAGGTAGTCCTCGAAGGAACGTATCGACTCGTTATAAGGGTTGGCGTTGAGTTCGTATGAGAGTTTGGCATAGTTGAACAAGGCATCTTCCTTTATCTTAGGGTCGAAGTCCATCTTCGAAGCCTGAAGGAACATGCTGCGGGCCTCGTTCTTACGGCCAAGGCAAATGTCCACATCGCCCAAGACATAGAGGGCATGCTGCGCCACGCTGTCCACACACACCGTCTTCTTCGAGAGGTAGTACTGAGCCGAATCGTACTGGTGGAGCATATAGTGGCAGTAGCCTATCTGGTAGTAGCTGTCCTGCGGAGTGCAAGAGGCCACCAGAGCCGCCGTGTTGCTCTTCTTGCCTTTGCGCTGTCCGCCTCCGGCCATCGCCTGTGCGGGGTCGACACCCTCATCGGTGTCGTGGTTGCGCATGGCGGCGGAGTAATAGTCAAGGGCATTCTTGTACTCGACACGGTTGAAGTATACCTCAGCCACCATCTGCCGTATCTCGTTCTTCTTGAACACATCCTCTTCCAGCAGAAGGGTCGGGGCCAACTGTAGCAACTCGTCGTCCTTGCCCAGATAGTAATAGATGCGGGCAATATACGAGGGTACAATCTTGGCAAAGCGGTGGTCTGACTGCAACTTCTGGAAGTTGCGCAGCGCCAGGTCATACTTGCCATCCATATATTGCAGATGGGCGTAGTAATAAAGGGCAGCACTGGTGTATTTTGACTTGCCGTTGATTTCCTGCGAGAAAAACTTCTTGGCCTCGTTATAGTCCTCGTCGTTGAAATAGCAGTAGCCCACCTTGAAGTTGTACTCGCTACGATGTCCATACTCCACTTCGCGCGACTGCACCTTCTTGTAGTATTTCAGTGCCTTTTCATAGTCGCCGGCCGCATAGTGGTAGTTGCCCAAATAAAAATTGGCCATATTGCAATGGGTGCTCTGAGGATAAAGGCGAAGGAACTCCGTCAGGCGGAAGTCGGCATCGTTGTTGTTCAACTTCTCGGCACAGACTGCACCAAAGTAACGCGACTCGGTGGCTATCTGCTCATCATAAGCTAGTGCTTCAACCGTGAGTTTGTCAAACAAATTCTGTGCCGACGCATATTTTTCCTTCTGGTAAAGGTCTACAGCTTGGCGATAGATTTGGCGTATCGACTCATCCGACGATGACTTTTGTGCAAAAACAGGGGGCACGACCCATGTTATTGCAGCAATAACTATTAGAATCTTAACTCGTTGCATACAATAATAACTTCTTATTTCAAGTCGTAAAAGTACTAATAAATAATCTAATAAGCATCCGTCTTCCCCCTCTTTTTTTAACACTTCATTGTTAAGAGTACTCCAATGGCTGCAATGACTTCTACCACTAACCACGTTAAGCCAGACCCCAGCGTCTGCCCTAAGCTAACTACCCCTCATCTCTAACACCTCAGTATCTTAGGAAGAAAGGCTGGTCGTCAGTGGGCTGCTGCGGCTTAGGCTGCCAGGGTCCGTGCATCAGGAAGCCCGTGGCGGGCGACGGGGTGACGGTATATTGCAGCTGACCTTCGGGGTTGATAAGTATGAAATAGGGGTAGGACACCACCTGATAGTGTTCCAGCAACTTGTAGTTGCCGTTGAAGTGAAGCCACGTCCAATTGTACTTTGGCCCCTTCTTGGTGTTCTTCAAGAAATGGTACATCTTCTGAAACTCGCGGTCGCAGCAGATGGTTACAAATTCCACATTCTTGTTCTTGGCATAGACACTGTCTTTGAAATGAGCCATAGTCTCTATCTCAGCAATGCAATTAGGGTCCCCCACCCTCACGAAGGCCAGGTACACCCACTTGCCCTTCATGCTCTCCAAGGTGACGATTTTCTTGTCCACATCGGGCAATGCAAAGACTGGTACTTCCGAACCTTCCTCCTTACTTCTCAGGCTCGCGGCAAGCCTGTGGGCCAATTCTTTATGCTCAGGGAATTTGCTCTGCGCCCCCAGCATCTCTATCATCCTCACCACTTTGTCACCCTCGTAGTAACGGTTCTGGTAAAAAGCCTCCTGTAGGGCTTCCAAAGCCACCAGTTCCCTCACCTGCTCGTTTCGCAGCAGACTGTCCGTGCCTATCGAATCCAAGAACACGTTGAGGTTAAGCGTATTGACCCAATAGCCCATCTGCCAGGCAGGTATCTTGTTCGTACCCTTCGAAAGACAATTGGCAAACAGGGTGGTGAAGAACGACATGTAGTTGTCGTCGTAATACAGGATGGGCTGGTCTTTGATATATTTGTTGAACATCTGGCGGCGGGTGTCAAAATGGAAGCTGTACTTCATGCTGGCCAGCTGATAACGTTTGTAACGGTTAAAGAATTCGTTCTTCGTGTCGGGGGCTTTCTTCGCCACTTCCAACACCAAGCTGTCGAAATACCGTTTCTGCGGGCGGAAACGGGCATCAAAATAAATCCTGTGGGCATCAATATAGTCTGCCACCACGGCCTCGAAGTTCGATATCATACCGTTTAACTCATCGGCTGGCATATTGACAAACTCCAACGGCAGCACCTCAGGTGCCAGATATACATTGCGCTTCTCATTCACATCCCAGTCGAAACGAGGTACATACACCTCGTAGTCGCGCCCTGGCTCCACGAAGAACGACTGGCTATAGTTCTCAATTTGCAACATCATCATGGTGGGGTAATTGGCATAGGCCTTGAGCTCAAAAGTACGATTGCCACCGATAACGGTCTGATCCACTGCCACCTCACTCCGCGTCAGCATGTCACTATAGCGATACAGAAACACCTCCTTGCCCGCCCCGTTCACCACCTCGCCATGGATGGTGATATTGGTTTGAGCACTGGCAGCACTGGCAAGAAGCACTAACAAAGCTACGCTGAACAATTTGATTGAATGACTCATATCCCTAAGTTTATTGTTGTTGATATGTTGATACATTGAAAAAGATTGAGAATTACTATTTCCTTTTCGTTTATTTAACGAACCTTCCGAAAAAATATTGCCCTTGGCACAACTTTTTCTTGCTAATCATTCAAGCCTTCATTACACCTTCGCTCTAATTGATTTTTGCTCACTTTCCTCGATGTCGCGTCTCTACGAGACGCAGCTTAGTTACTTATTGGTTATCACCGCACTACGCCTTACGGCTTGTACGGTGTTATTAATGGTCACACCGCTCTGGGATGATTTATAGAAGTCCTCTTAAGAAAGAGGGAGAGGGAGGAACAGGGCCCACACACCCCATAGCGAATCAGCCTTTCTCTATTGTAACAAATCTGAGGTCTAGGGCGTTCATGGCATTGCTGCGGAGGCCGTGGACGTTGCGGTGGGTGAAATGGAGGACCTGGTCGTAATAGAGGACGATAACAGGGGCGTCGCGCATGATGAGCTGGTCCATCTGGCGGTAGAGGGCGATGCGGCGGTCGGGGTCGGCGGTGCCTTTAGAGAGCTTATAGAGCTTGTCGTACTGGGGGTTGTTGTAACGGGTGTAGTTGGCTCCGGCAGGACAGCGGTTGCCGCTGTAAAAGAGCGAGAGGTAGTTCTCAGCATCGGGGTAGTCGGCTATCCAGCTGCCTCGGAACCAACCACTCTTGCCTTGCGCTATCTGCTCACGCAGTGCAGCAGGGGGATTGACGTCGACCTTGATGTCAATACCGAGGAGTCCCAGCTGCTGCTGGATGTATTTGCAGAGGTCGAGGTAGCTGCTGGTGGTGCTGAGGGTGAGGACAGGTAGTCCATTGCCTTGGGGGTGGCCGGCTTCGGCCAGTAGGGCCAGGGCTTTCTGGGGGTCGTAGTCGTAGCCATAGTCGCCTACGGTGTCGAAGCCTGGGAGGCCGCAGGGCACCATGCCGCCGGTGCCGGGCTGCCCGATGCCGTTGCGGAGGTATTTCATCATCTTGACACGGTCGAAACCATAGTTGATGGCCTGACGGATGCGGCGGTCATGCAGCGGGCTTGCAGGGTTTTCCATGCGGAATCCGAGGTACTCGGTGTTGAGGAAGGGGGTGCTGACCATATCGATGCGACTGGCATATTTCTCTTTCAGTTGCCCCGTGCGGGTCAGAAGTTCATCTTTGTAAGAAGCATCAAGAGAGTTCATGAAGTCGAGGTTGCCTTTGACAAATTCCAGAAAGGTAGTCTGCTTGTCAACGATGAATGTGACGGCTACAGCATCGAGGTAGGGAAGAGCATGGCCGAGGCTATCGCATTCGAAATAAAGCGGGTTGCGGCGCATAACCAGCTTGACGTTTTCTTTCCACAACTGCATGAAGAAGGGTCCGGTGCCACAGGGGTGCTGGCGGAAGTCGGTGCCATAATGCTCCACTACTTCGTGTGGCACCACGGAGCAGTAGGCCATGCCGAGGATGCTAAGAAAGGGGCTGAAAGGCTGTTTGAGACGGACGACGAAGGTGGTGTCATCGGGGGCCTCGAAATGGTCTACCTCGTCGAAAATCCACCGTCCGGGCGATGCCACGTCAGGGTCAAGGATGCGGTTGAAGCTGTAGAGGAAGTCGGCGGCAGTAACCGCTCGGGTGGAATCAGGGGTAGCAAAGAGCTCGTTCTTATGAAAATAGACATCATTACGTAGAGTAAAGATGTATGTTCTGTTGTCGGGGCTTATGCTCCACGTTTTGGCGATGCAGGGTTGCGGTTCGAGACGTTCGTCAAGGCGGATGAGGCCATTATAGAGCTGAGTGCAGCCCCAGATGATAGCCTGGTCTTTGGCAAAGGCCGGGTCAAGGGTGGCAATACCGGCCGACTCGTTGTAGCGGAATATCTGCTTGTCGCTGTTGTCGGGGATATGGCAGCTGGCAAAGAGGAGAACGCCTAGGCTCCACCATGCAATAATGAGTATTCGCCTCATGCTTTCTTCTCCGAGTTATATACCACCTTGCCATCGACCATGGTGAGGACGACGCTTTCGCCATGGGTGGCGTAAATCAGGTTAGAGATTGTATGGCTGTCTGATAGTATGGATGTAGAGGCGGGACTGTTGAGCTTTACAAGAAAGAGGCAGGCTGGCTGACCGGGTGCAATGGTGTGTCCCAGGGTGGCGAGGGAGAGAATCTGTTCGGCAGGGACTGCGGTAGGGTCGCCGCGCCAACCTTTTTGAAGGAGGGAGGCGGTCTTCATCACCTCTATCATATCGAGGTTGTTGCTGGAGGCGGAGCCGTCGGTGCCGAGAGCCACTTGAGCACCGGCTTCAATCAGTTCAAGCAGGAGGAAACGGTAGCCGCTGCCGAGCTTGAGGTTGGAGTTGGGGCAATGGACACAAGTGATATGATGGTCGCCGATAAGCTTGATTTCGTTGTCGGAGAGGTGCAGGGTATGGGCAGCTATAATGTTGGGACCCAGCTTGTCGAGGATGCCCAAGCGGTCGAGGTATTCCCAAGGGCGGCAGCCGTGGTCGCGCAGACAGTCGTTAACCTCTTTAAGTGTTTCGCTCATGTGGATGTGCATGGGCACATGTAGTTCCTCGCAGGCCTCGGCACAGCGGCGCAACCCTTTGTCGCTCACGGTATAGACAGAGTGTGGCGCGATGGTAAAGCGCGGGTTGGGGGAATCGGATTGGGCTTGCTCAATTTCCTTTCTGACGTTCATGACTTCGTCACCGTCGCCGAAGATGTTGTAACCCAGCATGGCACGTATGCCGCTGTCTTTCACGGCTTGTGCCATTGCGGGGAGGCGGAAATACATGTCGTTGAAAGCGGTAGTGCCGCTCGCCAGCATCTCGCGACAGGCTTGGAGGGTACCCTCATAGACCAGCTCGTCGGTAAGTTTCTGTTCGGCTGGCCAGATGTATTTATTGAGCCACACGTCAAGCGGTTGGTCATCGCCTAGTCCACGGAAGAGGGTCATCGGGGCATGGGAGTGCATGTTGCACAGTCCGGGAAAGACGGCTAGGCCGGAGCCGTCGATGACTTCTGCTTCGTCATGCTCCTTATGTGCTGTTGGCTCTTGCACACTAGCAATAAGGCCGTTGTCAATGGTGATGTCAACGGCCTTATTGTCAAGTATTGTGTTTTGTAGAATGGTCTTCATTGTACCAATATTAGAATATCGTTCTTCTGACCTTTGACCACGCCGCCACGAATCTCGAATGTCTTGGTTTCGTCGTCGGTAGTGACAAGTCGGAGGACACCTTTCGTGAGGGACGAAATGATAGGCGCATGGTTCTGGAGTATTTCAAAGAGTCCGCCAGTGCCAGGCAGTTGCAGCAATTTGGCTTCGCCTTCGTAAAGGGTGGAGTCAGGCTTTGTGATTTTAACTTTCATAGAGCAGGCCCCCGATTATTTGGTCTCGTCCAAAATCTTTTCGCCCTTCTCGATGGCTTCTTCGATAGTACCGACAAGCAGGAAGGCCTGTTCGGGCAGGTAGTCGACATCGCCGTTGAGAATCATGTTGAAGCCCTTGATGGTGTCTTCGATATTAACGAATTTGCCGGGGAGGCCGGTGAAGGCTTCAGCGACATGGAAGGGCTGAGAGAGGAAGCGCTGGACGCGGCGGGCACGGGAGACGACAAGCTTGTCGGCTTCGCCGAGTTCCTCCATACCGAGGATGGCGATAATATCCTGCAGCTCGTTGTAGCGCTGGAGCATCTGCTTGACTTTCTGAGCCGTGTTGTAGTGTTCTTCGCCAACAATGTCGGGCGAGAGGATACGGGATGTGGAGTCGAGGGGGTCGACGGCGGGATAGATGCCGAGCTCGGAAATCTTACGGCTCAACACGGTTTGGGCATCCAAGTGAGCGAAGGTGGTGGCGGGAGCGGGGTCGGTCAAGTCGTCGGCAGGCACGTAGACGGCCTGGACGGATGTGATGGAACCGCGCTTGGTGGAGGTGATACGTTCCTGCATCATACCCATCTCGGTGGCGAGGGTGGGCTGATAGCCGACAGCGGAGGGCATACGGCCAAGCAATGCAGAAACCTCGGAGCCAGCCTGAGTGAAACGGAAGATGTTGTCGATGAAAAGGAGGATGTCGCGTCCGCCGGTCTTCTCGTCGCCATCACGGAAATACTCGGCGAGGGTGAGGCCTGAAAGGGCGACACGGGCACGGGCACCAGGGGTCTCGTTCATCTGACCAAACACCATGGTGCATTTGGAGTCTTTGACGGCTTGTGGGTCGACCTTGCTGAGGTCCCAGCTGCCCTCTTCCATACTCTTGCCAAATTCGGGGCCGTAGTTGATAACGCCAGCCTCAATCATCTCGCGAAGCAGGTCGTTGCCCTCACGGGTACGCTCGCCGACGCCCGTGAACACCGACATGCCGGAGTATTTCTTAGCGATATTGTTGATGAGCTCTTGGATAAGCACTGTCTTACCGACACCGGCGCCGCCGAAGAGACCGATTTTACCGCCCTTGAGGAAGGGCTGGATGAGGTCGATGACCTTAATGCCGGTGAAAAGGACCTCCTGACTGGTGGCGAGGTTCTCGAACTTGGGAGGTTCGCGATGGATGCCGTAGCGTTTTTCATGTTCGGGGTCAGGCATGCCGTCGATGGCCTTGCCGATAACGTTGAACAGACGGCCGTTGATGTTCTCGCTCACGGGCATGGATATGGGGCCGCCCAAGACGGTGACCTCGGTGCCGCGCTGCAAACCGTCGGTGCTATCCATGGCGATGGTGCGCATGGTGTTCTCGCCGATGTCTTGCTGGCATTCGAGAATAACTTCTGTGCCATCGGGGCGTACAACTTGGAGGGCATCGTAAATGTCGGGCAGGCTTATGCCATCTTCAAATGTGACATCGACAACAGCGCCGATAATTTGGGAGATTTTTCCTTTTACAGTTTGTTTCATGTATGTAGTATTTTTTGATTACAAAAAAAAGGCTCTATGCACAATTAAATCAAAGTGCGAAATTACGATTTTATTTGCAATTGAAGAAATTTTTAACACAAAAAAAATATTAACAATCCTTAAGTGGCTAATTCTATGACAACTTGTACATCTTTCCCGGAAGGCATCGAACAATATTTTTCAGTTCTAATTCTATCATGGCGGAGGCAATTTTGGGTAATGACATGTCGGATTGCTTCTCAATTTCGTCCAAAGTCATCTCGCTGTTTTTCTCAAGGAGGTCAACGATGACCTGCTGGTTAGAGTCAAGGGCTTCGAAGAGGCTCTGTTGCTGTGCTTTGTGCTGATGTTGGTCGAATGGGGCTTCCCACCCCATCTGGAAGAAGATGTCGCCAGCGTTGCGGATCATAACGGCTTTATTGTTGGCAATAAGGTTGTTGCATCCTTGGGAGGTGACATCGCTGAGGCGACCGGGGACGGCAAACACCTCCTTGTTGTAGCTGCTGGCGATATTGGCTGTGATGAGGGCTCCGCCCCGCTCGGCAGCTTCCACCACAACGGTAGCGTCGGAGAGGGCGGCAATGATGCGGTTGCGGGCGGGGAAGTTGGTGGCTTTGATTTCGGTATGCAGGGGGTACTCGGTGAGCAGGGAGCCGCCAGATTCGAGGATTTGCTTGGCCAGGTTGCGGTTCTGGCTGGGGTAGATGATGTCAAGGCCGTGTCCGAGGACCGCCACGGTAGGGGTTTGGCAGCTGACGGAGGCAGCATGGGCGACGGTGTCGATGCCATAGGCCAAGCCACTTACTATGAGTGTGTTGATGGCGGATAGGTCTTTTACCAGTCGGCTCGCGGTGGTGCGGCCGTAGTCGGTGGCCTTGCGTGAGCCGACAATGGCGACGCTGTATCGGGGGTTGAGGTCGCACTTGCCGAGACGGAAGAGGAGGACAGGATTGTCCTCGCACCCATCGCGGTTCAGCCTTTGGGGATAGGCGGGGTCGGTGAAGAAAAGAGGCTCGATGCCGTATCTCTCCGTTTCGCCAGCAATTTTCTCGGCAGCGTGCATAGTGGTCTTGCTCTCAATAGCCTGAATGATGCTATGGTGGCGGGTGAAGAGCTCAGAGAGTTGGGTGTGGGACATAGAGAAGAGCTCTTCGGCGTTGTTCACGAGTTTGAACAGCTGACGGATGGTCTTGGGACCAAGTCCGGAGACGAGGGTGAGGGCTATGTTGTAGAGGTTCAATGGGGTTAGATATTAAGGGTTCGAGGCTAGAGTTTGGCGGCAACCAGTCGGAGGGAAGCGAAGGAGTGGGTGAGGCGTTGGAAGCATTCGTCCTGGGCCAGCCAAAGGGCTTGGGTGATGCCTTCTTCGAGTTGGGGGGTGGTGGCTTCCTTTTCGGGGGTGCGCATAGCGAACCAGCTGGTTTGCTTGAGATGCCATCCGCCGTATTTGTCGTATATGTGGTAGGTCTTCAGCAGCAACCGCTCTGCTGCCACATTCTGCAGGCCGGTTTCTTCGCCTACCTCACGGAGGGCCGCGGCAAGGAGCGACTCGCCCCGCTCCACCATTCCCTTAGGCAGGTCGTAGCGACCTTCGCGCAGGATGACCAGACGGTCGCCGTCGGGCGCCTCTACCACTCCGCCTGCTGCTTTGACGAAGCGGTAATGCTCCTTGAGGTATTGCAGCAAGTGTCTGAAACCATGATAACACCATACCCATACATGGTGCCCCGCCAGCAGCTGGCCGAAGCACTCGTCGAGCGATGAGTCTTCCATCTCCTGCCACCCGTGGGGCACGGCTAAGGCGGTCCGGCCAGAAGGGTCGCACAGAGTCAGAAAATGGTCGAGATAGGAGATCGTAAGCTGCTTCATACGCTTTGGATAACGAGTTGTGCATAAAAATATTTTTCCATTACGAAAAAAAAGTGTATCTTTGCCGTATGAAAACAACTAACAATATGGCCTTACAAATGGCCACTTTCTTACTGCAAGTCAAAGCTATAAAGCTGAATAACGAACAACCTTTCACATGGGCTTCGGGTCGCAAATCTCCAATTTATTGCGACAACCGAATCACTCTTTCCTATCCCGAAATCCGCACTTTCATACGTCAGAGTTTCGTAGAGGTGATTAATAATACATGGTGTGGGATTGACGCCATCGCCGGCGTGGCCACTGGCGGCATAGCCCAGGGTGCCTTGGTGGCACAGGAACTGGGACTGCCATTTGTGTATGTGCGTTCGGAAGCCAAATCGCACGGTCTGACCAACCAGATTGAGGGCGAAATCCACGAAGGCCAGTCGGTGGTGGTTATCGAAGACCTGGTGTCCACCGGCAAGAGCAGCCTCATCGCCGTCAACGCCCTCCGCGAGAAGGGATGCAACGTAAAGGGCATGGTGGCCATCTTCACCTATGGCCTAGAAGTGGCGGCCAAGAACTTCGCCGACGCCCAAGTGGAGCTGCACACGCTCACCAATTACGACACCCTCATCGAGGTGGCATGCAAAGAAGAATATATCCGTGCTGCCGACCTGGAGTCGCTCACCAACTGGCGCAAGAACCCCGAGGCTTGGAGCGACGCCCACCTCGCCTAGCCACTGAATAGTCCCATGAAGAGGATTGCCACCATAGTATGTCTGATGCTCTGCTGCGCAGCCCTGCAGGCGCAGGTTGTGCACGACATAGCCTTTGTGCTACAGAACGACACGCTGACCATCACCTATGCACTAGACCGTCAGGCCGACATCTGTGTGCGCGTTGCTGTGGACGGAGGACGTTACACCGAACCCCTCCAAGGCCTACAGGGCGCGGTGGGGAAGGCCGTCAAGCCGGGGCAGGGACTTACCATCACCGCTGTCAACCTCCCCGAAATCCGCGGCATCGAACCGTCGGCCCTCTCCTTCCTGGTGGAGGAAGACGACGGCTCACTGATGGTGTATGTGGACAGCCTCGTGTTCCGCATGATACCCGTTGAGGGCGGCAGCTTCACCATGGGATGCACCCATCCGCGGGGCGAGAAACACACCTATGCCGACGAGCTGCCCACCCACAAGGTGACGGTGAACGGCTTCTACATAGGCAAATACGAAGTCACCCAGGCCCTATGGGTGGCGGTGATGGGCGAAAACCCGTCAAAATGGGTGGGCAACGACAGCCTGCCCGTGGAGCAGGTGTCGTGGAACGATGTGCAGATATTCATCGCCCGCCTAAGCCAGATTACGGGCTACCGTTTCCGCCTGCCTACAGAGGCAGAATGGGAGTTTGCGGCACGCGGCGGCAACCGCGGCCACAACAGCATCTACCCCGGCAGCCAGAGCCAGCCGTGGGAAGTGTGCTGGTTTGGCACCAACAGCGGCGGCCACAGCCATCCCGTGGGCCGTCTGAAGCCCAACGAGCTGGGTCTTTACGACATGGGGGGCAACGTGATGGAATGGTGCAGCGACTGGATGGATGCCTACACGGCACAGGCCCAGAACTGCCCCCAAGGCCCCAAACATGGGGAAAACCGCATCCTGCGCGGCGGCTGCTTCAACAGCCCCACATGGGGGTGCAGCGTGTTTGAGCGCAGCTGGTACCTGCCCGACTTCGGCTACAGCTTCTATGGCTTCCGCCTCGTGCTCGACAACGCCGAGCGCGCCGATGACTAACCTGTTGCTGTCAGAGATAATACCAGACGATATTTCAACCCCCTATATAAACATCATCACTATGGAAAAGATACAAGTATTAGACAAGACCTTCCGCCTGTATATGCCCGAGGCAGAGATTCAGGCAACGGTGAAGCGCCTGGGCAGCGAGCTGTCGCGCGATTTCAAAGGCAAAGACCCCATTCTCTGTCCGGTACTGACGGGCAGCTATCTGTTTGTAGCTGACCTGACGCGCGCACTGGAATTCGACGCGCAGGTGTCGTTTGTGCGCTACACCTCCTACGAGGGCTTGGAGTCGACCGGCGAGGTAACCAAGGTGATGGGATTCCCCGACAGATGCACCGGCCGCGACGTGATTATCGTCGAGGACATCGTAGACAGCGGCATCTCCATGGAGTTTATGATTAACGAGTTGAAGAAACGTGAACCTGCCAGCATATCCATCTGCACCTTCTTCTTCAAACCCGGCAACTTCCAGAAGAATTTCAAGATTGACTATGTGGGCAAGTCGATACCCAACGACTTCATCGTCGGCTACGGCCTCGACTATAGCGGACATGGCAGAACCTATCGCAACGTTTATATTTTAGACAGATGAAAATCAGAAAAGCAATTGCTGCCTTACTCATCACCTGTGTCCCCCTGCTATTCGTCGGTTGCACCGAGAAGATAGAACCGTTGGATATTGACGAGACCCTGTTGGTGGGCAAATGGCAGGAAGAAACCAACAGCCAGGTGTTTTGGCGCTACGACAGCGACCACACTGGCGAGACATGGGACGAGTCGGAGGATGTCCACGAAGGAGAAGGCACCAAGTTCAACTGGTCCACCAACAAGGACATGCTGCAGATAGACCTCTATGGCGAGATGGGACAGCACGCCTACTATGACTACACCATCACCAAGCAAACCGACACCCTCTTCGTCTGGAAAGACCTCTACGGCAACAAACAAACCTTCATCAAAAAAGTATCATGAAAAAAGGTTGGAAGATAGCGCTCATCTCCCTAGGGTCGCTCCTAGGGCTGATAGTGATAGCGGTAGTGGTGGTCTGCTGGCTGCTCTTCAGCCCCTCGCGGCTGACAGCCATCGTCAACAAACTTGCCGATGAACATATCCTGTGCGAAAATCACTTTGAGAAAGTTGATTTGTCGCTTTTCAAGACCTGGCCCAACGTGGGGGTGGAAGTGGAGAATGTTGTGCTGGTCAACCCCTACGAGCTGCCTACCGACAACGCGCTGGCGGCCAGTGCGCAGCAGAACGACACCCTGGCCCATGTCCGTTCCCTGACGGTGGGGTTGGACCTGAAGGCGTTCCTCAAAGACCGCTCCATCATCGTGCGGCAGCTGAGGGTGGACGATGTAGTTGCCAACCTTTACACGGCTCCCGACGGTTGGAGCAACCTCGACATCTTTTCCAAAGGTGAAGAGAAGGAAGAAGAGGATACTTCCAGTTCGGGGCTCCCCGAGACTATACAGCTGGAGAAGATAGTGGTGAACAATCTTGCGGCCCAATACTGCAACCTGCAGCAACAGATGCTGGCAAGGGCCGATAATCTCGACCTGAACCTGAAAGGGTCTTGGGTGGAGAAGCAGATCGATGCCGACCTGTCGTTGGATGTGGCCTGCTTGCTAGTGGACATGCGCGACAGCTTGGGAAATCCCAATATCTATGCCGAATTGGACAATCCTGTGGTCGAGTTGGATGCCAAAGGTGGCATGAACGATTTGGTCGGTAAGTTGAAGTTGATGCTGCCCGGTGGGAGTGTGGTGATGGGGGATAAGTCGTTTGTAACGGAGGCGATGAAGGCCTCGCGTCACGACCTGCTGACGGTGAAGCTGCCTTTCCGTGCCGATTTGGATAACAAGAAGATTACTATGCAAGAGAAAAGCTCTATCTCTTTGCTTGACTATGATATAGACCTTGCGGGCGAGGTGGCTCTTGCCAACGACAATGCCCCTATGAGGGTGGATGTGAGCTATCGTCTCGACGATTGGAAAGTGGGAGAGTTGCTGGAAGTGCTGCCCCCGTTTGTCACACAGAGCCTGAAAGGAATGGATGTGGATGCGCGGTTAGGCATCAAAGGAACCGCTGAGGGCGTGGTGGCTGAAGGCCGTTTGCCCATGATTAATGCCGACGTGACACTGAAGAAAGGCTCATTCTCAGCACCTAAGATGCTGCCTATGCCCGTGAAGGACATCAATGCCGACTTGGGTGTAAAACTCTGTCTTTCCACTGCCGAAGGTTATGTGGTGGTGCCCTCGACAATAACTATACGCAGTTTCACAGCTAAGACAAAGAAAAGCAACCTGGCAGTCGAAGGCACTGTGGATAAATATGAGGATTTGTTGCTTGATGCCCGCATCAAGGGCAACCTCAACCTGCCCGATTTGCAAACATTTTTGCCTGATACTATGCCTATTACGCTTGAAGGCTCGTCGAAGATAAACCTGCATGTGAAAAGCTGGCTTGAGTCGCTCAAAAAGCTTAACTTAGAAAAGATTCAGGCCAATGGCACTTTGGATTTCAGTAAACTGGATGTGCATTACGACAGCATTCATGCCACCTCGCCAAGCCTCAAACTGGCTGTATCACTGCCCAAAGCAGGGGGCAAGGCAAAAGCCAAAGTGCATGAACTGATTGGTGCACATATCACAGGCGGCCAGCTGAATGTGGAGATGGCACAGAATGGCTTAAACGCTCATGTCTCCGACCCCGACATCCAAGTGGGCCTCCCGAACATACTCGACAAAAAGCAGAACCTGGCCGCCGCCTTCAATATCAAGTTCAGCAAGGTCTCGGCCGAGCTGGATTCGATGATTGTATACTCCGACACTCTGAAACTGAAAGGCAGCGTACGCAATGATAAGAACCAGAACAATGTGCTCAAGCAGTGGAACCCCGATGTGGACATCGACATCTTGCGTGGCGTTTTGGCAATGAACAATATGTCAGAGGCAGTACGTATGACCAACTTTGAGTTCAACTACAAGCCTGAGGTGTGCAATATCTCGCGCGCCGACATCCTATGGGGTGTGTCGGACTACCACCTCGCGGGCAAGGTGTACGACGTTGAGGACTGGCTCGACCACAAAGCCATGCTCCACGGCACGCTGGATTTCGGCTCGCAGTATGCCGACATCGACCAGCTGATGGGCATCCTCAGCGGCATGGGCAGCGACAAGGACACCCTCGAGCAGCAGCGGCAGGAGGACAATGTGCCTAAGACCGCCAACCCCTTCATCGTGCCCAAAGACGTGAACGTGAAGCTCAACACCCACATCGCTCGTTGTGTGGCATTCGGCAACGACCTGGTAGACCTCGGCGGCTCAGTGACAGTCAACGACGGCACCGCGGTGCTGGAGCAGGTCGGTTTCACCTGCAAAGCCGCCCGCATGCAGCTCACCGGCATCTACCGCTCGCCGCGTGTCAACCACCTCTTCACCGGACTTGACTTCCACCTGCTCGACATCGACATCGAGGAGCTGCTGGATATGATACCCGCCATCGACACCCTCGTGCCAATGCTCGCATCGTTCAAGGGCAAGGCCAACTTCCACCTGGCCTTCGACTGCAACCTCGACGCTTTCTACAAGCCCAAGATGAGCACCCTGCTCGGCGCCGCGGCCATCGACGGCAAGGACCTGGTGGTGCTGGACAACGCCAACCTGGCCACCATCGGCCGACTCCTGCAGTTCAAAAACTGGCGCGAAAAGGACAACAACCTGGGCATCGACAGCATCAGTGTCGAGGCGCAGGTGTTCCGCAAGGAGATAAGAATCTACCCGTTCCTGCTCAACCTGCACAACTATAGGCTGTACGTCGACGGGCAGCACAACCTCAACAACAACTGCAACTACCACATCGAACTGCTCAAATGCCCCCTTCCCGCCCGACTGGCCGTGGATGTCAAAGGCAATATCTCCAAACCCCAAATCAGCTTAGGGCAGGTGACACGTCCCGAATCGTACATTCCTGAGAAGAGTGACGAACTGGAGGTGCGCCTCTTAGAGCATAAGAAACTAATACGCCAGGCCTTAGAGGCCAATGTGAAGCGATAAACCTTTAGGGCGGGCGCAACAGCTCCCGCCCTTTTTATTAACACCACATTGACACCCCTGCCGTCCCTTACTTGCGAAATGCACCCGTTGTGCATAGTTTTATGTTTCCTGTTTGTCTCTATGTGAGAAATAGGACCGAGACAAAACTGACACAAAATCGAAACAGAATGGAGGTGAAACGGGCATCTTGGTGTTGACTTGCTGATGATTGGGTGGGTGTTGGTGCATGGTATGAACATAAAATTCTTTAAATTAGTAATTGATTCAGAAAAAAAACGTATTTTTGCAGTTCGTTTGGAGGCGTAAGTTTTGTGTGTGAGCACCATTGTATAGCATATAAATAAAACTGATTTAATATTTTACATTATGACCTCTTTTGCCTCTTTGTCCGCTTGGGGATGGCTGATACAGTTTTTTATCATCGTCATCGCCCTGCTTTTGGCCAATCTTATCCGCTGTAATGTGCCGCTGCTGAAACGCAGCCTGTTGCCGTCGGCGTTGCTGGCTGGATTGCTAATCTTATGTTTGAAGCCCTTCGGCTTTTTTGCCGAGCTGGTGAACAAGCCTTCGATGGAGATTATCACTTATCATGCCTTGGGTCTCGGCTTTGTGGCCATGGCACTGAAGAATAAGAAGATAAAGAGCTCCACGACCACTATGAAAGTGGTGGAGACGGGTGCTGTGACGGCCAGCAGCTACATCATACAAGGCTTTGTGGGCTTGCTGATTACTATTCCGCTGTTCCTATTGTGGAACAACCGCGAATTCTTCTATGCCTCGGGTCTGCTGCTTCCGATGGGTTATGGGCAGGGTCCCGGACAGGCGTTGAATTTTGGCGTAACCTACAGCAATTGGGCTGCGGGTCAGGGCATCTCCTTCCACGGTGCCGATTTCGGCTTGAGCATTGCCGCCACGGGCTTCATAGTGGGAAGCTTGGTGGGCGTGGTATATATGAACGTGCTGCGCCGCAAAGGACTGCTGAAGAAGCGCTCGGAAGACTACCGCGAGGTGTACACCCTCGAGGACTACGAGTCGGAGAACGAGATACCGCATGCCGAGTCGATTGACAAGCTCACGGTTCAGATAAGCCTGGTGCTGCTGGTCTACTTCCTGGTGTTCCTGCTGATGTACGGCGTGGAGAACCTCAACCTGGGCGATTTCGGCACGAAGACACTGAAACCCATGGTGTGGGGCTTCAACTTCCTCTGGGGCACCCTGCTGGGTGTGCTGGTGAAGGTGGTCATCAACCGTCTGCGCAAGCACCATTGGATGGAACGCGAATATATCAACAACTACACCCTCGACCGCATCGCGGGCACCTGCTTCGACTTTATGATTGTTGCCGGCACGGCTGCCATCGACTTCAACAATCTGCGCGGCATCTGGATGCCCCTGCTGCTCGTCTGCACCTTTGGTGCGCTGGTCACCTTCATTTATGTCAAGATTTGTGCCAAGCACCTCTACCCCGAGTACGAGTATGAGGGTTTCTTCTCCATGTTCGGCATGCTCACCGGCACCGCCAGCAACGGCATGATCCTGCTGCGCGAGATTGACCCCAAGTTTGAGACTCCCGCCGCCAACAACCTGGTGTTGCAGACTATTCCCGCCATCGCCTTCGGCTTCCCGGTGCTGCTGCTCATGGGCTTCGGACCGCAGAGTATGAGGGCATGCCTCATCACCCTCGGCATCTTGGCCGTGGCATTTGTCGCCTTTGTTTTATTTATATTTAGGAAGAAGATATTCTTCAAGAAGGCCAGGAGTTAGCCAGATAAGTCCAATTAGTTTGTTTTGCCCAATAAATACAATCCCAATATGAAACACTTCAAATTATATCTTTTAGTTTTTAGTTTGTACTTTTTAGTTACCTCCGCCTCTGCTCAGGATAGCGCCAACATCCGCAAGGGATGGACTTTCGGTGTGCTGCCCAGCGTAGCATACGATGCCGACCTCGGCTTCCAGTATGGCGCACTCACCAATATCTATTACTTTGGCGATGGGACAGTGTATCCCGACTACTACCATTCCTTCTATGCCGAGGCCGCCTATACGACTAAGCGCTACGGCCTCTTCCGGCTATCATACGATTCCAAGTACCTCATTCCCAACCACCGCCTCAGCGTCGACCTCACCTATATGCCCGACCAGATGTGCGACTTCTACGGTTTCAACGGCTACGAGGCTTTTTACACACCCGACTATTCCAACCCGGCCAGCCCGCGCTATCAGACCCGCGCCTACTATAAGTTCAAGCGCGACCTCTTCCGCCTCAGTGCCGACCTCCAGGGCTCCATCGCCAAGCCATGGTATTGGAATGTGGGTCTCGGGTTGCTCCACTACAATGTGGGTACCGTCGATGTGGCACGTCTGAACAAATACACCGCCAAGGAGGAGAATAAGCTGCCTGAAGGGGCTACCACGCTCTACGACCAGTATGTGGCGTTGGGCTACATCGCCCCGGCCGAGGCTGGCGGCGGCTTCCACCCCTACCTGCACGGCGGCCTCACCCTCGACACCCGCGATCGGCAGCAGAACCCACGCCGGGGCATCCATGCCGACGCCTTCCTCACCTATTATGCGGGCTTGGGCGATATGGCCGACTACAACGACCTCATGTTCAACGCCGCCTGGCGTCACTATCTGCCCATCATCACGAACCGCCTCACTTTCGCCTACCGTCTCGGCACTCAGCTCAACGTGGCTGGAGACAGCCCCTTCTACCTCAACACCTACCTCAACCAGCTCTATATGCAGCGCGTCATCTATGAGGGACTGGGGGGTGCCAACTCCATCCGCGGTATTATGCGCAACCGCATCCTCGCCCGCGGCGTAGCCTTCGCCAATGTAGAGTTTCGCGTGCAGGTGGCTCATTTCAAGATTGGTAAAGAGAATTTCTACATCGGCCTAAACCCCTTCATGGATGCCGGCATGGTGGTGCAGCCCTACGAGCGTGTCATGTCTGACCCGATGCTGGCACCGCTGAACTCGGTCAACCCCGAAGACCTCTATGACGAGAGCCGTCTCTATGCCCCCCACCTCTCAGCTGGCTGCGGCCTCAAGGTGGCAATGAACGACAACTTTGTCCTCAGCGTTGACTGGGCCACCGCCCTCGACAAGCAGGACAACGCCAAGTTCAGCAACCTCTACATCAAGATGGGGTACATGTTTTAATGAGGGATGAAGGACTAAGCTAATTGTCGGTGTATGTCGGGAAAAAAGATTCCTAGCTGGATTCCGCCGTTGAGTTATGGCATCTGCGCCATCAACAGCCTGTTGCTGCTGCTTATGGCAGTAGAGTATCTGTTCTGTCAGGTCGACATCTTCGTGATTCTTTGGTTGTCGTCCATCCTTCTGTTCGTGACGGTGCCAACGGGGGTGGTTTGCTTCACCTATTCCCTGTTCCACCTCCGCCAGCGGGCAGGGCGTCGCATAGCGATATGGTCAGCGGCAATGGTGCTGTTCGTCATCGTGGTGTTCTATCTGCTGCCGCCGGGCAGTTCGCGTGTGCCCGCCAAGATGGAAGAGCACTATGTCGACAACGAGGCCGTCATGCTCCCTCTCGCCAATCGGCTTTACGACCTGATGCCCGACAGCACCCGGCTGGTGGTCACGTCGTCGGACGAGATTACCCTTTCGCGCATCGACTCGGCCAACAACTGGTTGGGGCACCCCTATTTCATTGAGGACAGCACCCTTTGTGCGGCAGCGGTTCACATGTTTGAGGTGTGCCACGAGAGTGGCGGGGTGTGTTTAAAAGATAGTGTTGCCGACATTCTAAAGCAGCTCCATTGCAACAAGCTGACTATCTACAAGCCTACTAAGCTTGCCCTCTTTGACTATCTTACCAAAGGCTTCGCCACCTATTGGTTCGAAGTGTCGCTTCGGCACTACACGCCCGAAGAGGTGCAGCAGCAGCTCGAGAGCCACAACACCGTCCCATTCTCGCCCCACGTCTGCTTCCGATTCTATGGCGGCACCACCGATGCCGACGCGCCATTCCCTTATAAGAAGAGGTATGTGGAGTCGCTGCGTCAGCGGGGATTGTTGTCAGAGGCTCTCGAAATCGACAGCATCGTACTCTAGGCCGTCGGGGATGTGGTCGGAGCTGCGCCAGTCGATGAAGTCAAAGTGGTGGATGTCGCGTTCGGGAGTGACGAGCTGATGTACTGTGATACCTAGTTCCTTATGCACTGTAGTCATGATATATAGACCTTTGACAGACTTGGCAGGACGCAGGGTGACGGTATCGATGCCTTCGGAATATTCATTTTGTTCCAGCCAGCAGTAACGGCCTTTGTCCTCATCCTTGAAATCGAGCAATGCCGACAAGGATATTTCCATATCGTGATAGACAACAATGCTGTCGGTCAGCTCGATGGCGTTGAGGTTGTCGATGCTGATATAGTATTTGCCACGATGGCTGACCACAGGATACCACAACCGCGGCATCGTGCCTAACTGTTGGTGATGAAGCAAAGGGCATTTCTTGCGCAGATGATTGTACGCCACGTCATAATATTCCTCTGTTCCTTCTGCGCCTCGCATCCAGTAAGTATAACTGTGCAGATGCTGGAGGTAGCCTTTCCATGACTTGGGGCGTACATAGTACGACGAGGAGTCAATCTGATAGCTGCTGCATGTATCGCACTGATAGTATGAGTATTCGCGATAGAGGAAGATGGTGTCGTTTTGCACGAAGGGCTTGTCGGTGAAATAGAACAACCCGCTCTCACTTCTGCTCTGCAGGGGAACAGTCATTCGCTTGCCGTCTACCATGATAGTCACAAAGGTCGAGTCTTTTGACATTTGAGGCAAAGCTTCCTGTGTGCAGGCAGTGACAGAGTACACTACGGCAAGCAGCAAGAAGGTGGTTCTTGTCATGTTCATTGTTTTTTCAGATACAGGTCAAATACAGTCATGTTCGACCATTCTGTCTGTGGCACGGCCTTGTCGGTGCAAGTGGCGTCGTACTGCATGACACGGCCAGAGAGGGCTGCGTCGACAAAGGCGCAGAATTCGTCGATGGTGGGAGGCAGGGCGATGGCTATCTCGTGTCCGCGGTCTTTGAAACGCATGACCCAGTAGTTGTAGTTGTTTTTGGCAAAAAGTTTCGCCACGCTCTTTGTTCCGAAGAGCGAGGTGCCGAGCGAGCCACGGAAGCGACGGTAGTTGACAATCTTGTCGGAAGTGCCATGGAACATGCATGTTGGCGCAGGTTGCGAGGCATACTTGAAGTCCTTGTTGGGACACATGATGCCACCGGCATAGGGTATCACGGCGGCGGGCACGAAGCCTGCGGGCAGGTGGGAGGCAGGGGCCAAGTGGTTGACACGGCTGTAGTCGGTCTGCAAGACGGTGATGGCACCTGCACTGCTGCCGGTGAGCACAATCTTGGAGGGGTCTATCTTCAGCTCCCCGGCATGGTCCCAGAGGTAGGCGACGGCATCGGAGCAGTCCTCCACGGCATAACGGATGGCAGTGTCGAAGAGGGTGTACATCTTCAGCAGCGGCACCTTGGGGGCATGCTTGAGGTAGAGCCTGTAGTCGATGGCCACAGCCACAAAGCCCCTGTCGGCCAGCATCTGGCAGCACTTGACAGAGTACTTCTCATTCCTGGCACCCGACACAAAGCCGCCGCCGAAGACATAGAGTACACAGGCATGGTCGGCCCTCGGCTGCTTGGGTTGATAGACATCCATCTTCAATTCCATGGTGTCGCGTTTGGCAAAAGTAAAGGTCTGCTGAGCTTGGGAAGTGAGTCCCAGCAATGCGGCAAACGCCAATATAACAATGTTCCTCATAGAGTTATGCATAATATTATCAATTCGTTAAATCGAAGTATTCAAATTGCAAAGATACTACTTTTTTGGCAATCAGCAAGAATAATTGTCCAATCAAATGATAACCTCCAAATCGTATACTAGGCCAACATCTTATCTTTATCTCCATTCTTCTAATCCGTTTATTCAATCTTAGTTCCCTGACTTTTATTTAGTCTCGTCATGGAAGTTCGCTTTCGATGCTCTCGTTTTGCGTTGCGGTTCAGCATTTGTTCACATCCCTGTTTTGGTATTGTTTTGGTTTGTGGCAAGCGAAATTGTTTTATGCTTCGCTATCGGAAGCGTCAATTGGATACCTTCATCACATTCCCCAGTGATGTGACTAATCAGCTAGGAACAAATATTAGGTGGGTTCTATTAAAGTTATATTAGTTTCAGACATATTTACTTAATATATGGGTGTTTTTTATTTGTTTGACAACCATAATGTTTTGCTAAATATTCCAAAAAAAACGTGCAGAATGGAAAAAAAATAGTAAATTTGCAACAAATTTCAAGAAGCAAAAACAATTCGGGTTACAAAAATATGGAATCGTTATTCAAATTATTACAGCAATCAAAAAAAAAGCGGCTAGACGAGTTAAAGGAAAGCCAGAAGAAAGCTATTGCCGAAATTGAAGAACTCGTTGAAAGCATAAGCCAAGGTTATAAGAAGGATGGTTATTCTGCCTATAGCGTCATCAATCTCGATAGCGAGTTCTTGTCAGAAATAGAAGAATCGTCGATATTGCCACCATTCGTCCGTATTGGCAGCCTTACTCCAGTCAATGTAGAAGGGGATATGAAGGAAAAAATGACAGTTCCATTCTTGTTTCTATTCACGCAAGCCAATGCCTCTACTTTCCTCTTGTCTGCTAGCGATGCGAAGAATATTCACATCAATTTCTCTCTTATTGCTTTTCGCTTGATGCTCTCTTTGCCAAAGAATATGTTTAGAATGTGGTTTGTGGACAACAACTATGGGCGTGATTTCAACATAATTAGCAAGATTGACTCAAGGATTATAGGCGACAGCATCATCACAAGCCATTCAGACCAAATCAACCTAATCGCATCTCTTGAAAAGACGATGATATCGACGTACCAGAGAGTGCTGATAACCGAGGATAGCCTTGTTGAGTACAATGCCAAAGCCGGGAGTATGACTCACCCTTACACCTTTGTCTTTATTTCCAATTTTCCTGCTGGTTTCACGCAGGAGGCCTCGGAGAAACTCATTAATATGATTAACAACGGCAACGCCTCAAAGGCTGGAATTTTCTTCTTTATAAGTATAGATGAAAGCATTCAGCCAGTGAAGGGGGTTGACGTCGAGCGGTTGAAGGAAGTGTCTTCGGTGATATACCAAAACTCGAAGGTCGATTACGAGATAAGACATAAGGATTTCTCGAAAGCTTGGAACGACTGTTTTAACATTGTCCTTGATTCCGAACTGCCAAGGAACCTTGACAAGATTATCGACCTAATTAATGGTAAGAAAGAGAAGAAGAATAACCTTTCTTTCGTTTCACACTATCAGCAGTGTATGCAGAAAGAAGATATTTGGAAGGCTAACAGTTCCGACGAGATAAAAATTCCCATAGGCTTTACTAATCCGCAGACCGTACAGCATCTACAGTTCGGCAAATACACCAATGATTATTTTGGCCTTATCGGCGGCCTACCGCGTATGGGAAAGACCAATCTCCTTCACAATATCATCCTGTGGGGAGCTATGGAGTATTCTCCTTTCGAGTTGAATTTCTACCTTATCGACTGCAAGAATGGTACTGGTTTCAATGCATATAGGAACCTACCGCACGTGAAGATGCTCTCAATATCTAACGACCGCGAGTTCGGTGCAAGTGTATTGGATAGCCTTGTTAAGGAAATGCGCAGAAGGTCGGAAATATTCAAAGAGGCAAGTTCCAGAAAGGGTATCCTTATAGAGAACATCCAGACCTATCGTCATCAGACAGGCGAAAGGATGCCACGTATACTGGCACTTGTGGATGAGTTTCAGGTTTTGTTCGAGAATGAAGACAAATTAGCACGCATTATCCGTTCTACGCTGGACAAACTCTTCCGAGAGGGTCCTGCCTTCGGCATCAGTATCATATTGAGCAGCCAGGGAATTGGTGGTGTGGATGTCCCAATCAAAAATATCACCTGGAGACTCTCATTCCGTCTGCTTTCGGATATAGAATCACAGAGAATCCTTGGCAACGACGGGGCCTTGAAGCTGACTCGTGTAGGAAATGCCATCATCAACAACCAAAATGGAGAGAGGGCGGGCAATATCAATTTCCAAGTCGGACTGCTTGGAGACGAGATTTATCAATTTGTTAATTCCCTGAAAGACTATTACACAAAGAGATATCCCGAAGTGCCTTTGGTGCAATTCCTTTCCGATGGTGACACTAATGGGCACGTTGAAAGGAACAACGAACTGATGCAGAGTCTCTTGTCCGACAACTTTAAGGTAAACGACCGTTATAGCGACATCTATATAGGCGAGCCTGCATTCATCCGCGAGAGCCATGCGTTCATACGGATACGTCGCCAACAGGGCTCAAATGTCGTTATTGTCGGAAAAGACACTAAGTCGGCCTTCACAGTGATTGGGTTGACAAACTACATGCTTGCAAAGCAGAGCAGTGGCGACAGCCTGTTCTATATTGTCGACTGCTTCAATATCGATAATGAATTTGCAGGAAAAATGGAACTGGTGAAGAGATATCTGCGAAACTGCACAGTTGCATATTCACGCAACATTACGGAAATCGTCGCTGCCGTCCACAACGAACTCGACAAACGTATCGCTACAGAATCGCAAGGTCATCACATCAATGGCAGAGTATGCCTTTCGATGATTTATATGCAAAATTGTCGCGCTCTGAAGAAGGAGGGTTATAATGTCTCTCCTGTTACCAAGCAACTCATACGGCTCATCAAAGAAGGCCCCGAATATGGCATACATATTATTCTCCATTCCTTGACGTATCAGGGTCTTATGGAGATACTTGACACAGCTACTATCAATGAGTTCGAGAACCGCATAGCCCTTGATAGCGGAAAGTCGATGAGCATCATTGCGGAGTCAACCTCATCGAAAATCCGCGAGGAGGGAACCGTATTGATGCAGGGACCAGATGAGTTTATGACATATAACCCCGACCTCATAAGGGTATACTCACAATTTAACCATAGCGGCGTTAGTAGTGGCGAAAGTGTACGTTTTATTGACGAACTGATAAATATATGATAATATGAACCTGACAGAAACATACAATAGTATATACGTTGTCTGCAAAACATACAACGACCTTATTGCAAAGGAACAATGGGAACGAGAACACTTTGCTGACCTTGAAGATTATCTTCAAAAGAATAGAAATGACATAGTGAAATATGAACTCGTTGCCGAAATAAGCAAGAAGTTTCGCAACAATGAATTCAATATTGAAGATATCAAGAACCTGATTCAGAAGAAACGACAAGAAGAAAAAAACAGACTCCAGAGGGAGAAAACTTTTAAAAAGTGGGGAGCAATAATTGCGGCAATCGTCTGCACAGTTATAATATTACACCGCACTGATACGATGTGGATACTCTTGATACTGATAGCTATATTCGTTTTCATTCTAATCAAATTCCCTGAGTTTAGAACTAAAATAGGTGATGGTATTAATAAAGATTGGAAAATAGTTACAAATAAATGACAGTCAGTAATAAAGGGAAGAGGAAAGTCTTTAATAGTGACGACTACAACCGTGGCTTTGCAGACGGCAGGAAAGACGCTGAAGAAGGTAAGGATCGCGATTGTGTCAAAGCTGGGTTTTCGCTAAAATACGCCATCAACGGATCCGCCTCGCTCGACTCGTATATTGAGGGATATAACGATGGATATAAAGAAGCTATACGAAAAAGTGTCCCGCAAAAGGTCATTATTGAAAACGCGTCGCACACCACATCCATCTCCACTTCGACCCCTATGAAACAGGTAGAACACCCCAAAATAGAATACCAACCTCAAACTAATACTAGAACAGCATTTATTAACCCCATTAATAATCAAACATTACCATCTATGGACAGCGCACAAAGAATTGAACTTCAATTGCAAGCTCTTAGAGCATTAGAACAGTTTCTTAACAGCACTATAGAAGAACTGCGTACGCGTATGCAGACCTACAACGACCGAGTTAGTGCTCTTCGTAGCGAAGGCCTTCCTCATGAAATTGCCGACAATTATGACGCTAACTATTGTATCCCCAATAATCAGAAGTTATGGCAACTCACAGAACAAATGAGTGCCGCCGATTTGAAGTTTATTCGTAACAATATCGAAGCCTTCGAGGACCTTCTAGAACGTGCCAAATTAAACTATAATAATTAACTTTCCTCCTCGGAGACGTCAGAGGTGGGGTGTTGGGTGTTGCTGCCGAGGGTGATGGTGTCGTTGCCGAATTTCTTGTTGAGGGAGTCGGCCACCTGCATCAGTCGGCGGCGGCGTTCGTCTTCGGGCGCGCTGAAGAGGTCGAGCTGCATGCCTTCTTCGTCGCTGATGTCGTGAAGCACCACACCCGCTTGTTTGTAGAGGAAGCCTTTGCGGTAGACTTCATCCAGTGCCGTCGAGGCGGCTTTCGTCAGGGCGGAAGTGTCGGAGGTGGGGGAGTGGAGACGCACGGCTGCACTGTTGCGGTATTGGGCCAGGTCGTCGCGGTGACGGTTGGTGGAGAGAAACACCTGCACTGTGCGGCAGACGCTGTGCTGCTCGCGCAGTTTAAAGGCACAGGAGGAGACGAAGGTGCGCACAGACTGCCGCAGGTCTTCCAGGTTGTCGGTCATGTAGGCAAAGGTGCGGCTCTGCATGATGCTGCGCTGGCGTTCAGGGCGGTTGAGGTCGATGCAGGGGATGCCTCTCAGCTCCTGCCAGGTACGCATTCCGGCTACGGAAAAGAGGCTCTGCACCAGATGCTCGTCGCAGTCGGCAAAGTCCTGTGCCGTGCGTATGCCTTGCTCGATGAGTTTCTTCTGGTTTTTGCGGCCGATGCCCCATACGTCGGCAATATCGAGCATGGAGAGCGCCTTGCGGCGGTTTTCGGGGGTGAGGACGCAGATGCCGTGGTAGCCTTTGTAGTGTTTGGCGTAATGGGTGGCCACTTTGGCGAGGGTGTAGCTCTGCGAGCAGCCGCAGCTGACTGGTATATGGGTGGTTGAGATTATCATCTCCATCACCTGGCTCACATATCGGCGCACCTCGTCGGGTTCCTCAATAGGGAGCGAGCCAAAGAACTCGTCGACAGAATACTGCACAAAGTCAAGCACTATGTCCTGCTGCCTCACCGCATCCATGATTTGACGCGATATGCGGCGGTACTTCTTGTGGT
This sequence comes from Bacteroidales bacterium, assembly GCA_017441565.1. Lineage (GTDB taxonomy): Bacteria > Bacteroidota > Bacteroidia > Bacteroidales > P3 > Colimorpha. The sequence goes on along the minus strand of JAFRXG010000022.1, from coordinate 13,013 downwards.
CGACAGGGCAGATGACCACGTTGTTCAGCCGGAGGAGACCCCGCACCTGAAAGAGGGGTATACCCCGCTTGAGTCCCAAGGCCTTGGCTTCGGGCGTGAGAGCCAAGATGATGCCGCCCCCCGCCTCGTTGTCGTTGGCCACCACCACGGGTTTTCCTTCGAGACCAGGGCGTGTAGCCACTTCGCAGGAGGCAAAGAAGGAGTTGCAGTCGATGTGCAAATACATGGCAATTTGAGGATTGAGGGTTGGGCATTGGCTGACGCATAAGGATGTCGTTCAAGACCCAACCCTCATTCTCCGCTGCTGCTATTCGGCAGGGCTGAAGTCTTCCTTACCTACGCCGCAGAGGGGGCACACCCAGTCGGCGGGGAGGTCTTCGAAGGCGGTGCCGGGGGCGATGCCGTTGTCGGGGTCGCCTTTGGCAGGGTCGTACTCGTAGTGGCAGATGTCGCAAATGTACTTTTTCATTGTGTGATGATTTTAGGGGTTTAACATGACAGAATCAGCCGTTTGGCACTATAACTTGAGCATAGCATACGGCTATTTTCATGCTGCAAAAATACACTTTTTTTTCAAATAATCGTGTTTCCTGTTTATGGGGGACTTCTATGAATCACCTCGGAGGGTGAGAGCATTTCTCAATTAGCCTTGGTGCAGTCTTGCCGAAGTCGGAAATGACTAATCTGGGATGGGTACACAATATATTTACATTTTACACGTTATAATAAAAAATAACTAAATGGAAGGTAATCATTCAAAGATATGAAAAAGAACGTTATCATTCTGACACTGACGGCACTGCTGCTCTGTCTGACAGCTTGCAAGCAGGAGGAGCGGGACGTGAAGTATAAGATTAGGAAAGCGGAGCTGGGAACGGTGGAATATACCGTGAGGCAGATTATCCGAAACAGCGACGAGACTTGGAAGTTCTTCGGCGACAGGAAGGTGCTTTTCTCGGTGAAGGCCAAGGTGAAAGCAGGCATCGACCTGGACAAAATGACCGACGATGATGTGAAGGTGAAAGGCAACAGCATCAAGCTGACTCTGCCAAAACCCGAAATTGTGGCCTTGAATATCAAACCTAACGACATCAAGCTGGAATATTCGAAGGTGTCGGCCCTACGGTCGGAATACAGCCAGAAGGAGTATGACGAGATACTGCGGGCTGGCGAAGAGTCGATTAGAACCGATGAGGCCCTGCTATCCAGCATCATCGCCGATGCCGAGACCAACGCCAGCGAATTCTTTGAGATACTGCTTCGGGGAAGCGGATTCACCGATATTAAAATTGCGTTCGAAGCCAAATAACTCATAGCCATGGAAGAGAACAACGACATCATCATGGGCGGGAAAGCCCCTTACACGGAGCCCGAGATAAAGGTGGCGGAAGAGACACCAGTGCAAGAAAAACCTTTCGAGGACGACCAAGAGCAAACTGAATCTGAAGACCCTCATACCAAGACGATTGGAAACGATGAACCACAGCCTAATAAGGAGGGCGGACAGGACGAACCCCAGAAAAAGAAAGGCAACATCATCGAGGCGGTAGGGCTACTGTTTAAGAACTTCAACCAGCTGGCACGCACCCTCATCATCTTGGCAGCAGTGGTGCTAGTGGGTGTGGGCATCTATTCTTTGCAACACCGAGCAAAGCATAAGAAAATCATGCGCACCATCACACAGACTGTGGTGGAGGTGAGGAAGATAAAGGAGTTCTGCACCGCCAGCTACCACGAGGAAATGGTGGTGTCGACGACACGTAAGAAATTCATGAAGCACGAAGACCTGGCCATCATAGCGAAGGGGACCGTAAGGGTGGGGTTCAACCTTTCGACCCTCACGACACAGGTGACCTCCGACACCTCTATCGTGGTCAGTATTCCCTGCCCTATCGTGCTGGACGTGATTACCAACCCTTCGGATTTCGAGACCTTCCATGAAGACGGCCACTGGGACCACGAGCTGGTGACGACCTACAAGAACCTGGCGCGTGTGATGATACTGAACCATGCCAAGGCCGACGGCATCATGCAGGACGCTGAAGTGAACGGCAAAGAAAAGATTGCGGAGCTGTTCCGCCGCATCGGTTTCACAGATGTGACCGTCAACGTGGTTGACTCCAAGCCAGCCCTCGGCGACAGCGGAGTGCCATACCTCGGCGGGGGGCTGGAGCTTCCAGAGAAATCGGATGAGGCACTTTAGATTGTTTGATTGCTTGAGCGTGATGGCCGCGCCAGCCATTCAATCATCAACACTTTCACACGTTCAAAAAAGCATTCACACACTCGCCGAGGCTAGTGAAAATCAGCAATATGTATCATTGGCGAGAATATAATCATGATAATACGTATTTTTTTTGTATCTTTGCATTTTTAATAATTATATTATCCAGCTTATGAAACACCGCATTACCACCTTGTTACTTGTGCTGCCCTTGCTCTTTGCCTCTTGCAGCAAAGACTATTTCTCCGAGCTGAGACATCCCTTGGAGATACAGGGGGAGTTTGACCCAGTCTACGGTTTCCCCTTGGCCAAGATGTCGGCAGACATTGGGACCATTGTTGGCATGCTCGACACCAACCAGGACATCACCGTATACATCAGAGAGGACGATGTTGTCTCATTCCGTTACGACTACACCAACCATGCTGTGCTCTCTTGGACCAACGAGCCGGATAAACGGCATGCGGACAGGAGCAAGGGGGTGTTCGACACCGTCTACAGCTACTCGGTCATCGAGGGCACCCAGAGATTCGACATCTTCGAGAAGCTGCAATATTTCGACACCAACTCGTTTAACGTAAACGAATTCCTCATCACGGTGGATGCCGACGTACAGGGGTTTGTCAACAGTGCGTTCGAAGCTTCTGTGGATGCAGGGGTGAACCTCACGTTCGACTCGCTGGTTATCGTAATCAACTGCATGGACGGCTACAGCAAATTGCTCCCGATGCTTATCTCGACCGAGGAGGTGAGCGTCACCGAGCTGCTGCATTCGCGGCACATACCCATCTTCGACCAATACGACTTCCGCGACGTGGTGGAGCACAAACCCATCAGCGTGGACTATACGGTGAGGATGTGCCTGTCCATGCCCTTCGACCAGATGCTCCCCAATTCGACATTCCAAGAGAACATGGAATCGCTGGGCGTGGACAGCATCGTGGCGGACATAGAGGCACGCCTTGAGCTGCCGCTGAGTTTCTACAGCAACAACATCTCCTACGTGGACACCGTCGACCTCGACCTCTCCAACCTGGAGGAACAACTCAGCAACATCGAGAACGACACCCTCACGGGCGAGCATTACACGGTGTGTCTCAACGATGAGAGCTGCTTCCTGGCCTTTGTGGTAAACAATGGCCTCCCGATAGGGCTCCGTTTCGACGTCACGTTCCTTGACGAATACAACACCCCCATACTCAGCACCCTTTTCCAAGGGGATTATGAGATGTATTCCTCGCCGGTGATGCCAATGCCTGGACACCCTAACACCTACATATCGAACGGCACCACCTCGTCGCAGTTCAAGCTGCAACTCACCCTCAACAAGCTCAAACAGCTGGGCAGATGCCGCAGGATGATATACGACATCAACCTCAACAGCGCCCGCTCGGGCAACAAAGCAGGCAGGGACTATGTGGCCATTCGCAAGGATGACCGGCTGGACATCAGGACCTACGTGGTACTGTCGCCCCATGCCGACTTCACCCTGCCTGTAGAACTCCCCCATATTCCATTCTTAAACAACTAAGACCCTATGAAACAGTATTTCCACATCCTTTCAATCGCAGTACTGTTCCTAGGAACGGCCGTCATGACCCCACTGCGAGGACAACAGATAACCGACAATGCCGTGTTTTACCACTCCATCCGCTCGCCGTGGTCGAACTACCTGAATCCCGCCCTCTTCCCCGAATCTTCAGGGTGGTACGTCACCACCGCCAAGACCGGGGTGCAGCTGTCGCTGCCGCTGTCGTACGAAGACCTGCACCTACAGTACGACCCCGAACGTGATGTCACCGTGCTGAACATCAACACCGTGCTCGACCAGCTCAGAACGAGTGGCTGCAACTTCTACCACAACACGGACGTAAACGTGCTGGGGTTTGGCTTCACGGTAAAAGACTACCTGCACTTCACTGCGTCGGCGGGATTGAAGACCTTCAGTTCATTCACTGTGCCGATGGGATTCCTCGACTTTATCACCTTGGGCAACCTCTCAGGCGACAGAACCATCGACTTTGGAGCCAGCGACATACTCAACACCCAGCTGTATGCCTATGCCTCGGTGGGCGCAGCCTTCCGCCTGCCCCTTTTCCCACTCACGGTAGGGGCGCGAATCAACGTGCTGGACGGTATCACCGCCATATCGCTCGACAACCTGTCGTTGAACCTGAGCACAACAGAAGACGTAAGCGTGATGAAACTGACCTCGGACTACCTTATCCACACGGCCGGGTTCGGCAAACTCACAAGGAGCGAGGATGGCCAATTCTCTTTCGACCTAGAAAGCCTCTCGAACTTCATCCCCAAGAACCTGGGATTCACCATCGACCTTGGTGCCAAGCTCAAAGTCAACATCTTCGACATAAGCATGAGCATCGTCGACCTGGGCCCCGGCGTGCATTGGAAACAGAATCCCATCACCATAGTGCCGCGCCAAAAGGATGTGTCAATCTCGTTCAGCGGCATAGACCTCAGCACCCTTATCACCCGTGGCAATGTGGACACGACGTTCATCAGCCGCTTCAAGGACAGCCTGATGGCCATGATAGACTATGTGACGGAAGAGAATGACTACTGGTACTCCATACCGACCCGCATGTATATTGGTGCCTCAGTATCGCTGGGCAAGCTGCTCCGGGCGGGCTACCTTTTCCAAGGCCAATGGTATAACGGCTGGTGGAACAACCACCATTCGGGGTCGAACCATTTTGCCTGCAACAACACCCTTTCGGCTCATTTGAACCTCTTCAACTGGCTGGAACTGTCGGCGGTCAACTCTTTCACCTACAACGGCGAAAGCATCACCTGGCTGAATCCCGGATGCGCGCTGACGTTCAGTCCCGGACGCAAGGTGCAGTTTTTTGCAGCACTGGAATACCTCTCCGACATGAACCCCACCAAGATACGTTCCGCCCATTTCATGTTCGGCCTTAACATGGTGGGGATAAAAGACAAAGATTAATCACTACCCAAACTACAAACAACCAACTCATGAGCAATATAGTAGCCATCGTCGGACGCCCCAATGTGGGCAAGTCCACCCTCTTCAACCGCCTGACAGAAAGCCGCAAGGCCATCGTTGACGAAACGGCGGGAGTGACACGTGACAGGCAATACGGCAAGTCGGACTGGAACGGCAAACGTTTCTCCATCATCGACACTGGCGGATATGTCGTCGGAGGGGAAGACGAGTTTGAAATAGAAATACGCGAGCAGGTGTAGCTGGCCATCGATGAGGCCGATGTCATTCTTTTCCTTGTGGATGTGCGCGAAGGCCTGACCCCCATGGACGAAGACGTGGCTGACCTGCTCCGCCGATGCAAAAAGAAGGTGTTCCTGGTAGCCAACAAGGTGGACAACCCCAAGGAGATGGAGGGACTGTCGGAATTCTACGCGCTAGGGCTGGGCGACCCCATCCCCATTGCCGGCGTCAGCGGAAGCGGCACCGGCGACCTGCTGGACGCCGTGGTGGCTGACTTTGACGAAGGCGACGACGACGATTCGGACGGGCTGCCCCGCATCGCCGTGGTGGGCCGCCCCAATGTGGGGAAAAGCTCGTTCATCAACTTCATCACCGGCGAGGAGCGCAACATCGTCACCCCCATCGCCGGAACGACCCGCGACAGCATCTACACACGGTACAACATGTTCGGATTCGACTTCAACTTCGTGGACACTGCCGGACTGCGAAAGAAGTCGAAGGTGAACGAAGACCTGGAGTTTTACTCCGTCATGCGGAGCATCCGCGCCATCGAGAACAGCGATGTCTGCATCCTTATGCTCGACGCCAGCCAAGGCATTGAGCAGCAAGACCTCAACATCTTCTCGCTCATACAGCGCAACAACAAGGGCGTGGTGGTGGTGGTCAACAAATGGGACCTGATAGAAAAAGACACACACACCCACAAGAAGTTCGAAGACCTGATACGCAGCCGCATAGCCCCCTTCGACGATGTGCCCATCATCTTTACCAGCGTGCTTAACAAGCAGCGCATCTTCAAGGTGCTTGAGACCGCCAAGCAGGTGTATGAGGCTCGGAGCCGCCGCATCTCGACCAGCGAGCTGAACGACACGCTCCTGCCCATCGTCAAGGAGCAGAACCCGCCCCCATCGGTCAAAGGCAAATGGGTAAAAATCAAATATATCACCCAGCTTCCCACTCACTACCCCCAGTTTGTATTCTTCTGCAACCTCCCGCAATACATCCGCGACCCCTACCGCCGCTTTGTCGAGAACCGTATGCGGGAGCTGTGGGACTTCCACGGCGTGCCGATGTCTATTTATTTCCGTGCCAAATAATAAAACCCTAGAATAAAATGAAAAAGATACCCATCATACTCCTCGCCATCACCCTCCTCGCCTCCTGTAGCCATGTGAGAGAAGAGGTGATACAGAACTATCCCAACGGCAACCCCATGCTGGTGTTCCTGCTCAAAGGCAGCAAGAACGACCCCACCCGTGTGGGCGAACGCATGTATTACGAGAGCGGGCAATTACAGTTTGAGAAACACTTCTCCGGCAAGCCCGAAGAACCCGACGGCACCTGGAACTACTACTTCGACAACGGGCAGCTCTTTGCCACAGCCGATTTTTCTAAAAAACACGACTTTGGAAGCAACTGGACCTTCTATAACCGCAACGGCGGCGCCTATTATGACGGGAAACTCGACTCGGTGTATGTCACCGACCTGGGCATGTTCGGCACCCCCAGCACTGTGGTCTTCTGCTCGGGAAAGAACAAAGACGTGATTCAGTTCTACAGCAACTACACCGTCCGCAGCACCGAACGGCTGGTAAACGAGGCTCGTTCCGGCAAGGTGTTCTTCTATTTCCCCAACGGCCATCCCCAAGTGGAAGCCAACTTCGTAAACGGCTTGGAAGACGGCCCCTACATCGTCTACCGCGAAAACGGTATACCTTATTACCAAGGCAATTACGAGCAAGGCAAGCGCGTGGGCATATGGGAATTCTACGATGAAACAGGAGAGCTGAGCAACACCATCGACTACAGCAAATAGACCCAGACAACACTCCAGCAGACAGAACTCTAGAAAACACAGAATTGGCAATACTACTAGATAACCCGATATACAAGATTGTGGGGGACGCTGCCGATGCCATGGGCGTGCAGGCCTATGCCGTGGGGGGGGTGGTGCGCGACTACTTCCTGCAACGCCACTGCACCGACATCGACATCGTATGCGTGGGGAACGGCATCGACCTGGCACGTGCTGCCGCCCGCTCCATCAATCCCAGCATCGAAGTGACGGTATTCAAAAACTTCGGCACCGCCTCCTTTGTCTATCACCACAACGACATCAACTGGCAGATAGAGTTTGTGGGGGCCCGAAGGGAGAGCTACAGGCGTGACAGCCGGAAACCCATTGTGGAAAACGGCACCTTGGAGGACGACCAAAATCGCCGCGACTTCACCATCAACGCCATGGCAGTATCGCTGAACCACGACACCTATGGCAATCTGGTTGACCCCTTTGGCGGCATCCAAGACCTGAACAACGGCATCATACGCACACCTCTCGACCCCGACATCACCTTCAGCGACGACCCGCTGCGCATGATGCGCGCCATCCGATTTGCATCGCAGCTGGGCTTCTATATCCAAAACTCCACCTTCGACGCCATCCAACGCAATGTGGAGCGCATACATATCGTCTCCATCGAACGTATCACCACCGAGCTCAACAAGATAATCCTCTCCCCTACCCCGTCGGTGGGCTTCCGCCTGCTAGAAAAGTCAGGACTCCTGCGCATCATCTTCCCCGAACTCAGCGCCCTCAAGGGCGTGGAGACGGTGGGGCAGCGCGCACACAAGGACAACTTCTACCACACCCTCACCGTCTTGGACCATGTGGCGGCCAAGAGCGACAACCTCTGGCTCCGCTGGGCAGCACTGCTGCACGACATCGGCAAGCCTGCCACGAAACGCTACGACGAAAAACTGGGCTGGACCTTCCATGGCCACGAAGTGAAGGGCAGCAAGATGGTGAAGAAGATATTCTCCCGCCTAAGGCTGCCGCTTGACAACAAGATGAAGTATGTCGAAAAGCTGGTTCTTCTGCACCTCCGCCCCATCATACTGGCTGAAGACGAGGTGACCGACTCGGCCGTACGTCGACTCCTCTTCGATGCCGGTGACGACATCGAAGACCTGATGACCCTTTGCGAGGCCGACATCACCAGCAAGAACGAAGAGAAAGTGCGCCGGTATATGAACAACTTCCAAATCGTACGGCAAAAGCTGGTCGAACTGGAAGAAAAAGACCGCATACGCAACTTCCAGCCGCCCGTGAGCGGAGAAGACATCATGAAGACATTCGGCATCCCCCCCTGCTACGACATCGGAGTCATCAAAGACACCATCAAGAACGCCATCTTAGACGGCATCATACCCAACGAGCGCGAGGCCGCCTGGCAGATGATGCTCGACAAAGGAGCTGAACTGGGTTACCAACCCATCGAACAATAACCGTCAATCACTTCCGCCATCAGCAGACTCATCCTCATACTCGGCCCCACGGCATCAGGCAAGACCGCACATGCCATCAGGCTCGCCCAGGAGCTGAAGACAGAGATTGTGTCGTGCGACTCGCGCCAGTTCTATTCCGAGCTGGACATAGGGGTTGCCCGTCCTTCGCCCGAAGAGCTGGCCGCCGCCCCACACCATTTCATTGCCTGCCGCTCGGTAGAAGAGCCCTTCAACGTCTTCTCTTACGAACAGGAAGCCCTTAGGAAGCTGGACACCCTATTCCAACGGCACGACACCGTCATCGCTGTGGGTGGCAGCGGGCTATACATCGAAGCACTCTGCCGCGGCATCTCGGTTCTCCCCGACCCCGCACCCCAACTAAGGGCCGAGCTACAGCAGAAACTAAGGACCGAAGGGGTGGAAAGTCTGCGGCTGATGCTCAAGCAGCTCGACCCCGACTACTACGCCCAAGTAGACTTGGCCAACGGCGTGCGCATCCAACGTGCCTTGGAGGTCTGTCTGACAGCAGGAAAGCCCTACAGCCAGCTCATCCGCCAGCCCCACAAGCCCCGGCCCTTCACCATCGAGACCACCATCATCGAACGCAGCCGCGACGAACTGCGCCAGCGCATCAACCGTAGGGTGGACATGATGATGGACAGCGGATTAGAAGAGGAAGCCCAGAAGCTTTACCCCCTACGCCGCCTCACGCCGCTCAACACTGTAGGGTACAAGGAGTTCTTCACCCTTTGGGAAGAAGGACAAAGCCCCCGTCCTTTAAGCCAAGAACAGCGTCAGCAGGTGACCGATGCCATCTGCCTCAACACCTGGCACTATGCCAAAAAACAGCTCACCTGGCTCAAGAAATATCCTTCCAGAACACTCTGAGCACCTCTGAATGGGAACAAAAAATGAAATGGAGAGTCGTTTGCAGACCCCCCACTTCATACATACCAACTAAACTTTATTAATCAAACAAATGGAGGTAGTGGTCCACGATACCCTCCAGACGCTGTTTGTCCTTAAAATAATTATAAGTGCTAATCTTCAATTCCTCACAGGCCTCCTCGTCGCAAACGACATTGCCATGCTGGTGCATCTGCAGCATGCTGGCAGTCCACATGTGACTGACACCCTCTTCAATCATGTGATGTAGGGCACGGGCTTTCTTGGTGCCATTGCAGAGAATCAGGACCTCACGGGCGGCCATCACAGTACCCACTCCAACAGTGAGTGCCTGTTTGGGTACCAGCGACATATCGCCGTTGAAGAAACGGCTGTTGGCCTCGATGGTGTTGGTCGTGAGGGTTTTGATACGGGTCCTTGATGCCAGGCTGCTGCCCGGTTCGTTGAATGCGATGTGACCGTCGGGACCAATACCACCCATGAACAGGTCAATACCACCAGCCTGCGCTATCATCTCCTCATAATGGGCACACTCGGCCACGAGGTCGGGGGCATTGCCATCAAGGATGTGGACATTCTCCTTCTTAATATCAATGTGGTTGAAGAAGTTGTTCCACATAAAACTATGATAGCTCTCGGGATGGTTTACGTCAAGACCCACATACTCGTCCATGTTGAAGGTCACAACGTTTTGAAAACTGATAACACCCTTTTTATTCAATTCAACCAGATGCTGATAGAGGCCGAGGGGGGAACTGCCGGTAGGGCAGCCCAAGACGAATGGCTTTTCGGGTGTAGGGTTAGCATCTAAGATTCTCTTGGCGACGAAATTTGCCGCCCATACAGACATGTCATTGTAATTCTTTGCAATAATGACCCTCATTGTACTTTTATAAATTAATTAATAATATTTCTATATAATATTGTACCTCGTTAATTATCAACAGTTAGCCGCACATGCCCCATAATACTATCACAAACAAACCGTTTGCAAAAATACTAAAAAAAACTTTATTACTGCAAAAAAAGTATCAATAAACTAAATAATTATGATTTCCAACCTACTGACAAACGATTAAAGACAACCCTGTAAATGGCAAGGAATAACCGACATAAGGCCATCGGAAGACACCCATACCACATTCGGCCCGCCTTCGGTTTTTGCAAGCAAGAATAAAGAAAAAACTAGGGCAATTTTAGAATGCGCACTCTAAAAATAATCTTGGAAATAGTTTACAATGAATTCAAAAGGAGCAAAGGCGCAACCTGAGGGAGGAATTGCCAATCGCAAGTTGTTTTCCAAATGGCGCGATTTCTATTGTGAGACGCATATAAAAAACAAGGGGGCCACTTGCCTAGAAAAGGTGTGACCCCTATTGTGTTAAAAGAAAAAAACGTTTATTAGATGTTCTTTAAGCGTTCAGTGAGCATGGGGACAATCTTGTGAAGGTCGCCTACGATGCCTAGGTCGGCAACGCTGAAAATGGGAGCAAACTTGTCCTTATTGATGGCAATAATCAGGTCGCTCTCTTCCATGCCGGCCAGGTGCTGGATAGCACCGCTGATGCCGCAGGCCAAATAGAGGTTGGGGCGGACGGTTTTACCGGTTTGTCCAACCTGACGGCTCTGCTCCATGATGCCGGCGTCAACCATGGCACGGCTGCTGGAGACCTCGCCACCCAACTCTTTTGCCAGAGCTTCGAGCTTTGCAAAGCCTTCCTTATTGCCGACACCACGACCACCGCTGACCAGCACTTTGGCTTGGCTGATATCGGTGATTACCTTCTCTTCCTTGACGGTCTTCAGGATTTTCACGCGGGCAATCTTCGCCTCGTCGAACTTGACGGCATAGTCGACCACCTCGCCCTTGCGGGTGGGGTCGGCAGCCATTTTCTGCATCACGCCGGGACGGACGGTAGACATCTGCGGACGGTGGTTTTTGCAGAGGATGGTGGCCATCAGGTTGCCGCCGAAAGCAGGACGGGTCATGCGGAACTCGTGGGCTTCGTCGTCGCTAATTTCCAACTTGGTGGCATCGGCGGTGAGGCCGGTGATGTTACGAGCGGAGACACGGGGACCGAGGTCACGGCCGATGGTGGTGGCACCGATGAGGAGGATGCTGGGTTTCTGCTCCTGGATAATCTGGGTGATGGCCTGGGTGTAGGGCTCGGTCAGATAGTTGGCCAGAAGGTCGTTGTCGACCACCAGCACTTTGTCAGCACCGTGCTCCACTAGTGTTTGGGCCTCGCCCTTGATGTTTTTGCCCAAAAGGATGGCTACGACTTTCTCATTGTTGGCGTCGGCCAGCTCGCGAGCCTTACCTAACAGCTCAAGAGCTACATTCTGGATTTTGCCGTCGCGCTGCTCGGCAAATACGTAAACGTCTTTATAATCTTGTAATTTCATGGCTATTAGATAATATGTTTCTCTTTTAGTTTGTTGACGATGAGTTCCACAGCCTCTTCGGGAGACACTTCAAAGGTCTGGCCGGCAGGTTTCAACTGCTTGGGGAACGACTTGAACACAGAGGTGGGGGAACCGGCTTTGCCGATGCGGTCTTCGGGGACATTGATGCGGTCGGCGCCCCATACTTCGACTTCTTTGTCGTAGGCGGTGACAATGCCGTTGACCGTCATGTAACGGGGCTGCACGGCGCTGGCGAGGGCGGTGACGACGCAGGGGGCCTGCATCTGAAGGATTTGGTAGCCGTCCTCCATCTGCTTGCGGACGGTGAAGGTCTTGGTGGCCTCGTCGTACTGGAGGTCTTCCATATAAGAGACCTGCGGGAGGTCGAGGTGTTCGGCGATTTGGGGACCCACCTGTGCGGTGTCGCCATCGATGGCCTGACGGCCGGTGATGATGAGGTCGTAATCCATCGTGCGGAGAGCACCTGCGATAGCACTAGAGGTGGCGAGGGTGTCGGCACCGCCCAGTTTGCGGTCGGTGAGCAGGATGGCACGGTCGACACCCATGGCGAGTGCTTCGCGAAGGATAGCCTCGGCCTGGGGGAGGCCCATGGTGATGACGGTCACATGTGCGCCATATTTGTCTTTCAGTTGAAGAGCGAATTCCAAACCACCTTTGTCGTCGGGGTTCATGATGCTGGGAACGCCCTCACGGATTAGCGTGCCGGTCTGCGGATTAATTTTCACCTCGGTGGTGTCCGGCACTTGTTTTATGCAAACAACGATTTTCATTTTCTATTATTATTGTGTCGGACTAGTCAGACTAGTCGGACTGGTCTGATACTATTTGAACAATTTACCGGCAATCACCATGCGTTGCACTTCGCTGGTGCCTTCATAGATTTCGGTGATTTTGGCGTCACGCATCATGCGTTCGACGGGATATTCACGGGTGTAGCCGTAGCCGCCATGGAACTGGACGGCC
>JAFRXG010000021.1:0-12300 GCA_017441565.1 Bacteroidales bacterium | reverse complement strand
GCATCGAAGATGCTGAATTTCAATAACCCCACACAAGGAACGCAGTGTGGGGTCAACGAAAACCCTACTACTCAGCGTCCCGGAGGGACGCGACAATGGGAAAGATTGGAAAAAAATCAGTCATACTTTATACTAGAGCGACTCTCAATAACGCCAGCGGAAGTCGAGAGCAGTGCAAGCTTGCTTGCTTTGCCGAGATGCAGCGACGTCTCGAAGAAACGTTGCGGAAGTCGAGAGCAGAGCAAGTTCCACTTGCTTTGCCGAATAGGACCCACAAAAAAAATATTGCCCACCAACACAATATTATACACGTTTCTGCGTTATGGAAAAAATTTTGATAAAAACACACTTATGAGCCTATCCTTTACCCCTTTGAGAAAAATATCCTTGCTACTATTGATAGAAGCCACTTATTTACTGCCATTCAATCTGATGGCACAATGTCCGGAAATCACCATTGACGAGAAGTATGACCATATTCCTTCCGCCTATTGCCGCTCGCACAACTGGGACACCATGGTGAGCTGCAAGAACACCAGCCTCATCTTGAACGCCACCTATTTCATCACCGCCGAGAAGTTCAACGGCACCTATTCCGTTGAAGAAATCCCTTATAATCCGGTGGACACGACATTCCATGCGGGCAATCTGCTAAACATCTCCAGCGATGACGTGTGGGAGGGCAGTGCCATACAGTTCCCGTTCACCTTCATGTACTTCGGCTATCCCTACACTCAGGCAGTGGTGGGGTCGAACGGCATCGTGTCGTTCAACAGCTCCTATATCGGACAGTACTGCGCATACAGCTATAATGTGCCCATCCCCTCCACTTCGTTTCCTTCTCTCAACTCTATTTATGGGGTATATGAAGATATTGACCCGCGAGGCCTGACGACAGGTCAGGGCATGTTCCGCAGCGTGGGTGGCACCTACCCTTGCCGCTACCTCTGCGCGAGTGTGAATGAAGTGCCGCTCTTCCCCTACTCCAGCAACAGCAACAACCGCTGCACCTATCAAATTGTCTGCTACGAGGGCACCAATATCATAGAAGTGCACATCAAGCAGCGCAGCTGCTGTTCCTCCACCAACAGCGGCAAAGGCTTGATAGGAATTCAAAACGCCACAGGGACAGACCAAGTGTCGCACTACCACCAACTGGGATACAGCACAGACCCCACCTACTACATCGAGCCCAACTCGCCAGGCGCATTTGTGGCCCCCGACCGTGGCAACCAAGCCGGCGGATGGATTGGCACAACAAGTTATGAGGCCTGGCGATTCACCCCACAGGGGACAACCGTTAAGAACATTTTCTGGTGGCGCCTCTTTGAAGACAGCCAAGGCAACATTATCGACTCGGTACAGCTCACCAACAACCCTGGCGACACCAACGGCTATTACCTCAACAACGAGCACACCATGGTGCGCGTCACCCCCAACCGCACAACCCGTTACGTGGTGCAGTGCCGCTATAGGGGTGCCAACGGCCATTTGTACGGCATTGACAACCTTAGTATGCGCGACACCATCACCGTGGGCATGGACACCGCCAGCTCTATTCAACTGGTAACCGACGACTCCATCCTCGCCGAAGGCGACCGCACCACCATCTATATGCATTACCCCTCCGGGCAGGTCCTCGACTCCTGCGGGTGGCTAGCAAAAAAAGTCATCAATGGCCAACAAACCCTTATGCCCACATCCTCTCTCACCAACCATTTCACCAACGTCGTCTTCAACAATGACAGGGATATGATGATTCCCAACGATGTAGACACAAGCTATATCCATTGTATTGCTACTTTTTCTAACGGCTGTGGTGATTTCGACAGCATCCGCATTCTCACATACCCCAACTACAACTACTACGACACCGTGGGCATCTGCCGGGGCGAGAGCTACGACTGGCACGGGATGCATTTCGCCACCCCCCAGCAGACCTTCGACACATCAAAGCACTACTACTCCTCGCACGGAAGCGACAGCACCCACCACCTGCACCTCATCGTCTCCGACCACAGTTATACGACCGACTATGTGACTGACTGCAAGGCCTACACATGGATTAACGGCCGAACCTATTCGGAAGACAACGATGCCACCCGCAGCCAAGACACAGTGGTACTCGAAAACGAATGGGGCTGCGACAGCATTGTAACACTCAACTTCCACATCGTCCCCATGAAGGCCATCATAGACTATTCTCCAAAAGTGGCCACCATCGACAACTTGACAATCCAGTTGATAGACCGTAGCTACGGACACGACTCCCGCCTGTGGCTGCTTCCCGAAGGACAGACCAGCACCATGTCCGAGACCTCCATCATCTTCCCGCTCGACGGATACGACACCATGGACGTGCAGCTGGCCGTACACAACAACTACGGCTGCGACGACACCGCCTCCGTCGCCATCCCCCTCCACAAAATCACCAACTACATACCCAACGTCTTCACCCCCTATCACGACCAGAACAACCGCTGGGCTCCAATAATACAGGGCAACATCAACGAGATACAAGTGTGGATTTACAACAGGCGTGGTGAACAAGTTTGCTATTTCCAAGGAGATGACGGTTACTGGGACGGCAACGACATGAATGGTCAGATCTGCCCGCAGGGCACTTACGTCTACATCGTCCGCTTCCGCAATTCCCTCAACCCCGAAGTCACTCAAGAGCTGAAAGGCACGGTCACCATATTACGATAACAAGAAAACAGAACCCGATAATAAAAAGTACTACGACATGAAGATTGCAGTGGTAGGAGCCACCGGACTGGTGGGGAGCATCATGCTCCAGGTGCTGGCCGAAAGAGGCTTTGCCGACTATGAAATCATTGCCGCCGCCTCCCCCAAGTCCATCGGCAAAGAGATTGGCTTTGCCGGACGCAAACTGAGGGTGACAAGTGTGGAGGATGCCATAGCCCAACATCCCCAATACGCCATCTTCTCAGCAGGGGCTTCCACCTCACGCCTCTATGCGCCGAAATTTGCCGAAGTGGGCTGCACCGTGGTGGACAACTCTTCCTGCTGGAGGCTCTACGACGAAGTGCCCTTGGTGGTGCCGGAAATCAATATGGACAGCGTGAAAGCAAACCACCGCATCATTGCCAACCCCAACTGCTCCACCATACAGATGGTGCTGGCAGTGTCGCGACTGCACTGGCGCTACAAAATCAGACGCATGGTCATCTCCACCTACCAAAGCATCACCGGCACAGGCATCAAGGCCGTGCGCCAGCTAGAGACCGAAGAGAACTATGCCTATCAGCACCACACCCCCAGTGCTCAGCTGCGGACTACCATGGAAAAGGAATTGGGCGAACAATACCAACCCGCCTACCCCAACCAGATTTATCGCAACCTATTCCCCCATGGGGGCGACTTCCAGCCCGACGGCTACACCACCGAGGAGCAAAAACTGGTAGACGAGACACGTAAAATATTGTCCGACCCCTCCATCCTAGTGAGCGCCACCGTGGTACGTGTGCCTGTCGTGGGCGGACATAGCGAAGCCGTCAATATCGAGTTCCATAATCCTTACGACCTGGCAGAGGTTCGACAAACTCTTGCCGACACACCGGGTGTCATCGTCTGTGATGACCCAGAAAGAAACCTCTACCCCACCCCTGTGATGGCACACCACCGCGACGAGGTGTTTGTGGGACGCATACGCCGCGACAACACCTTGCCCAACGCACTTAATCTGTGGATTGTATCCGACAACCTGCGCAAAGGAGCCGCCACCAACGCCATCCAAATACTTCAACACCTCATCAACAACCATCGCTCATAATCATTCAACCATGAAGATACGCTACATACTCCTGTCCCTCATTGTCCTCGCCTCGCTTTGTTCATGCGGGAAAAAGGTAATACTTGACGAAGACCGCACTTTTGCTAACGACACCTGGCTGCGGTTCCAACCCGAGCAGTTCTCTGTCACCCCCGGCAGCCCCGACGACTGCTACAACTTCCTTCTCACCCTAACCATCGACACCGCCCGCTTTCATGAGTCAGGTCTCCCCATCATGATGGAAATCGAAAGTCCCGAACATGAGAAACGCACACTTTTCAGCACCATCCTGCTGCGCAACCACGAGGGGCATTGGCTGGGGTCGTTCGACGAGCACGGCAACATCATCGTCACTCAGCCCATCCGACAATACTTCTTCTTCAGCACCGCTAGCACCCATTCCATCTCACTGAGCCAGCGCACCAACAAATATGAAATCAAGGGCATCCGCAGCCTCAACCTCAAAGTAGAGAAGGCCAAACTGGAATACCCTGAATGATCGATGCCTCTATAAACAAAAACATCGACCGCATCGCCATGCGGCTGAAGACCATTCCCGAAAACCCGGGGGTGTATCAGCACCTCGACGAGGCAGGAACCGTCATCTATGTCGGAAAGGCCCGTAACCTCCAACGGCGCGTCAGCTCTTACTTCTCGCACTATGAGGACAAGAGTGCCAAAATCAAGATGCCCGTCCGCCACATCTACGACATCCGCGTCACCGTAGTGGCTACAGAGGTGGACGCCCTGCTGCTAGAGAACAACCTCATCAAACGCTACCAGCCTCGCTACAACAGCATGCTCAAGGACGACAAGTCCTACCCCTACCTCTGCATCACCGACGAGGAGTACCCTCGGCTTCTCTTCACCCGCAACCGCCAACTGAAAGGACAATACTTCGGTCCCTACCCCAACCAACGCATCCTACGCGAACTGCAGGACATCATCGACCAGCTCTTCTCCTACCGCAAGTGCAACACCATGCAGAAACGCCCCTGCATCAAGCACCAGATAGGCCTGTGCAAGGCACCCTGCGCCGGACTGCAAAGCCACGAGGAGTACATGGCCGACATCAACAACATCCGAAACATCCTCAAAGGCAACTTCTCCGACATCGTAGAGGAAATGAAAAACGAGATGCTCGCACTTGCCGACCAGCTACGTTTCGAAGAAGCGGAAATAATGAAGCGCCGCATTAGAAGGCTGGAGGAATACCAAAGCCGCTCCACCGTGGTCAACACCAATGTGAAAGACGTGGACGTGTTCGGCATCGTATCCGACGAAAAATACGCCTACGTCAATATGATGCGCATCAAAAATGGCAGCATCATCTACAGTTTCTCTCACGAGGTGAAGAAACAGCTGGACGAGACCGACGAGGAAATACTCTCCACCGCCATCCCCGCCCTGCACGAGCGCACCGAAAGCACCGCCCGCGAGGTGGTGCTGCCCATCCACGTCGCCGACCTGCCCGAGGAATATCTCAAGCAGACCATCCCCACCCGTGGCGACCGCCTGCAACTGCTCGAGCTCTCCATGCGCAACGTCAAGGCCTACCAACTGCAATGCCGCCACCAGCGCGCCTTGGTCAACCCCGACGAGGGCGAGCTGCACCGTAAGCACCAGCACCTGCTCGAACGCATACAGAAGGCACTGGCTCTGCCCATGCTGCCTGTCAATATCGAGTGCTTCGACAACTCCAACATACAAGGTGCCTACCCCGTGGCCGCCATGGTACGCTTCACCAATGGCAAACCCAACCGCAAGGAATACCGCAAATTCAACATCAAGACTGTTGAAGGGCCTGACGACTATGCCTCCATGTCCGAAGTGATTTTTAGACGTTACAAACGCCTCTCCGACGAAGGGCAGCCCCTGCCCCAACTGCTGGTTGTCGATGGCGGTGCGGGTCAGATGGAAGTGGCACGACAGGTCATCCAAGACCAGCTACACCTCGAAATCCCCATTGCCGGTCTTGCCAAAGACGACCGTCACCACACCTCCGAACTCCTCTACGGCTTCCCGCCCAAGGTGGTAGGACTCAAACCCACCGACCCCCTCTTCCACCTCTTGGAACAGATACAGAACGAAGTCCACCGCTTTGCCATCACCTTCCACAAAGACAAACGCAGCAAAGGCACCTTCCGCACCGCCCTCACCGACATCCCAGGCATCGGCGACAAGACCGCCCGCGACCTGCTCCTGAAATTCGGCAGCGTCAAAGAGGTGCGCCTCCAAACCGAAACCGACCTAGCCAAGGTAGTCGGCCCCGCCAAAGCCAAAGCCATCACCGCCTACTTCGCCACGCAGCAAGTCTAATCCTACTATTTGGCACACCCCAACACCTCTACTTGGTCTATTTTCTAGATTGTAATCCAAAAATCATATATATTTTTTGGATTATATTCCAAAAAATTCATATCTTTGCATTGCTAAATAAACCGAAGCCGACCTGGCCAAAGTAGTAGGCCCCACCAAAGCCAAAGCCATCACCGCCTACTTCGCCACGCAACAATAAGAAGTGTCAATTCCCGAAATATTGCCAAATTCAAGGAATGCATTCCTGTAATTTGGCAGAATTTGAGGAATATATACCTTGAATTTAGTGAAACAAGTCCTTACTCACTCGCGGCAGGGACTTGTTTCACTATATTTGCAGACAGCAAAATGCCCGCATCTAGATATTGTTACCAATCATTTTCCCTGACAGGACGTACAGAGTTCCCATTCTCAAGATAGCAATTGTTGCTAGAATACACAGTTCCGCTATAAAAGTCTACGGCATACGCGTAGCAACTATTACCATAAGCTGAGGATGTAGACGACCAATAACAGCCACTGTAGCCTACATCATGAACTCCTGTACCCCATCGAAAACCCGCAGCGGGCAGGAACACCGCACCATTGGCTTCCATTTGCGCCCACTGGAACATAGAGTAGCTGTTGTCTGTCCAGGTGTAACTTCCAGCTCTAAACGAACAACCTGAAGGCAATGTCCAACTATCTGGCAGGAGTATCAGCCCATTCACACCTTCGATATTTCCCGTACCGCGTTTGACTCTGGCATTGGGGCGGGTGACGAGAAGATACCCCCACTCATCTGTGGTTAGCGTCCTCCATAGGTGAGTAGCGTTTCCCCCATTGCTAATGGCATTGTGCCACGCCCAGTCTGCTTCGACATAAGTACCTGTCAATCCACTAGGAGAATACCCGTTAGGGTAATAGTCGCTATATGTTGTACTAGTAGACCAAGGTTGATAACAAACAGCATTACTACTCCAACTACTAGTACCCCATCCGAAAAGGTCTATCCAGCCACTATACGTGGAACTGACATTACAATTGTCGCTTCCACTGACAGTTCCTCCAAAATGTCCACCAAGATCAGCTGTTTGTGTTCCTACATAATCCCATTGGCGTTCAGCAAAACGCCATGTATTGGTGTTGGCTTGATATTGTAAGTTACCTTGCGAGAAACGCACCTGCTTCGTTGCACTTACCGAAAACAGACCTTGCAGCTCCCCTTCTACATCTCCGTCCCACCGCTCTACCGTCAGGCTTACTTGAGCCATTCCATTATGCTGGAGTGATTCCCGTTTTTCAAATGAAGCACATTCTCCTTGCGAATAGAGCGTAATTGTTACCTCATCCTCTACAAACTCAGGAACAACAATATAATAAATATAAGTATCCCTGTCGCCACGACCGATTATGGGTCTGTTTGCTGCCGGAAACACCAACGAGACATCGTGATTTGACGATGAGGATGTCAGTGATATTACATCATTTAAATTGCCTGTCACGCTAGCAATACCTTGACCACTAAGATAGGCACTATTTGCCGTCACAGTGATTCGTTCAAGGATAAAGCTATCAAACATCCGATTGCTGACAACCACCTTTATCAGTGAACACAGATTGTGAAAGGTCAACGATTCGTTGGATGAGTAAGCTCCCATCGGCACTTTCACTTTCTGATCACCATGGCTGTCCACCTCGTACTGCTGCTCGCGAGGCAAATTAACGGCAATACTACTGCTGTTCGATATGTTTACGTTTCCCACTATGTCGGCAGGGTAGATGGCGCGATAGTGGTTGCTCTCCACCACGTCGGTTATCTGTGCTGACGAGCCAAGTGCCGCACTGGTGGTACAGGTCTGGTTGTTGACCCGAATCAAGTCGTTGTTGTGCCAGCAGGGGATCCTATCTTCAACATATACCTTGGTGTCCTTGCTATTGTCAATATTGACACCCAGAGTTACGGTCCCGTACTCTCTCATGCAGCTAGCCAACATAACTATACCAGCCATATAGCCAACTATCATCGTAATATGTATTTTCTTAGCCATATCTATATTATTTAGTTTCTACTTTTTACCATTTAATCTCAAATGTTACCATAGTTTCAGTTCATTCGATGTGGTGATGCTTCCAATAGCCACCCTTAGTCTCGCCCGTACAGGTTGGGGCGACTTGCCAAATGTCAAATCCGTTACTTCAAGAGCATCCACCCTGACAAAACTCCTAAGCTCAGCAGATACTTCATGAAAAAATGCAAGCCATCACACCTCCAATGGTAAACTCCTAATTGTTTACTCGGACAGGACGCACCGAACATGCAATACTACGTGCCCACCAATAATAATAATGTATATCATAGCTACCGAAACACATGTATACCGCAGGATTTCTAACGTACTCGGATGTCCAATAGTAACCCCAACTCATATAACCCAAATTCTCAACACTTGTACCATAGCGATAGCCCGCCGCAGGTAGGAACAGCGCACCATTAGCTTCCATCTGCTCCCATTGGACTCTAGAATAGCTGTTGTGTGTCCAACCCGAATATTCTGATTCGAAACCAGATGTGAACGAGCAACTCGATGGCTGTGTCCAATCGTCTGGCAAAATAATTAATCCACCGACTCCATTGATGTTACCCGATCCAAGTTTAGCGGTAGCATTAGTGCGTTCATAAAGAAGATAAAACCATTCACTTGCGGTCAACGTCCGCCATAGATAGGGGACTCCACCGCCATTACTGATGGCGTTGTGCCATGCCCAGTCTGCCTCAGCATAAGCACCCGTCAAGCTCCATCCAGAATAATAATCGTCATCGTTGCTACTAGCTGACCACGGCTGATAACAAATAGCACCATTGTCCCATCCACTGGCACCCCAGCAGAAGAGGTCAATCCACCCGCTGTATGTGGAACTGATATTGGAATTGTCACTTCCTGAAACCGTTCCCCCATTGTAGTTAGCACTAGCAGAACGTGTTCCTACATAGTCCCACTGATGTTCTGCAAAACGCCATACATTAGTGCTAGCTTGATATTGTAGGTTACCCTGCGAGAAGTGTACCTGTTGTGTGGCACTCACTGAGAATGCTCCGGACAACACCCCAGCCTGGGGTTGGAACTGTTCTACCGTCAAACTCACTTGAGCCATTCTATTGTGCTGGAGCGTTGCCCGCTTCTCAAATATTGCACATTCTCCTTGCGAATAAAGTGTAATGGTAACATCATCCTCCGCAAACTCTGGTGCGACGATGTAATAGACATAGGTATCTCTGTCTCCTCGACCAATTGTGGGTCTGTTTGCTGCTGGGAAAACCAACGAGACATCGTGATTTGACGATGAAGATATCATTGAAATCCAGTCACTTGATGTTCCTGATACGGTAGCATCTCCTTGACCACTGAGATATGAACTATTAGCTGTCACTGTAATGCGGTCAAGGATGAAGTCATCATCCATCTGGTTACTTACAACTACCTTTATCAGAGAACAGAGGTTGTGAAAAGTCAGAGACTCATTCAAGGAAAATGCCCCCATTGGCACCTTTACCTTTTGCTCCCCACGTCCATCTTCCTCATACAATTGCTCGTGTGGTAGGGTTACGGGAATTGTGTTACTGCTTGATATGTCAACATTTCCTACAATGTCGGCAGGGTAGATGGCGCGGTAGGAGTTGCTCTCTACCACGTCGGTTATTTGTGCCGATGACCCCAATGCTGCACTGGTAATGCAAGTTTGGTCGTTCACCCGTATCTGGTCATTATTGTGCCAACAAGGGGTCAAGTCGTCAATATACACCTTGGAGTCCCTGCCGATGTCAATATTGACACCCAAAGTAACTGTACCATACTCACGTTTGCAGCTTACTGCCATCATTATGGCAGTCATAATGCCAACCATCATTATTGCATTAAATTTCTTCATAATAATGTCTAACTTGTTTTTACATTTTACCTTATAAATTAATCCAGTTACCACCGCTCCATTTCAAATGAGGTGGTAGAATTACCACTCTGATCGTTCCAGTTGTCACGTTCAAAGAAACTGGAATGGCTGCTCGGCGTGTCATCGTCCCACAGCAGTGGTTCAAATCGGATAGTGGACAGACCTAGTCCCATCTCCACGACGAAATTTACAGTTTTGATTCTCGGAGGGCTGTAAACCTCCTTGCGTTCTCGATTCATAACAAAAGCCCTTATTCAGTGCCTACTCTATAAAACAGTTTTCGGCTTCCCTGCCTGAGCTGGAAGCCGATATTCTCAAAAATAAGGGGCATAAAGAAAGGCGTTTCCTTTCGTTTGAACTGCTTATTTTCATGGCGGGCGTCTGGTAATAACCCTGTGGTAAATAAGTGTACGAAAATCCACGCCCCTTGGCGTGAACTTTACGCATTCTTATTCTCACCACTTAAAGTTTACCAGACTATTGCCATGAGAGAACA
Organism: Bacteroidales bacterium; assembly: GCA_017441565.1. GTDB lineage: Bacteria > Bacteroidota > Bacteroidia > Bacteroidales > P3 > Colimorpha. Next base: position 1,759 of record JAFRXG010000021.1, on the reverse strand, counting down.
AGAGCGTCAAGCTCAGTTAATATGTCTTACAAATTTTCTTGTCTTTTACTATTCTTGTTTCTAAATTTTAGTAGGTTATCATTGATGAGTGAATAATTCTATCTATAATTACAAAATCTCCTTCTATATGAAATATTGCACATAACGGCTTGCCATGCAATTTCATCATTTTTGCTTCGGGATGAAATTTCTTCACATAACCATATATCGGAATCGGAAGCACAACTGCCATATAGTTCAATGTTGCAAGTTCAGCAAGAACTTCGCGTGCATATTTCTCAGCATGGTCAGGTCGTGATACGGCAATGATGTATTGAGCCACATCCAAGATGTCCTCTTGCGCATCATCCGATACTATCACTTGTCTTTCAGTCATAACTGAGTTCGAATAGCAGCAAGCAGTTTTTCACCAAATTCCTCAAGAGTGGAGTATTGGTGTTTAGTATCGGGACTGTATTGGTATGCATCGGCACGTTCTTTCCATCTCGCAAAAGCCATGTCCAACGCTGGTTCCGAAACAGCTTTCGAACCTACATCTTTCTCAGTATCAAACAATGTGTCCATTTTCTTTTTATCTTAATCCGACTGCAAATATACACTTTATTTTTGATATACTCACTTTTCAATACAAAAAGTTGTTATACGGGTATCTCACCGCGTGGATTTTCTTCACTTGTTACAGGGACTTTTTTCCTCTTCGCTATCAAATGAGCCACTGAATCACTCTTCATCCAGAACGGGGCGTACTGAGAACCCGTAGTCGCGACTGCCGTAGTACGGCGCGTCAAGAAGGTCGCTGTCGAAGTACATGTTGAACGCGTAGACCTCATTGTTGAACGTGTTGATCTCATTGTTGGGCGTGGACGACCAATAGCCGCCGTATTCGCCCACGTAGTAGACATTCGTGCCTAAGCGGAAGCCCGCCGCAGGCAGAAATACTGCACCAGCTGCCTCCATCTGCGCCCACTGTGCGAGAGTGTAGCTGTTGTGTGTCCAGTCAGGATAGTCGTAAGGATTATAAGTGGTGAATTCTGAATTGAACGAACACTCCGAAGGCAGTGTCCAACTATCGGGAAGTATAATCAGCCCGCCCACACCGTTAATGTTGCCAGTGCCATATTTGGATGAGGCATCGGTGCGGTAATATAGCAGGTAATCCCATTCGGCTTGGGTGAGAGTACGCCATCGGTTGGCGGTATTTCCTCCGTTGCTGATGGGGTTGCTGCCCCAGTCCACGAAGGTGCCATAGCCCTCTGAGTATGATGAGGATAGGGTTGGATTGCTACCCGTGCCCCAACCAAAGAGGTCTATCCAACCACTATAGGTGGAGCTGATATTGCGGTTATCACTTCCGCTGACATTACCTCCGTAATAACCATAATCATCGGCTGTTTGTGTACCTACATAGTCATACTGGTGTTCGGCAAACCGCCAAGTATTGGTGCTTGCTTGGTACTGCAGGTTGCCCTGCGAGAAATGCACTTGCTGCGTTGCACTCACCGAGAATGTGCCAGGCAACACTCCATCAGGGAGAATAGGAGAATCAGGGATAATAGGAGTAATAGAATCTTTATGGCAGCCTACGGACATCACCATTACGGCAGCCATAAAACAGACCATCATTAATTTACTTAATCTCTTCATATTTATACTATTTTTGAATATAGTTAGGATTGGGATTCCCATGCCTCCCAATCAATTGTATTTATGTATAGTTCAATTTGTTCTTTCAGTTGTGGTATCTCCGTATGCAGCACAG
>JAFRXG010000020.1:0-11238 GCA_017441565.1 Bacteroidales bacterium | reverse complement strand
TTCCCATTGTCGCGTCCCTCCGGGACGCTGAGTAGTAGGGTTTTCGTTGACCCCACACTGCGTTCCTTGTGTGGGGTTATTGAAATTCAGCATCTTCGATGCTGTTAAAAAATCAGTCTTTTATCAAACTAGAGCCTTTTTGTTAAAAAAACGATGAGTATATGATGAGTCAAAAAAAAATGCTATCTTTGTAACATCATTCACCAATAAATATAGCGCCTATGATTAAGAGAAACTTTTCACTATCAGCTTTGTACATCATGTTTGTCCTGTTGGGCCATGCCGATGGTTTCTGTCAAACCATTAATTCCCCTGACCAATGGCAGACTGCTGTTGCCAGTACTGAGGATAATTATGACGACTTCCCATGCGACACTGTGATTACACGCACTTTGGGGCACAGTATCATAGTGTCATGTGTCCGCGACACTCTTCTAAACGGCAAGCCATCACGACACCGTATCGTCATGCGCTGCATGAATCATGGCAATTACTTCACTTTCGACATGCTGCCGTCCTACATTGACACGACTTACTCTTTCAACAATGCGTAAATAGACAATGTGTACTACTATGTGCGCGACATGCGTATATCCGACAGCATCTGCTTCTTGTGTGGTATGAAAGAGACATTCCGCCATTACGTTCTTCTGCCTAGCAGCCCACAGCCTGAAATACCTAACGACGAAGTGATTCGCGTTGGTTTTTTTGGCAGATTTGACATGAGGTTCATAAAGGACTCTGACGCGATGGTGGTTCCAATAGCACCAGGTCCAGACCAGGGCTCCATAGTACCAGTGCCACTTACCAACTGGCATCCCATGACCCAGATTGTCGAAATCCCCAAGACTGCCACTCTCGACAAGTTCTGGGTGGACAACGGCCTATCTGTGTATGGGTATAAATATGGGCAATATTATCCACAGGGTTGCCCCAACGTAGACCCCTACATTGACTTAGAGGTAGGGATAGACCCGGATTTTTCCATTTTTGATGCCAAGGCATACATCATAGGCCGCCAATATGGCAATATGAACCGTTCGTGCATGGTGGAGGTAACGTCCGGCCTCGACCTTGTTTCAACCGCCATCAACTATACCGTGTGGGAGCCGTCCATGGCCTACGAGGTGTTCACCGACGTCACAGCCAATGACAGCAGGGTGCTGTTCTCCTCACGGATATTCCAAGGTACTACGGTTGGGGAGAACGCCTACCTGCCCACCTACACCATAGGCATCCGATACAAGGATTATTACAGTGGCGACGACAACTACCGCTCCCATCTGCACCTCTACTCCCACCAGGGCGAGCGTCCACAATACCAACTGGACTACGACGAGTATGCCCACCTGAGCCGGTTAAAGAATCAGAAAAACTGGTCCCCACTAAACGGCTGGGTATGGCACAGTAAGGACTTCTGCTTCGTATATACGTGCAAACGCAGCCTAAACAGCCCCTACGAAGAAAACATTTGCAAGACCTTTATCCAGCATATTGATATGGACATGAATGTGAATGTGGCGTTTGAGCTGGGCGGTATGGTGTGGGAGTATGCTGGGTATGGTTCAGGTGGATATAGGATTAAGGATGTGTGCTACATTGGGAACTACAGGATGAACTGCCTTGCTCTGGCATACAATCTCGACAATAGCCGGTCTTCACCCAATGGTCCCTACGTCGAACTTATTGACTGGGGTTATATAATAGGTAACACCCCCAGTTACCTGCATATAGGGGATCCCAGTTATGACCACAGCGTGAGGCTGAAGACTGAGTCGTGGATAAATTCCCTTGATGTGTTCTTGGACGGATACACCTTCTCCATAGGGGGGAAGACATCCAACGGCAAACTGTTGCTGACCACGCAAAAAAGGTCTTCCATACAAGGTAGTGACACCGACGTGGCTTGTAAGGAAACTTATCATATAAATAACTATGAAACTTTTACAGTGTCGCATGATGTGGTTGATTGGGGATTGTCAAATATGGGTGGTGACACAAGGAATTGGCTGCAAATCTTTCCAGTGGCGACAAAGCATCCTGTGACAAACAAATGCACTAAGAAACCCAAAAGGGAATACCCCTCTGCAGAACCTGATTCCGATGAAGTTGAACAATAAATCAGTAAAGCTATGAAGAAGAATCTTATATTCATTATATTGTGCACCGTTGTGCTGATGTCTGCTGCCCAGACCTACGACACTATCTACAACCGGGCTCCAACGGATACTACCATAGGTGGTATGATACCTGCGACAACAGTCATCGCTTGACAGAATTTATTAATTTTAACCTTAATTATTACGATTCTGCAAGTATAACTGTCATTTCTTCCTATACACCCCAACCAATGCTGGTTACTGGGGGCATTGTAATGGTGTCTCGTATATGGACAAACAGCATTGATAGATGGTATTTTGAAACGGGGAAACCTGAATATGTGATGTTGTACCAATACAACTCCCGCCTCCAGACGATGGTGCTGTTGGACTCGGTGCGGTGGGACACTGCGTCGCCCAAGATACTGTTTCTACCAGACTGTGTTGATACGTGGGTAGATCCGCGTGACACCGGTGCGACCTGTTTTGCCTATGAAGTCCGTTTCAAGCATCCTGTAATGGTGGATTCTACCTTCTATATGGGTGTCACGCAGAACAGTAATGTCCATATTACAACAGGCGTGTTTAAATACAAACCAATAATGTGTCGTAAGATTGTACAAGCTATTCCCCGGGGGTGCAAGGGTGATACATTATGGTATTACTCTCCAGGATCTGGTTGGAATCTTTACCCTAGTTCCAATGTTTCCTTTGGCGGAGTCATCCCTACAGTGGACACCTTCCACCTACAGGTGGCCACAAGCGACAGTCTGAGGGGGGAGGCATCGGGTTCGGGCACCTTTACCAACATGTCGCGGCGCACCATCACTGCCACCGCCTATGGAGGCTACCGTTTTGTCCACTGGGGCGACGGCAATCGCGACAATCCCCGCGAGATACTGCTGACGCAGGACACGCTGTTCACCGCCCACTTTGTGGAGCGGGGGCAGGTGTATGCTGATGTGAGGAGCAACGATGAGTGTATGGGTACTGTGACGGGGAGCGGCGTGTATCTTGAAGAGGACACCATAGTGCTGTCCGCCACACCCTATCCCTACTACAAGTTCCTCGGCTGGGATGACTCGGTGAGGGACAACCCAAGGGAGTTGATCATCACTCAAGACACCGTGATTGTCGCCCAATTCGCACCCTTCGACAGGTTCCAAGTGAGGGCTGAAGCCAACAACGCCGGCCGCGGCCGTGTGGAAGGCGGAGGCGAATACTACGAGGGCGACACGGCCACACTGACCGCCTTGCCGTGGACGCTCTGGGGATTCCTCCAGTGGGCCGACGGCGACACGGCAAACCCACGCCACGTGGTCGTCACACAAGACACGACGCTCACGGCAATTTTCGTCAGCCGTGAGGCCATAGAGGCGGTGCCCGAAGGGGACGCTGGTTTCAGCCTCATGCCCAATCCGGCATGGGGCAGCGTGAGCTGTGCGCTGCACGATGCCGAGCTGGCGGGAGGCACACTGACGGTGGTCAACGCCCTCGGTCAGGAGGTGCAACAGAAGGTCGTAGAGCCACAAACAAGGATGGTCGAACTGCCCATAGCCAACCTGCCACAAGGGGTCTACTTCGTCACCTTCACCACCCCCAGCCACACGACCATGCAGAAACTGTTGATAAAGCGACAGTGAACATCATCTCCCTTTGGGAGTAGAGCCGCCGAAGTCGTCGTACAGAATGTTCTCTGACGGAACGCCTAGGCTGTCGAGCATATTGACCACGGCAGCACTCATGGGACCTGGACCACACATATAGTACTCTATATCCTCGGGGGTGGGATGGTCTTTGAGGTAGGTCTCGTACATGACATCATGCACAAAGCCGGCGGTGTAAGGCACACCCGCGGCATCGGCTGTGGGGTCGGGACGGTCAAGGGCCAGATGGAAGTGGAAGTTGGGGAACTCTTTCTCCAGCTGATGGAAATCATTGAGATAGAAGACTTCGTTCAAAGCACGTGCTCCATAGAAGTAGTGCATCGTACGGTCGGTAGTGTGCAGGGTGCGGGTCATGTGCATGATTTGTGCACGGAGCGGCGCCATGCCGGCACCACCGCCTACCCATATCATCTCTGGTTTGTCGCCCTTGTCGGACGGGTGCTCCTTGACGTGGAACTCGCCGTAAGGACCCGACATGACCACCTTGTCGCCCGGCTTGAGGGAGAAGATATAGCTGGAGGCAATACCCGGATTGACATCCATGAAGCCTGAGCGGTCTGGCTTGAACGGCGGCGTGGCAATGCGCACGGTGAGCATGAAGACATCGCCCTCGGCGGGGTAGTTGGCCATCGAGTAGGCTCGGGTGGTGGGCTCGGTGTTCACACATCGTAGACCGAACATGCCAAATTTCTCCCATGCGGGCAGGTACTCGTCGGTGATAAGCGACCGGTCGTAGTCGTTATAGCTGATGTCAAATTTCGGAATCTCAATCTGCGCGTATGAGCCAGGGGTGAAATCCATGTGTTCGCCGGGGGGCAGCTGCACTTTGAATTCTTTGATGAAGGTGGCTACATTGCGGTTGGACACCACGGTGCATTCGTATTTCTTGATGCTCAGGATGGATGGAGGCAGCGCGATGCGCATGTTCTCTTTCACCTTCACTTGACAGCCCAAGCGCCAGCCTTCCTGCTGCTGTTTGCGGCTGAAGAAGCCCATTTCGGTAGGGAGGATGGAGCCGCCGCCTTCCAAGACACGGCATTTGCACTGCCCACACGACCCCTTCCCGCCGCAGGCGGAAGGAAGGTAGATTTTCTGCTCGGCCAGCGTGGAGATGAGCGAGTTGCCCGTAGGCACCTGCATCTGGCGGTCGCCATTAATATCAATAGTAACGTTGCCCGTAGGCAGCAGACGGTTACGAAGCAGCAGCAACACGGCCACCAACAGGATGATGACGGTGAGCATGACCAAAAGTGCGGCAAGTAGTGTAGTAGTTGTCATAGCTTGATTCCCATAAACGACATAAATGCCAGCCCCATCAGGCCGGTGATGATAAAGGTGATGCCCACCCCTCGCAGGGCAGGCGGTATGGTGCTGTAGCGCAGCTTCTCGCGAATGGCGGCAATGGCGACAATGGCCAGAAACCAGCCCACGCCGCTGCCCAAGGCAAAGCAAGTGGCCTCGCCTATGTTGGCATAGCCGCGCTCCTGCATAAACAGCGAGCCGCTCAGCACAGCGCAGTTTACCGCTATCAGCGGCAGGAAGATACCCAACGAATTGTAGAGTGCGGGACTGAACTTCTCAATCACCATCTCCACTATTTGGACGATGGCGGCGATGACGGCGATGAACATGATGAGGCTGAGGAATGACAAGTCCACCTCTGCCAGCCGGGGGCTGAGCCATGCCAACGCACCGGGAGACAGCAAGTATTTGTTGAGTAAGAAGTTGACCGGCACGGTGATAAGCAGCACAAAAGTGACCGCTATACCCAAGCCGGCAGAGGTCTTCACCGTCTTCGATACCGCCAGATAAGAGCACATACCCAAGAAAAAGGCGAATATCATATTGTCGACAAAGACCGACCTGATGAATATATTTATATAGTCCATTCGATATTATTTATATGTGTTAACGTGCTGAACCAATGCTTGAATGCTTGAATTATTGCTTGAATGCTTGATTGTGTAAATGCTTGAGTGCTGACGCGGTCAAATTACTCAAACAATCAAACAATCAGACAATCAAGCAATCCTTTCATTCACATAAGTCTTTATTACGGGTTCGGTGTATCCAGATGATGATGCCCACGAGAATCAATGCCATCGGGGGCAGAATCATCAAACCGTTGTTCTCATAGCCGATATTGTAAAAGCCCAGCCTTTCCATCACGGGATAGCCCCAGAGGGTGCCGCTGCCCAACAGCTCGCGCACAAAGCCCAGCGTCACCAGCACCACACTATAGCCCAACCCGTTGCCGATGCCGTCCAGGAGCGACGGCAATGGCGGATGGCTCATAGCAAAAGCCTCAAGTCGGCCCATGACAATGCAGTTGGTGATAATCAGACCGACGAATACCGACAGTTGCTTGCTCACGTCGTACATATATGCCTTCAGCACCTGGTCCACCAGCACCACCAGCACCGACACCACAACCAGCTGCACGATGATGCGGATACGGGGCGGTATTGTCTTTCTCAGCAATGAGATAATCAAATTTGCCAGCGCAACTACCACTGTCACCGACAACGCCATCACCACGGCGGGCTTCAGCTGTGCCGTCACCGCCAGACATGAGCAGACTCCCAGCACCTGTACCGTGATGGGGTTCTGCTTGCTGAACGGAAGTTTAATCAAATCAGCGTATTTCATTCGTCAGCCTCCTTCCTTTCTTCGTTTTCGTCAGCAGCATCTGACACTGCTGCCACATTTTCATACTCATGATAAGCCTTGGCCAGCATCTCCGTTACGCCGTTGCTGGTCATCGTGCCGCCACTGATGGCATCCACCTCGTAGGGCGATGCCTTGTCGGCGTTCTTCTTCAATACGATAGGCTGTATCAGGCTCTTACCGACGAACCGCTGGGCGAATTTGTCGGTGGCTATTTCTCCGCCAAGACCGGGCGTTTCGCCCTTGTGGTCGAAAACTGCACCCACAATGGTCTTCTCATTGTCTAGTGCCAAGTAGCCCCAGATGGGACCCCATAGGCCTGTGCCCTGCAGGGGGATGATGTAGCCGCCATCGAATGCAAGATGGGTGCTGCCGTCACTGAGCACCTCCTCGGTGATATACTGCGCGTAGAGCTGGTTAGCGTTGTCGCGTGTGGCCTCGACACCGATGGTTTTCAGTATCATCTGCTTGGTCTCGGTCTGTTGGTTGCGTTGCTGCAACGGTTTCAAGCTGGTGCTCACCACCGTCAGCACCACAGCTGCCGCCGCCACTAAAGCAGCCGAGTAGAGGAAGATATATCTGTTGCTGAATTGTCTCATAAGGCAGCCTCCTTTCTCTCGCTCGCGGCACGGCGTTGGCGGTTCTTGATGTTGCGCGCCACCACGCAGTGGTCAATCAGCGGTGCAAAGCAGTTCATCAGCAGGATGCTCAGCATCATGCCTTCGGGATAGGCGGGATTCAGCACCCTCAGCAGCACGGCAAAGGCACCTATCAGCAAGCCGTATATCCACTTGCCCTTGTTCGTCTGAGCCGAGGTGACAGGGTCGGTGGCCATAAACACGGCACCGAACATAAAGCCACCCATCAGATAATGGTAATAGAAGGGCAGCCCCATATAGGCGTTGCTGCCGAAGCAGTTGAACAGCAGCCCCATCAGCCCGCCGCCGAGCACCACACTGAGCATGATGCGCCAGCTGCCTATGCCTGTCAGCAGCAGCAGTATGGCACCCAGCAGTATGGCAATCACCGAGGTTTCGCACGTGCTTCCCGGAATTGTTCCTATCAGCATGGCCAATGCCGATGCCGTAGGCCTGGTGCCTGCTGCTAACTCTGCCAACGGGGTGGCCCCCGCTATGGCATCGGTGCCCCAGAGGTCAGCAGCAATCCACACTCCCTCACCCGACATGTGGGTGGGGTAACTGAAAAAGAGGAATGCGCGTGCCACCAATGCAGGATTCAAGAAATTCATACCCGAACCGCCAAACACCTCCTTGCCCAGCACCACTGCAAACGCCACAGCCAGCGCCAGCTGCCACAATGGCGTGGTAACAGGCACTATCATCGGGATAATCAATCCCGTAACCAGGTAACCCTCGTTCACCTCATGGTGGCGGATTTGGGCAAACATAAACTCGATGCCCAGCCCCACAAGATAGGACACCACGATGAGCGGCAGCATCCTCAGAAAACCGAACCAGAAACAATTGAGAATTGAGAATTGAGAATTGAGAGCTGTGGCAGTAGCCGTGTAGTGCTGGTAGCCAATATTCCACATGCCGAACAGCAGGGCGGGTATCAAGGCGATGACCACGATAATCATGGCCCGCTTCATGTCCACCGCGTCGCGCACATGGCTTCCCCTGCGTGTCACCGTCTTGGGGGTGAAGGCAAAAGTGTGGAAAGCCTCGTACGTGCTGCCCAGCCACGCCCATTTGCCTTTGGGTTCGATACGCTCAAACCACTCCGCCAGCCGTTCATCCCACTTCTTAGTACTCAGTTCAGCCTTCTTCCTTCTCATACAGCCTCCTTTCTCAGTTTCTCCAAAGCCTCACGTATGATGGGCTGGATGTCGGTTTTCGAAATGTCGATATATTCGCACAAGGCGAAATCTTCCGGCTCCACCTCGTAAATGCCCAAATTTTCTTGTAGTTCCATATCGCCAATAATACAGGCTTTAAGCAGTTGCAACGGATAGATGTCGAACGGGAACACCCGCTCGAAATTGCCCGTAAACACCAGCGGGCGCACACCCCCGTGCAGGTTAGTATCGAACTGGGGCTTCAACATGTCGGGCAGCGCGAAGGGGAGCCGCTTGGCGCAAGCGGGCAGGAAGCCGCTCACAAATGTGCGCGAGAAGCTGTGCTTGCGCACTCCCGGCAGCAGCCAGCCCATGAAATCGTAGTACTCGCCCTCGGGCAAGATAGTCAGCAGGCTGTCATATCCGCCCAAGAAACCGTCGGCAGCCACCTGCGTACCGCTCAGCACATTGCCGCTGATATAACGCGACGCACACCGCTCCCCATCGTCAAGTCTGGGATAATGGGCATGTGGCACCTGACCCGCTGCCAAGTCCCTGACCGACACGCCTGACAGCACCCGGTAATAATGGGGGTCAGCCGTCCGGGGACCTGCCACAGCCACATACTTCTCCGGCCGGTACTCGCCCGTGCGGAGCAAAAGGCCCAACATGGCCACCTCCTGAGGTCCCATCGTCCACACCACATCGCCCTTGTCAATAGGGCATACGCGGGCAATCAGCGTGCCCACATTACCCGCCGGATGAGGCCCCTCCACCACATACAGCCCCACCTGGCACGGTGCAGCATGTGCCCACTGCTCCACAGCATGATAGAGATGCCCGTGCTGGCGGAAGCCCACATGCACCGGGCAGCCGCCCAACGCGGCCAATGCCTCAAGGCCGCGGCAGAAGTCTGCCTCACGTCCTTGCAGCACATAGTCATAGTCGGGAGCCAGTGGAGCAGTATCGAAACAACTCACCACCACAGCCTTGGGACAGCTGTCGGGACTGGCCACAGTACCGAAGGGGCGTTGGCGCAGCATCGTCCAAAGGCCGGTACGCAACATTGCCTCCTTCACATCCATGTTATCCACAGGCAACGTCAGCGGCATCTCCTGAGACTTCTCCACAACCACAGCCTGCAGCTGACGCCGCTCGCCACGCACCACGCCGCACACCCTGCCATCGCAGGGTGAGGTGAAACGGATACGGGCATCATTCTTATCGCAGAAGAGCGCGTCGCCCCTCCGCACCCCGTCACCCTCAGCCACCAACAGGCGGGGCACCAGCCCCACATAATCGGTCGGCTTCACCGCATAAAGCGTCGCCCCACGGGCATCCGTACAGCGCCGCTCGGCAGCCCCCTCCAAGGGCAGATCCAAGCCCTTCTTTATTTTTATATCTGAACTCTGCAAAATCATAAATTGCTGAACAAAAAAAACACGTCAAAAACACCACCCACAACGGCTGCAACACAACTAATTCAACCATTCTCGCACATCTACCCCTCGCCAATTACATTAAAGCATAACGCCTTGCAGACGCATACCCCTCAAAATGGCAGTGCAAATTTACACATTTTTCAACAATTAAACACAAACTCATGAAAAAAAAGAGAAAACGAATGTGTTAATGCGTTAGTCGATTTACGAATTCACGTGAAGGCAATGTCCAGTGGACATTGCCGATAGTGAAGCGGAGAAGCCCCCCCAGTTGCAATCTGCCTTAGCAGATTTCCGCCGATTCGAACACGGCGCAAAGCGAGCGTCCGAGAATTCGTTCTCAAGACCGAGCCTAAGCCATGTCAGCGTTAGCTAACACGGCGGCAATATACCAAAACGACACAAACGACGACGACACGCGTTATATTATACTAAGAATAAGTACTTTGCATTCCCTTCAGAACGTACACAAAATGACAACCCCCGCACTTCAACGAGTACGAGGGGGAGGTGAGATTGTGGGACCAGATGAAAAACAGAGTTATAAGATAGTGCTCAGTGTCATGGCGGCGGTTGTGCCGTACCCTGCTAGTATCAAGCCAATTGCATAGGCAATCACTTTGAGGACTAGCACCCACCACGGGTTTTTATCCTCTTTGTACAACGCCCGCGAGATTTGAGAAAGAACATCTCTCGTTTCTTCGGTTTTCGCTTGAGACAGATTGGCAAGCAACGCTTTGGCTTGCTTTACGAGTTCTTTTACTTCTTTTTACCAGTGGGGACTGATAAAATACGCGCCATTACACCTCTATCCGTCTGACATAGGCCTATATGCGACTACGGACAGCATATATGAGGCTATTGCCACCGGCACACCATACCACATCATGGCGCAGCATCTTCTTGTGGGAATGCAGTACAACGAAGAGACCAAGGAATATGACATACCGTTGACAGACCACATCTTGCTGTATTGCAACGGTAGGACGCATTGGGTGGACAAAGTCAGGGTGTATACTAACGACGACACCTCCATATACACCGAATATATATTTCAGAACCTCCGCACCTACAAGCAAGAACAGGCGGGTGCTGGATTGTTCGACATACATGCCCCGCAATATAAAAAATATGCCAAGTATGACTTTGTGCAAGCCGCCGCACCGTCAATCATCGGCATAGGCTCCCGTGACACCACTATGACAGACGAGCTGCTGGGCTTCCCACTGGAGGGCTACGACGGCGACACCGCCTACCCCCGCCAAGACAATCAAGCAATCATTGAATGCTTGAATTATTGCTTGAATGCCTGATTGTGTAAATGCTTGAGTGGCTGGCGCGGTCAAATTACTCAGACAATAAAGCAATCAAACAACCAGGCAATCCCGCCAACGCTCCTATTAGTACATTGCTGGGACATTACTAAGGTAAATTTTAGAACAGGCATACTAAAAAGGCCCAAGAAGAATCATTCTGGGAACGTCGAAGATTCGAACAAGCATTCATGGGGGCCTATGACCGATTTGGTTTCGCTCTAGTATAAAGTATGACTGATTTTTTCCAAT
>JAFRXG010000001.1:0-8083 GCA_017441565.1 Bacteroidales bacterium | reverse complement strand
GCAATCCTAGGCATTCCTAGGATAGCCTAGGATTGCCTAGACCCCCTAGTCTTAAAAAAAAAACTATCCCATGAAACAGCTCCTTTCATCAGCTCTTGTTCTGTTGTTCCTGGCCCTGGGGGGCCAGGAACTCAGGGCACAGTTCTATGTCGGCCTTCAGGGGGGCGTCACCCTCCCGCAAGGCTTCTACGCCGACTCCCGCATGAGCGACAACGAGTGGATGTTCGCCGAAGGGCACCAGCTCAAGGCAGGGGCGGGCAGGGGATGGGGCGTCGGCCTCGACCTCAGCTACGCCATCCCCGCCCTCCCCAGCCTGGAGGTGGCCTTTCAGGGCCACTACCTCCAGAGCGGCGTCAGCCGCGATGTGCGCGAATACTACGACATCATCTACAAGAACCGCTACAGCCAGTGCAGCCACTACCTCATGGAGCTGCCGCACTTCCGCCATGTCTCCCTCCAGCTGGGGCTCCGCTACTGCTACCCCATGGGCGGCATCGACCTCTATGGCGAAGCCCTCGCCGGCCTCAACCTGCGCTTCATCTCCGACTGGAAGCACCTCTACACCCGCAACGAATGGACCCCCGTCGAGGAGATGGAGTACCCCGAATACGACAACCTCGACATCCGCTCCTACGGCAACGCAGCCACCTTCGCCTACACCCTGGGTGTCGGCTTCCTCTTCAAGAAGACCGTCACCGTGGGGGCCAACTTCATGGTGCTGGGCAGCAGCCCCCTCACCTGGGACCGCTACACCGCCACCCGCTACAACCTCTACGGCGACATCGTGGTGCATGAAGACCGCCAGCATGTGGACTACACACCCCTCAACCCCACCATGGTGATGGTGAAAATAGGCTACCGCCTCAAACCCTTCCACACCCGCACAGTCCAAGACTGGTAATCGAATGCCTTAGTAACCCCGAGTAGGGATGTGATTAGTTGGTTATTAGTTGATTTTGTGTTCTTTATGGGGTTCTGCCTCCTAAAAAAAACTAGTAATCCCCCTCCTTTTTTCTTGGAAGAAACGGAGGAGGGGTGTTAATTAAGTTTTATTAATATCTCTCAGGGGTGTGCTTGGGTTGTTATAAATATTGCAAATGTGTTAAAATTTTTGCTTGTTTGTAATTTGTTAATCTGTTGATTGTCATTACATTCTGCGATGATGGGATTTTTTTTCTTGTTATTTGGGGGCGATTTTTGTCACAGGTATTGTTATTATTTGAAAAAAAATACGTATCTTTGCAAGCGTAATAATTGCGTGTGGTACATGTGCGCAGGATTGACTCTAGACAAAACAACTCTTTAATAAAATAAATGTATGGATAATAGCTTTATAAAACCTATGTACAAGCCGCCGAAAGTGACGGTAGTGCAATTCCAAATTGAATCCGGCTTCGCCGGCAGCGGTCTGGGGCAGGTGAACTTCTTTCATGGCATAGAAGATATGATAGACAACACCACCGCCTACACAGCAACCTCTAACTCGGGTTCAAGTTTTTGGGGAGGTGAAGCCACCTCGCTTGGCTCTGGAGGAACATCAGGAGGAACTAGTTCCTATGACTTCAGTGAGCTTGGTTGGTAAGTTCATTAATCGTAATAGAAATCACAAATAATATAATAGATAATTGATATGAGAAACAATAAGATATTTCTTTTTTTAGCGACCTTCTGCCTTTTGGCTGGGGTTTTTACCAGTTGCCAGAAAGACAGCGTCACGCTCCGTCTCCGCATGGCCAGCTTTAGCCACGATGGGAAAGTACACATGGAAGGTTATACGCCCAAATGGGATACTGGCTCAGACCTCGTGTGCGTTAACGGTGAGACTTGCACAGTGTCGAACAATGCCGTCAGTGTGTCACCCAGCATAGACTATAAAGCTGTTTACCCGGCCAGCATTTGCCAGTCGCTGGAAAACGTCAACGGTGTCGGTGTTTACAATTTGACCATCCCGGAGTATCAGGTGTATAAGACCGTTCCTGGGTCAGACATCCAAGTCGTTGAGGCCCCTATGGGAGCGCACTCCAATACTTCGGCGGGTAGCGCAGATTTGTATTTTAAAAATCTAGGTGCCCTTTTGGCTATCACCGTTGACAATCAGGCAGGGCATGGGGACCTGATAGTAGACAAAATCATAGTGACCTCTGACAGTAAGCCCCTGTGGGGGGCTGCCACTTTGGCAATGCCGGATGTGACCACTCAGAGCGGTGACTATAATCCTTTTTACGTCATCAACGAGACTGACAACAATCACCAATCAGTCATTTTGGCTGGCAACGCGAACGGGGGAAGTATGAATGTGAGCATTGCTAGTGGCTATCCCAAGCAGTTCTATGTCTATGTGCCCGCCTTCTCTACCCAACCTTCAAATAAGTTCACCTTTGAAGTTCAGGTTCACAATAACGATGGAGAAGGCGTTTACCGTCGAGCCCAAACAACTGCTGGTAGCGGAAATATCCCGCTCAACAAGATAGGAGCTTTGACCTTCGCATTAACGAGCACCTACCAGGCTTCCTGGGTCGACAACACCCGTCCTGCCGGAGCCATTCGTGTCGGTGAGTTTTCCGTCAGTGCAACAAAGAAAGTCTATTTCTCTGCCGGTAATTTGCAATACTTTTGTGGAACTAGTAGTGAATCTCCTAAATGGCGTATTGCCGAGCATCAGTATGACTATGTACAGCATTTGGTATCAAATGGCAATAATATACAACCAAGTGAGAACAATGGTAAGTGGATAGATCTCTTTGGGTGGGGAACGAATGGCAACAATGGAGCTAATCCTTGGAATTATGGCAGTAGTGCTACATATTGTACAACAAATCCATTAGGAGATTATGACTGGGGGCATAAAGAGATTTACTATGGTGATAATAGTACAACAGACAAGTGGCGTACATTGACCAAAACTGAGTGGGAATATTTGGTAGGTACATCATTTTCTCATAGGACAGTTCGGGGTAGTTTTGGACTTGATTATACAATTTCTTATGTTAAAGTTAGGGTTGGAGAGAGGGAAGTGCCTGGCTTGTTATTATATCCAGATGATTATAGTACGAATAATCCGTTGAGTACGAGCGCAAGCAATCCAGCACTTATTGATTTGACCGATTATACAGGTTGTGCATTTCTTCCTATTACAGGCATGAGAGGTCAGGATGGTACTGTAACAAATTGTGTAGGTATGAATAATCCACAAGGTCGTTATTGGCTTGCTAACAAGACTGGTGCAAATATTAATTATGTGTATTTTGGAAGTGGTTTAACTAATAATGGTTTTCCATTTCAGTATGGTACTACATCCTATTCTTACTTTGGATACGCTGTTCGATTGGTCAGTGATGTTCCGACGAATAATACTTCGAAATAGCCCCAATGGGTAATGATTGATAACGGGAGGGTGCCATGTGGTGCCCTCCTTTGTTTTGGATGGAGATGGGGCGTAAAGTAAGAGAGCTTCTCTTTTGGAGAAGCTCTCTTGTTAGTCTTGCTTAGAGAAAGCGGGGTTTTATGCCTCGGCGTTCTTTTCGATGGCTAGCTTGCCTCTGTAGTACCCGCATTCGGGGCATACGTGGTGATACATTACCGGAGCGCCGCAATTGCTGCAGGTGGTGAGCTGGGCTTTCTCCAAACTGTCGTGTGTTCTGCGTTTCGCTGTGCGAGTCTGCGAGAATCTGTGTTTAGGATGTGGCATAATTATTATTTTTTATTTGTTTATTTATTCAACAGTTGTTTCAGGGCGTCCCATCGGGGGTCGCTCTCTCCCTCACTAAACTCCCTCACTATCTCTTCCTCCTCGGTGCCGGCAGCTTCTGACGACTTTTCTTCGCTGAGGTACTGCAGCATCTCGGGGTTGCACTGGCCTTGGGGGTGGACTTTCTGTATCGGCACGCGGACGGCCACATACTCATACATCCATTGGGCCAGGTCAATCTGGTAGGCGCCCTCGGGCAGGTAGGTGACGTTCTCGTCTTCGCTGGTGTCGGTGTCGCTGAACTTCACGCACAATTGCTCTTCTCCTTCCACCGGCAGCACCATCTCGCCCAAGCAGCGGTCGCAGACGGTGTAGACTTCGCCTTTGAAGCGGAAATCGAACACCAGCATGCGCTCGCGACGCTCTAAGATGACCTCAAAATCGACCTTTCCTTCCCTCAATTCCTCATTTTCGAACCCCTCGAAGAAGGTGTTGTCCAAGGTGTAGGCATAGGTGTACTTACCTGGTTTTAAGCCACTAAACTGGACGTTGGTGTCGATTTTCGGTTTCATTTCACACTCTGATTGAGTTTGCAAAATTACAACTTTTTTCTGATATGGCAAAATATTTTTTTTAAGGGTTGCCTAGGATTGCCTAGGATAGCCTAGGCGTTCCTAGGATAGCCTAGGCAATCCTAGGCGTTTCTAGGCATTCCTAGGAGTTGGCGGAGGTGCTGGTTTTCTTCTTTCAGGCGTTGGTTTTCTGCCTCCAGTTCTTTTAGGCGTTGGTCGGCGTTTTCGCGGTAGCCGGTGCGGGCGGCATGCATGCGCTCTTTGATGCCTCCTTCGATGACGAAGCGTTTCTCCAATTTTTCGAGGTAGGAGGTCATCAGCTTGTCGGTCTGATGGCAGAGTGTCAGGGCCATGTTGGCCAGTTCCTCGTCGTTCAGCTGCTCGGCGAAGGACTTGTAGTCGCGGTAGTCGTTGTGTTTGCTGCAGAATCGGCGCATGGTCTCATAGCGGGGGTGCTCTGAATCCCACAGGGGCAGGTTGTTCCTTTTCAGGTAGTCGAGGTAGTCCTCTCGCAGCTCCAGCAGGCTGGAGCGTGCCACGTTGATGAGCTTTATCTCCATCTCGGAGCTGGTCTTGCCGTCTTCGCTGCCCTCAACAATATTCTGCTTGCCGCTGCGGGCGGCTTGCACCATCTGGTCCACCGTGCGGTCGCCGTGGGCGGGCAGAAAGCGGCTGCAGAACACCACTGTCAGCTGGTAGAGGGTGTCGCTCTTGCGGTAGAAGAAAAGGTCTTTCCAGACGACGGGCTTCTTGAGGATGGTGTTTCTGGTGGGGTATTGCATTTTTTTGATTTTTGGTTTTTTTTCTAGGATTGCCTAGGATTGCCTAGGATTGCCTAGGATTGCCTAGGATGGCCTAGGATTTTCTAGGATTCTATAGTTTTCTTTTTTAGTTTGCTCCAGTAGAAGGAGAGGACGGGGCGGGGGTCGCGGCGGTTCCAGAGGTAGTAGGTGTCGGCTTTGAAGAAGTCTTTCAGCCACTGCCGCTTGCTGATGATGCCGGACTTGACGAAGCTGGCATAGTCTTTGGATTCGAAGAGGGCGGTGAAGTAGTCCTTGGTGGGTGCCAGCCCGTCGATATGGTGCAGGAGGGTGGCCTTGGCCCATTCATAGGGCAGGTTGATGCCGCCATAGGTGCTGGCATAGTTCGACAGGGCGTGGCGGAAGTTGATTTCGAGGAACACCAGGCTGCCGTCGGCCTTCTCGATAAACTCTATCTCGAAGTTGCCCGAATAGCCGATGTTGCGTATCAGCTGGGTGATGCGCTGCCGCAGCGGCTCGTCGTCATAGGTGTAGTAGTAGCAGTAGCTGCCGTAGCTGGTCTTGGGGAGGCGGAAATACTGTCGTTTGAAGGGGAGGTAGACGATTTTGCCGCCGTCGATGGAGAAGCCTTGCATCGACAGCTCGTTCTTCTTCTCGATGTATTCTTGCACGAGCAGGGTCTTGCTCACCATCTGGGTGTAGGCTTGTGCCAGTTCCTGGTCGTTGTAATAGACGCCCACGTCGCGTTTCCAGCCGTACTCGTAGGGGTTGAGGGTCTTGGTGATGACGGGGTAGTGGAGGCTCTTGGGCAGCTCGCCCCGCCTGAGGACCTCGCTGCTGGCGATGGCGAAGCCGCATTCCTGGGCTGCCTTGCAGATGTGGTCTTTGTCCATGTAGTAGGTCACGCGCCCTTTCTCACCGGCATGGAAGAAGTAGAAGCTCTCTTTGAGCTGGTCGTAGTAGTTGTCCAGCATGGACTGGTGGTTGTCGTCGCTGGTATAGACGAAAGGCTTGCACTGCTTGTCGGCGAAGGAGAGCAGTGTCGTCAGGCTTTCCTCGAACGAGGGGACGTGTATCACTTTCCCCGCATACCGGCTCTTGCCCACCAGGGGGATGGGGTTGCCCTGCAGCACGATGACGATGGGGCGGATGCCCACCTGGCCGAGGCTGCGGATGATGGAGAGGGCGTTGAGGTTGTCGCCGCAGAGGACGATATGCTTGTGGGCTGCTACTTCGGGAATGGCTTTCATGGCTGTACTGTAATAAGGGTTAAATAGCTGCTGCTTTCGACTTGGGGATAAAGGAGCGGAAGAGGTTGTAGAGTGTCTGTCCCAAGGGGTGCACCCATCCTTTGAGGTCTACCACCACGATGCCTTTGTATTCGTTGAGGGTGTGCAGTCCTTCGCTCTTGGTCTTGGCGGGTGGGGTGATTTTTTTGACAGGCACGAGCCGCAGTTTCTCGCCCTCTTTCACCACCCGTTTCAGCCACACCCCGCCGCCATAGGTCTGGGAGCAGTCCTGGGTGGGGCAGTAGACGGAGCCCTTGTACTCGAAGAGCTGTCCCGCCATGCGGTTGTCCTTCTGTTCCGACCGGATGGTCTGGGAGGGGATGAAGAGTTGCTGACTTTCGTCCCAGTCGTAGACGTCCATGATGTAGTCGTCCTGGCAGGCAGCGAAGAGCTGTCGTTTGCCCAGCAGGTCGGATATGGCAGCATCCCACACCCCGTCGTTGCAAATCTTCTTGGGTGCGACGAGGCGTTCGTGTTCCTGGTCGTACTCGTAGATGTCGAGCTTGCCGGTGCGGCAGGTCTCGGGGTAGACGTAGATGGTGCCGTCCTTGCGCAGGATATTGGGGAAGCTGAGGTGTGTGGGGCATTCGAGGATGATGTCGTATCGCTCGATGGTCATCGACTGCCGGTCGATGGTGAGCTTGGCCACACGTCCCTTGGGGGCGTCGTAGCGGAGCTCCTCAGCGAGGAGGTATATCTTCTTGTCGGTCACGTCCAGCACAAAGGGGTCGGCGAACCAGCGGTCGCAGAAGGGGTTCTTGACTATCTCCACGTCGAGTTCCTGGTCGGCGAAGAGGGCGTCGATGCCGCCCTTTACGAAGGCGAGGTGCCAGGTCTTGCGGAAGAGGCTGCTTTTCTTCTTCATGACTATACGGTTTGGGTATTTTAAAAGGCTGAGGGCAGTGCCTCAGCCTTTTAAATGATATTGTCAAATGATTGTTACTTGTGGGCTGCGAGGAGCAGTTCCATCATCTTGATGGCGCTTTCGCTGATGACGGTGCCGGGGCCGAAGATGCAGGCTGCGCCACACTTGAAGAGGTAGTCGTAGTCCTGCGGCGGGATGACGCCACCCACGACGACCATGATGTCTTCGCGGCCGAGTTTCTTGAGTTCCTCGATAACCTGCGGCACGAGGGTCTTGTGGCCGGCGGCCAGGGAACTCACGCCGAGGATGTGGACGTCGTTCTCCACAGCCTGTTTGGCGGCTTCGGCAGGGGTTTGGAACAGGGGACCCATGTCGACGTCGAATCCGAGGTCGGCATAGCCGGTGGCGACCACCTTGGCGCCGCGGTCGTGGCCGTCTTGTCCCATCTTGGCCACCATGATGCGGGGGCGGCGGCCTTCGAGCTTGGCGAACTCGTCGGTCATGGCCTGGGCCCGCTTGAAGCTGTCGCTGTCTTTGGTCTGAGTGCTGTACACGTTGCTGATAAGGTTGATTTTTGCTTTATAACGACCGTACACTTTTTCCAGGGCGTAGCTGATTTCGCCCAGGGAGGCGCGCTTGCGTGCTGCGTCGATGGAGAGTTCCAGCAGATTGCCTTGTCCGCTCTTGGCACATTCGGTCAGGGCGTCGAGGGCTGCCTGAACCTCGTCGTTGTTGCGCTCGGCGCGCAGCTTGGCGAGACGCTCAATCTGCGCCTTGCGCACGGCGGTGTTGTCGACCTCGAGGGTCTCGATGGGGTCTTCGTGGTCGAGGCGGTATTTGTTGATGCCGACGATGGTGTCGACGTTGCTGTCGATACGGCTCTGCTTGCGTGCGCTGGCCTCTTCGAT
>JAFRXG010000019.1:0-17538 GCA_017441565.1 Bacteroidales bacterium | reverse complement strand
TCTGAGAAAAAGTTCGTATATTTGCAACGTGACATAATTGGTTGTTTTTTGATTTGACATTGCAAAGATACTAAAAAATAGTCATTTGCGCAAATCAGTTATGTCACTTTTTTGAACAAAATTTACTTGTCAAACTTTAGTTTATGATACAGCTATTTCAACTAATGCAAGATAAAAGTTATCCAGAGAGTGGAGCATTGTTATATGATATTCTTGAAGATGCAATTAAAAAGGGTGAGAATGTAGACATTGATATGACAAATGTTATTTCTCTGCCATCTATGTTCTTGAACGCTTCCTTTGGAAATGCCTTTGTTGTTTATGGGAAAGACTCGATAAAGCAACATACAAAATTCTATCATATCGGGAAGGCACAAGCAGAAAGGCTCAACGAATACTTTTTGAGGTACAATTAAGACAAATATAAATCCATAAATATCTAAAACAGATGAAGAAGTACAGATGCACCATTTGCAAATATGAGTACGACCCGGCACAGGGCGACCCTACGCAGGGCATAGCCCCGGGGACGCCGTTTGAGCAGTTGCCTGCCGAGTGGAAATGTCCGCGATGCAAGCAGGGCAAGGAGAAGTTCGTGCCCGTTGAAGAGCCGAAACCCGCCAACCCCTACGCCGGCACACAGACCGAGAAGAACTTGCACGCCGCCTTTGCTGGCGAGAGCGAGGCCCGCAACAAGTATACTTATTTTGCTTCCAAGGCCAAGAAGGAAGGCTTCGAGCAGATTGCAGCCCTCTTCCTGCAAACCGCTGAGAACGAGAAGGAGCACGCCAAGCTGTGGTTCAAAGAGCTGAACGGCATCGGCTCCACCGCCGAGAATCTGGCTGCTGCCGCTGCAGGTGAGAACTACGAGTGGACCGACATGTACGAAGGCTTTGCCCGTACCGCCGAGGCAGAGGGCTTCCCCGAGCTAGCCGCCAAGTTCCGTGGCGTGGCAGCCATCGAGAAGCACCACGAGGAACGCTACCGCGCCTTGCTGCACAACATAGAGGCCAAAGAAGTCTTCGCCAAGAGTGAGGTAAAGGTGTGGGAATGCCGCAACTGTGGTCACATCGTAGTCGGCACCAAGGCACCAGAGGTCTGCCCCATATGCAACCATCCCCAGGCCTATTTCGAAATCAACAAGCAGAACTATTAAACAATCGGAATCCTCCAACGCCCTAATTGAAAGGTAAGGCAACTCATGGCAGACAGCAACAGACAATCCGAAGCAAAGCCCACCACTAAACGCAAGTCAAGCAAAAAACAGCATAACGAGAAGACCACCTCAGAACCCCGTCTCAACAATATCGTCAAACCCGAAAGGATGACCTTGGAAGAATGGCAGCGGGCGTTGCGCCGACAGGCCGCAGAGCGGGAGATGCTTGGCGTGAGGGCTGTGGATGCGAAGCTCTGCCCTGGCGAGTATTGCGTTACCAACCCTAAGAGCAGGGAAGAATACAAGGTAGTCTACCGTGGCGAAAACAGCTCGTGGAACTACTGCTCCTGCATGGATTTCAAGACTTCTCAACTCGGCACCTGCAAGCATCTCGAAGCTGTAAGGCTCAAGACCAATGGCCACCGCAGCGTGGTTGGGACACCGTCCTACTCGTCTGTCTATCTGTCCTACCGCGAAGGGCGCAAAGTCTCTATCCGCATCGGCAGCAACAATCGCGAGGAGGTGGAGCAGCTTGCCAAGCAATACTTTGATTCGCATGGCCATCTCCGTTCCGAATCTTTCATGCACTTCGACCAGTTCCTTTCTGCCGCAGCCCACTTCGACCCCCAATTCCGCTGTTACCCCGATGCGCTTGACTATGTTGTCGACCATCGCGAGGGAGAGCGTAGACGCAAGTTGGTGGAAGAGAAGTACGGCGATGAGCAGCTCGACACCCTCTTAGACACCCAGCTCTACCCCTATCAGAAAGAGGGCATCCGTTTTGCCGCCTCTGCCGGACGCGCCATCATCGCCGACGAGATGGGTCTTGGCAAGACCATCCAGGCCATCGGCACAGCCGAGCTGCTGCGTCGCGAAGGCTTTGTGGAGAACGTTCTCATCATCTGCCCCACATCGCTCAAATACCAATGGAAACGTGAGATAGAACGTTTTACCCATCGGGAGGTGCTCGTAATAGAAGGCCTTCACACCCGCCGTCTCGAACAATATAAGATGCCGCAACCCTATAAAATTGTCTCTTACAACTCCGTCTGCAACGACCTCAAGGTGCTGCGGAACATGGAGACCGACATGGTGATAATGGACGAGGTGCAACGGCTGAAGAATTGGGACACGCAGATAGCCCGTGCCGCCCGTCACATCAACGCGCAATATGCCGTCTTGCTTTCGGGTACTCCCTTAGAGAACAAATTGGAGGAGCTCTACTCCATCGTCGAGCTGGCCGACCAGTTTGCCCTTGCTCCCTACTACAAGTTCCGCAACGACCACATCATTGTCGAGGAGAACGGCAAGGTGGTGGGCTACAAGAACCTCAACGCCATCAAACAACGGCTCAGCCACATCATGCTGCGTCGCCGTAAGAGCGACGTGCACCTACAGCTCCCTGGCCGCATGGACCAAAACCTCTTTGTGCCGATGACCAAAGAGCAGCGCGAAATGCACGACGAATTCAAATCAGGCGTAGCGCAACTGGTGCTCAAATGGAAGCGGATGCACTTCCTCAGCGAGAAAGACCGCAAACGGTTGCTCCTCTTGCTCTCGCAGATGCGTATAGTCTGCGACAGCACCTTTATCCTCGACCAGCAGTCGCGCTATGACACCAAGATAGACGAGTTAATGAACCTCCTTGATAGCTACTTAGAAGGAGGAGACGGCAAGGCGGTGGTCTTCAGCGGCTGGGAGCGTATGACAAGATTGGTGGCACACGAACTGACGCAGCGCGGCATACGGTTCGAATACCTGCACGGCGGCATTCCCTCGGCAAAACGCAAAGACCTGGTCAATAACTTTACCGACCAGCCCGACTGCCGCATCTTCCTCAGCACCGATGCTGGCAGCACCGGCCTCAACCTACAGGCCGCCTCGCTGATAGTCAACCTCGACCTGCCATGGAACCCCGCCGTGCTTGAGCAACGCATCGCCCGCATCTATCGCATAGGACAGCAGCGCAACATACAGGTCGTCAACCTCGTCTCTGCCGACAGTTTTGAGGAACAGATGATTGCCCGGCTCAAATTCAAGTCATCCCTCTTCGAGGGGGCACTCGACGGGGGCGAGGACACCATCTTTGCCAACGACGACAAATTCAAAGGCATCATGTCCATGGTGGCCGACTACGTGGAGGAAACTGCCGAGCAAGAAGCCGAATCCAATACTAACCAGTCGGACGACGAGACCGAGGCTCCGCGCAACATCGTCGGCAAGCAAACCAGCCTTTTCGACGAACCAGAATCCTCAGATGCCCAGTCAGACCAGTCCAGTCACTCTGAAAAGTCTGATTACCACGATTATCCCGCCCAATCACCTACCCCGTCCCCAACCCCTGCCGACCTTGTCAGCCAAGGCATCACATTCCTCTCCAACCTGGTGCAGACCCTCTCCAACCCGGAGCAAACCCGTCAGCTGGTCGACACACTTGTTCACGAAGACCCCGATACGGGTAAGGCAACGCTCAACATCCCCGTTCCAGACAAACAGGCAGTCCACCAGTTCCTGTCACTTCTCTCTCAGTTTGTAAATAAGTAGAACTCACTGTATTTCTGTAAATAATTATGAAGATTGAATCATGGCAACAACTTATAGGCGAGATTGCAGAAGCATTGGCTATGCGTCTTGATGAAGGTTGTTTTTACTTGAACCTGACGGAACAGGAGGTAGGCCTCCATATTCCGACGGCTTATTCAGGTGAGGAGTACGACTGGCCACACAACGGCGACATGGTGATGCGAATTGAGCCACTTGCATCGTATGAGTATTATGGGGCTATGGAGGAATTCGCCGACATGCAATCACGAGTGATTGCGGACAAACTCCATCGTGTTTTGAATGGTAGGCATCCTTTTGCCCGATTTAAGGAAGCTGTGGCCGCCCTTAATCTTTTGGACGAGTGGTACGCTTTCGAGAACAAATGGTATGCCCAAAAAGCCGAGGAATGGCTACAAGAAGAAGGGGTGAGTTGTATAGACGGTAAGATAGTCTGTACCAGAGATAGCATAATATGGGAAGCGGATGAGGATGACTATTAAATGTGTGGCGTAAAGAACAAGCGGTAAGCTGTTTTTGAGACGAGAAAGTAGGCTGTTTTTTCAGTTGGAGTTTGGTGGGGTCAAAACAAATCACATCTTTGCACCGTCGATGAAGCAGGGAGAAGCTCTGCCGAGGTGCCGCTCCTCAAGGAATATTCGACGAGGTTATTACAATTCAATCTCTTCGTGGCTGTTGAAAATCAGCTATATATTGCATAAGAGCGTTTTATTCATTGCCTCTGAACGCAGCAAGGCACTGACTATTGTGCTGCAGAAATTTCAGCCTACCATTTGCCCATTATCCTAGGTTTCATATAATGCTGCTACAATAAAATGTGTGTAGCTGCGTTTATAATCGGGTAGAGCCGAATGGGGAAGCAGGAGAGGACATATAATCTCATGGGTGCGCTTGCCGCATTGATGGACAGGGCACCGATGTTGCGCGCGCTCCTGGCCATAGGGGCGGGTATTGTGGTGGGTGAGCGGTTGCCGCGGGCGTTGTTGCTGCCCCTGTGTGCGGGAGAAGTCGTGCTGTTTGTGCTGATGGCTCTATCCACAAGGTGGCGGCGTAAAAGGGCGTTCCTCCCTCTGCTGTGGTCTTTCTTGGTGTTCTTCGGAATGCTTTTGGCCGCAGTTTATCGTACCGACTCCTCCAGCGGGTTGCCCTCCGGAGGGTGGTGCGTCGACGAGGGACAACCTGCCACTTTCGTAGTTCGCCTGTCCGACACCCCACGGCAAACTCCCAAGACCTATAAGGTGAAAGCCCGTGTGGTGAGTGTGATGGGTTCCGACACCTGGCAGCCAGCCAAATGCGACATCATGCTTTATGTGAAAAAAGACAGTGCGTCTGCTGCTCTCGGCTACGGCGACTGTCTCGTGGTGCATGCCTACCCCCAATTGCCGGACAGCAGTGTAGGCTCCGGCCAGTTCGATTATCGCCGCTATCTACAGCACCATGGCATCGGGTGGCAATGCTATGCCCCCTCCTGGGGGTGGGAGAAGATTGAAAGCCATTCGGACGGTCATTTGGGGTTGATAGGCTGGTCGAAACGGTTGCAGCAGCGCATGGTGCGGCGTATCCAATCCTGCTCGCTTACAAGGCAGCAGCAGGGCATAGCTGAGGCCTTGCTGTTGGGGTGGCGGGACGACTTGGACGAATCGACGCTTGAGCAGTTCCGCAGTGCGGGTGTCGTGCATCTGCTTTGTGTTTCGGGCTTGCATGTGGGTATTGTGGCATGGCTGGCCGGTCTGTTGTTTTTCTTTTTCGGAAAACGGCTGTGGCAGCGTATCGTAAAAGGAGTGGTGCAAATTGCTGTCATCTGGTTCTTTGTGATGCTGACCGGTATGGCACCTTCCACCTTACGGGCGGGAGTCATGTTCTCGCTTTTCACCGTCGGCGGCATGTTGCAAAGACAGCCCAGCACGCTCAACAACCTCTGCACGTCGGCTGTCATCCTCTTGATGGTCAATCCTTACCTGCTTTTTGATGTGGGGTTCCAGCTCTCCTATTCTGCCGTGCTAGGCATCATTGCTTGGAATGAGCCCTTGCAGAAGTTTTTGCCCATAGCCCGTCAAGGAATACCGCGTCGTTTGCTAGTTGCGGTGTGGGAGCTGATATGCCTCTCCACCGCTGCCCAGATGGGTGTCATGCCCGTGATGCTCTACCATTTTCATCAGTTTGCCCCGTGGTTCCTGATAGCCAACTTGCTTATCGTTCCTTTTGCGGGGTTGCTGTTGGCCACGGTATTGTGTGTGGTGCTGCTCAGTCCTACTTCCCTCCTCGGCCTTTGGACCACAGAGTTGTTACGGCTGGAGCTGGTGGCCACCGATGCCGTAACTCGCTGGGTATCGTCGTTGCCTTGTGCGATGCTCGAAGGCTTCTATTTCAATCTGCCGATGGCTCTATTGCTCACCGCGGTTCTGTTGGCAGCCACATTCTTCGTCCGCCGACGCCCCCTTCAGCGATGATGATGGGCTCTGAAATCTATTATTTTTTTGCAGTCTCTGTGTATGTCGGATTTTTTGTGTAATTTTGCAGACCATTATAAATAAGAATATATGCAGCAATTGTTGATTTACAATACTCTTTCGCATCAGAAGGAGCTCTTCAAACCGATTACCCCCGACCATGTGGGGATGTATGTGTGTGGTCCTACGGTTTATGGCGACGGCCATCTGGGACATGCACGTCCTGCCATCACCTTCGATGTGGTGTTCCGTTATCTGCGCCACCTTGGGTACAAAGTACGCTACGTCCGCAACATCACCGATGTGGGGCATCTGGAGAATGATGCCGACGAGGGTGAGGACAAGATTGCCAAGAAAGCGCGTCTGGAGCAGCTCGAACCCATGGAGGTGGCACAGTACTACACCAACCGCTACCATGCCGCCATGGATGCCCTGAATGTGCTGCGCCCCAGCATCGAGCCCCATGCCAGCGGTCATATTTTGGAGCAGATTGAGCTGGTGCAGAAGATTATCGATGCTGGTTATGCCTATGTGAGCAACGGCAGTGTCTATTTCGATGTGCGCAAGTATCAGGAGGACACCAACAAGTACGGCTGCCTCAGCGGCCGTGTCATCGACGAGATGCTCTCCACCACCCGCGAATTGGATGGACAGGAGGAGAAACGCTTTTCAGGCGACTTTGCCCTTTGGAAGAAGGCTTCGCCCGAGCATATCATGCGCTGGATCTCGCCTTGGAGCGTTGGCTTCCCTGGCTGGCATACCGAGTGCACGGCCATGGGCACCAAGTATCTGGGTGAGACCTTCGACATCCACGGCGGCGGCATGGACCTCATGTTCCCCCACCACGAGAGCGAGATAGCGCAGCAGACAGCCGTCTGCGGCCATGGCCCCTGCAAATATTGGATGCACAACAACATGATTACCATCAACGGGCAGAAGATGGGCAAGTCGTTGGGCAACTTCATCACCCTCGACGAATTCTTCAAGGGCAGCCATAAGGACAAAGACGGCAAAGAGATGCTAGAGCAGCCCTACTCGCCCATGACCATACGCTTCTTCATCCTACAGGCTCACTATCGCAGCACAGTGGACTTCAGCAACGACGCCCTCATTGCTGCTGAGAAGGGCTACATTCGTCTCATGCAGGCCTACAAGACCTTGCAGCACCTCCAGCCTTCGAAGACCAGCAGTGTGGACGTGAAAGGCTATCGCCAGCTCTGCTACGACGCCATGAACGACGATTTCAACACGCCCATCGTCATCAGCCACCTGTTCGACATGGCAAAGACCATCAACACCGTCAACGACAAGAAGGCCACTCTCACTCAGGCCGACATCGACGAGTTGAAGTGGGTGATGGACACCTTCATGTTTGAAATCATGGGTCTTCGCGACGAGGCCAACAGCGACAACACCGCCCTCATCGATGGCCTGATGAAGATGATTCTTGATATTCGTGCCACTGCCAAAGCCAATAAGGACTGGGCCACCAGCGACAAGATACGCGACGAGCTCGGCACCTTGGGGGTCACCGTCAAGGATGGCAAAGAGGGCGCCACCTACAGTCTGTAATAGAAGCTTTGGACATCATGTATTCCTACCGCTATCCGCGACCGGCGGTCACAGCCGACTGTGTGGTGTTGGGCCTTATGCCCGACGGAGGATTGAGACTTTTACTCATCCAGCGTGGCAACGACCCCTACAAAGGCATGTGGGCTTTTCCAGGAGGCTTCATGAATATGGACGAAACCCTTGAGCAGTGCGCCCGCCGCGAACTGAAGGAAGAAACAGGGTTGGAGGTAGAGGGAGTGTTCGTAGAGGTGAAGAGCTTCAGCACTCTGGACCGCGACCCGCGGGGTCGCACCATCACGGTGGCATTCTTAGTCACCGTGCCCGTAACAGAGGTGAAAGGAGGCGATGATGCCGCCAAAGCCTGCTGGTTTCCGTTGGACGCCCTGCCCCCGTTGGCATTTGACCACGATGAAATATTGAAGGCGGCATTGTCGTTGTACAATAAAAGATAATATTATTCGTTATTGCACTACTATGACAGAGACCCCTAAGAAAAAGACTACATATTCCCTGGGCATCGTATTGCTGGCCCTGCTTATAGGCATCCTGGCAGGAGTGCTGTTTACCCCCAAAGCCACTAATGAGGAGTCGCAGCTCTTCATGGCACAAAACAAGATGAGCCAACGCGTCAATGCGGTGCTGACTCTGATTGACAACAGGTATGTCGACATTGTTGACTACGATTCCCTTTCCGACCAAATGGTGAATGCCATGCTCTCCACCTTGGATCCCCATAGCTACTATCTCTCGCCCTCCAGTTTTGAGAAAGAGTCGGAAACCATGGCTGGCCAGTTTGATGGCATAGGGGTGACGCTCTTCTATGTGGGCGACACCGTGTATGCTTCGCAGGTGATGCAGGGCAGCCCTGCCGAGAAGGCCGGCATCCATCCCGGCGACCGCATCCTCCGAGTCGACACCACCCTAGTTTCGGGTACGGGGATGACGAAGGAGGCTTCCACCATTGTCAATCT
The DNA here is from genome assembly GCA_017441565.1 of Bacteroidales bacterium. Lineage (GTDB taxonomy): Bacteria > Bacteroidota > Bacteroidia > Bacteroidales > P3 > Colimorpha. Next base: position 8,827 of record JAFRXG010000019.1, on the reverse strand, counting down.
CATCCGGGGACCCCGCTACAGCAATGTCAAGTTGACCGTTCAGCGTCAGGGCTCCTCCAAACTGCACACTTTCAAGGTCCGGCGCGATAAGATACTGATGTCCACCGTCCCCGCCTTTGTGATGGTGAACAGCAACACGGGCTACATCCGCATATCGCGCTTCGGTGACCATACTGGCAAAGAGTTCCATGCCGCATTGCTACAACTGCTGAACAAGAACATGCAGAACCTCATCGTCGACCTCCGCGACAATGCCGGCGGCTCGTTGGCATCCTGTCTGGAGGTATGCGACGAGCTGCTGCCCGAAGGCAACCTGATAGTCTACACCCAAGGAGCTCATATCGGGCGGAGCGATGTGTATGCCACCAGCGGCGGACTTTTTGAGAAAGGCAAGCTCACTGTGCTTGTCGACGAGCGTTCGGCCAGTGCCAGTGAAATCGTGGCCGGAGCCGTACAGGACAACGACCGCGGCACCATCATGGGCCATCTCACCTTTGGCAAAGGATTGGTGCAAAGCCAGTACCCGCTAAGCGACGGCTCGGCCGTACTGCTGACCATAGCCCGCTACTACACTCCATCGGGCCGATGCATACAGCGTCCTTACGACAAGGGGACAGACGAATATTACAGCCAATACATCTCACGCGTTATCGAGAACTACATGTCGGCCGACTCCATTCTGGATGCCGGATACGACACCACCAAGGTCTTCCTCACCAAGAATGGACGCAAAGTGTATGGCGGTGGCGGCATCCGCCCCGACATCCTGCTGCCCTATTTTACCGACACCAACCTCGTCTACTACAACCGGCTTATCGCCAAGCGGGTGTTGGAAGACTACCTCCATCAGCAGCTCTTCCTCCATTACGACCAGCTGATTGGTCGTTATCCTACCTTCGACACCTTCATGAAAGAATACCAAGTCAGCGATGCCACATGGAAAGCCATATTGGCATTGGCCGACAAGCAAGGCATTGTCCGCCATGCCGAAGGTCTGCGGAAGTATGGCGACGACATCCGCAACCGCTACAAAGCCCTCATGGCCTCGACGCTCTATGGCGAGAATGCCTACTACACCATCTCACTCCCAAGCGATACAGAACTACAGCGGGCTTTGGAGAATAATAACATGCAAACAACCCATTAAACAACAACCGATTAATATAGACTGATATGAAACGTATACATCTCTTAATCCTCATGGCCTTCTTTTCGGCTTGCAGCCTTTCGGCGCAGAAAACCACTCTTTCCGGCACCATCGCCAGCCTTCCCGACGGTGTCTCCCTCGTCATAGGCGAGATAGTCGGTGACCAGCTCAGACCGTTAGACACCCTGAACCTTGACAAGTCGGGCAATTTCAAGGTTACGCTGAACCCCACGGAACCGACGCTCTACATTCTCCAAACCACCCTGCGTGATGGAGCCATGTGCCACCTGATGCTCGAACCCAAGGAGAAGGTCACTGTCAATTTACAATACTATCCCGACCAACGCTTCTTCAGAGTCATCCAGAGCAAAGGCTCCCGCAATGTAGACCTCTACCGTCAGTTCAACGAGATTATCACCGGAGCTGTCAACCCCACCTTGCAGGCCATGGCCCCTGGTCAGATCGAGCAGCTACTCTCTAAGAACAAGAATGTGCTCATGAGTGCCTTCTTGGTCACCTTCTTTGAGCAGGACTTCGAAAGCCATGCCGCCCTTTACACCGAGATACGCGACGCCCTCGTGAAAGACTATCCCAACGACCCCTATGTGAAGCATCTCAGCGAACGCCTACGCGGAGTGCTGCTCCCCGGCATGGAAGCCCCCGATATCAGCATGAAAGACCCCGACGGCAATATACGCAAGCTCTCCGACCTTCGAGGGAAAGTGGTGCTCCTCGACTTCTGGGCCTCCTGGTGCGGCCCCTGCCGTCAGGAAAACCCCAATGTGGTGCGCCTCTATAAGAAATACCACGACAAAGGATTTGAAATCTACAGCGTCTCTCTCGACAAGGAAAAGGGCAAATGGCTCAAGGCTATCAAGGACGACGGTCTCGAATGGCCAAACCATGTGAGTGACCTCAACGGGTGGACCTCTTCGGGCGGTAAGACCTACGGCATCATGTCGGTGCCCAACACCACCCTCATCGACAGAGACGGAAAGATTATCGCCCGCAACCTCCGCGGCAGCGATTTGGAACGCAAACTACAAGAAATCTTCGGAAACTAAAACATGCTTAAATGTGTTGACGCATGAATGTTAACACAGTAATGCAATCAAGCAATAACGCAATCGATATGATTACCTCTACAATGATAGAAATGGCCCTGAGCCATGTTAACGACCCCGACTTGGGGCGTAGCCTCACCGAGCTGGGCATGATTGAAAATATAGCCATCGACGGCAAGAAGGTCTCATTCGACTTGGTCCTCACCACCCCCGCCTGCCCGATGAAGCAGCGGATGAGCGACGACTGCGTCAACGCCATCCACGAATATGTCGACCGTGAGGCCGAAGTGGTGGTCAACCTCACCTCGCGCCCCGTCGAAATGCCCGACCCCAAGGAACTCTTCCCCGGCGTTAAGAACGTCATCGTCGTAGCCTCTGGCAAAGGCGGCGTAGGCAAAAGCACCGTCGCAGTCAACCTGGCCGTCTCTTTGGCCAAAACTGGTGCCTCGGTCGGACTGATTGATGCCGACATCTACGGCCCCTCCATTCCCATCATGTTCAACCTTGGAGAAGAAGACGTCTATGGCGAGCAGCACAATGGCAAGACCTATATGCTCCCCATCGAACGCTATGGCGTCAAACTGATGTCTATCGGATTCCTGGTCGATGCCGACAAAGCCCTTGCTTGGCGTGGTCCGATGGCATCCGGCGCGCTCAAACAGCTGGCCACCGAAACATGGTGGGGCGAGATAGACTATCTTGTGGTCGACATGCCTCCCGGAACTGGCGATGTGCAGCTCACCCTCGCACAAACGTTGCCGGTCACGGGTGCCATCATTGTCAGCACCCCGCAGCAGGTGGCCCTCGCCGATGTGGTCCGTGGCGTGGAACTGTTCCGCAACCCCAATCTTAACATCCCCGTCCTTGGTTTTGTGGAGAATATGGCCTATTTCACCCCCGCCGAGCTCCCCGACCATAAGTATTATATCTTCGGCAAAGAAGGTTGCCGCCGTCTGGCAGAAGAGATGAATGTGCCGCTGCTGGGCGAGATACCTCTGGTGCAGAGCATCGCCGAAAGTGGTGACAACGGGAAGCCCGTCTCGCTCTGGAACGATGTGGAGACCCCCGAAAGCAAAGCCTTCATGCAGCTGGCCGAAAACACCATCAGAGAAATTTGCAAACTACAAAAATAAAGTAACTATGACCGACCAAGAGAAACCCATCATCGAAGCCCGCGTCAAGAACGCCCTCAACCAAATACGCCCCTATCTGCAACAGGATGGTGGTGATGTAGAGTATGTCGATATGACCAACGAAGGCGTTGTCATGGTGCGCCTCAAAGGCCATTGCGGCACCTGCCCTCATGCCCTCCAAACTCTCAAACAGGGTATCGAGAGTGCCGTGAAGAAAGTTATTCCTGAAGTAAAATCTGTTGAAAGAGTATGATATACACTAAGACAGGTGACGCGGGTACTACCTCACTCATAGGCGGTACCCGCGTTGCCAAATGTCATCCCCGCGTAGAGGCCTACGGAACGGTCGACGAACTTGGGGCTCATGTGGCGCTATTGATAGAGTTAATGGTGCCCCATGATTCGCTCAACACCTATTGCGACCTGTTGCGGCAGGTGCAGAAGCAGCTTTTCACCATCCAAACCCTTCTCGCCACCGAAGCTGAACCTCCATGTCGGCTGCCTTTCGACATCGAAGACTACAGCAGCCAGCTCAACGCCCACTGCTTAACCGTGGAGCAGACCATTGATGCCATTCAGGCATCCCTGCCGCCACTCCGCAGCTTCGTCATTCCGGGCGGCAACGCCATGGCGGCGCAATGCCATGTGGCACGCACTGTTTGCCGGCGTGCCGAGCGTCGCATCGTCGAGCTCTTCTCTTCCGAAACGGCATCCTCCAACCCAGCAATACAGTCCTACATCAACCGGCTCTCAGATTTTCTCTTCGTCCTCTCGCGCTTTTTGGTGGTGTCACAAGACGATAAAGAATGTTTCCTGTAATTTTTTTTGCACATATCAGAAAAAGGTGTATTTTTGCAAAATGTATATGTGAGCTCATATATATGCTTCGTATTGAAAACGTTTAAATTACAGCTCTTTGATTTTTCGAGTTCCGTTAAAATAATTCCAAATCAGAGAACCAAAAACAACAAAAAGTAAAAGGAAAAGATGTATTGGACACTTGAATTGGCAACAAAATTAGAGGATGCTCCGTGGCCTGCCACAAAAGATGAGTTGATAGATTATGCCCAACGTACCGGAGCACCTATGGAAGTAATTGAAAATCTGATGGAAATTGAGGACGAAGGCGATCCTTATGACAGCATCGAAGACCTCTGGCCCGATTACCCAACCAAAGAAGACTTCTTCTTCCAAGAGGACGAATACTAGCAATCCTACTACCTGAACAAATTAGCTTTACTATTAACTATATAAACTCGCAATCATGCGTATCTCCTTTATCGGGTCGGGAAATGTGGCCACCCATTTCGCACTAGCCATGTACAATAGAGGTCACGTGATAGACCAAATCTATTCGCGTGACCTCAGCCATGCTCAATACCTCGCTCACCGGGTTGTGGCTGAACCTATTAACTCGTTCGACAAACTCCGTCCCACATCCAATATCTACATCATCGCTGTAACCGATGATGCCCTCTACGACGTGGTATTGGACCTCCATCTCAATGACGCACTGGTGCTTCACACTTCAGGAGCAGTACCCATCAAAGTGTTGAAGCAAACCAGTTCGCGCTATGGCGTTATTTGGTCGCCGCAGTCCTTTGTGCGCGATGTCGCTGTCGAGTACAACCAGCTCCCCTTCTGTATCGAGGGGTCTGATGAAATAACTGAGAATGCAATTGCCGAGTTCATTGGTATGATTTCTACCCATATCTACCATACTACCTTCAAACAACGTCAGTACCTCCACCTCTCTTCGGTCTTTGTCAACAACTTCACCAATGCGTTGTACGGCGTTGCACAGCAGCTGTGCAAACGTCACAAAATCGACTTCGAGATACTCTATCCTCTCATCATGACTACGGCCAAGCGTATTCAGTGGGGCGATGTCAAATACCAGCTGACCGGCCCGGCCGTCCGTGGCGATGAGAAAACACTCGATGCCCATCGCAAGCTACTAGCCAAAAACCCCGAGTTGCTGAATCTCTACAATGAGCTGACCGCCATCCTGCAGAACTTGAAGTAATGATAGACACCCATTGTCATCTATACGACGAAGCCTTCGACAACGACCGGCCTGAAGCTGTCCGTCGTGCGCTTGACGCTGGTGTCTCCTTCATGTTGCTCCCTGCTATCGACAGCCTCAGCCACCCCCGTCAGGAGGCTCTGGCACAAGCCTTCCCCGACTGCTTCCGCCAGATGATGGGGCTTCACCCCACCTCTGTCACCGCCGACCCGCAAGCCGAACTCGACATCGTCCGGCAAAAGCTCTTCAACACCAATGCCTCCTATTGCGCCGTAGGTGAGATAGGGCTCGACCTCTATTGGGACAAGACTTTCCTCGAACAGCAGCTCCACACCCTCAAGCAACAGCTTGCATGGGCCCGCCAGCTCCAGCTGCCGGTATGTCTGCATGTGCGAAAAGCCCACAATGAACTGTTTGGCCTCCTCCGCGACCTCAACTATCCCACCTATCGTGGCGTGATGCACTGCTTCGGCGGCAGCATCCAAGAGGCGCATAAGGCCATTGAGATGGGTTTCCATATCGGCATTGGCGGGGTGGTCACCTTCAAGAATGCCACCCTCGCGTCTATCGCCCAAGAGGCCCCATTGGAACGCATACTTCTCGAAACCGATGCACCCTACCTTGCGCCTGTGCCGCACCGTGGGCAGCGCAACGAGAGTGCCTATATCCCCCTCATCGCAGCCAAGATAGCCGAGCTCAGAGGCATCACCCTACAGGAAGTGGCCGAAACCACCACCTTTGCCGCTCGCCTCCTCTTCCACCTCTGACCCCTCGTTCCACACCAGCCCACCCATCCCGCCTTAGGCATATCCCTGCTTTTCCAGCAAAGGAAGAGAGAAAAAATCTCCCCCCATTCCTTGCACGGATGAAAAAAAGTTGGTATCTTTGCAGCGTAAAAAGAAGACAAATGGAAGATAATAGAGTATTAATTAAAAAAATGAGATACAAGATATTAGACTGAATATATAGTATTATTAGACATATTATTTAAGCGTTTTTGCTTTCTAATTGTCACCTCGAAATCCGGAAAATTTCATGTGCATACAATAGAAACGAGACGCTCACGGTTTGTCCGTGAGTTCTTTTGTATGCACAGGGTTATTTCCGGAACCTCGAGGAATAAAAGAAGTTCACGGATATTTTTTTTATATCATATTCTAACCCCTTTTTATTAACCAAAAAAGTTTCAGAAAAACAACTACATCGCTCCCTCAGTGAGAGTGTTGTATGCAGCCGTTGAAGACGGGTTTGGACTCTCCTTCTGTCCGGTTGATTCGAATGCTAACCCCACCACTACTGGTACCACCCTTCTAGGTAGCGCCAGTTGGGACTAACCAACAAAAAGAAAGGACACAACATGAAAAGAATCTCTATCCTTTGTGCTGGATTGACCCTGTTGACCCTGGTGAGCAGCTGTAAGAAAGACCAGGAGACTGTCACCCTCGGTGCAGTCATCGACCAGAATGCCAAAGTGTATGTTGACGACCATCTACCCAGCTGGGAGAATGGCGATCAGATTGTAATCAACGATGGCACCTACGCCATTACTGTTGCTGCTGGTGCCAACGGACAGATTAACAATGTGGCCGCAGCCCTTTCCTACCGAGCCATCTATCCTGCCAGCCTTGTGGCCGCGGGCAGCAATATTGCCAGCAGCCCTTCGGTTCCCGTTACCTTACCTTCCACTCAGACCTACTCTGTTGTGGGCGGCCACCAGCATTGCGAACTGCCCATGGGTGCCTACCTTACCAGCGGCAACACACTGCTGTTCCACAACCTTTGTTCCGTGGTACGCGTGACAGTTAACAACCAGACCAATGATGCCCTTGCCATCACCAGCATCACCATCGCTTCCGAGAATGCTATCCTCAGCGGCGACGGTACAGCCACCATTGCCGGGCAGGCCGACGACGCCATCGTCATGTCCGCCACAGGCAGCCATGAGGTGACTTTGGCCAAATCTGACAACACCGTCATGGAAACTCTCCCCGTGGCTAACGGCACAGCAGTCTTCGACATAGTGGTTCCAGCATTTGCGACACCCGACAATGTCACCATTACCGTTAACACTGCCGACGGATACCAGGAATTTACCAAGACCAATGTCACTCTGGTCAACAACACCGTCACCACGGCTACGGCCAATATGAACAGCCTGACTCCCTACATGTTTGCTTATCTGGTTGACGGCCCTATATTTAATGTGGCTCTCCCCACCGCGGCCACTGCTGTCCGCTTCGAGTACAACAACACGTCCGTCATGTCAGGCACACTGCTCTCCACGGCCAATTCTCCCAATCCCATCTATGGCAATCTGGCTTCCGATGGCACTTGGGTGGTGTCCACCTCAGCCAGCACTATTTTTGCTAATGCAGATTGCTCCTGGATGTTTGCAGGGACTTGGGGAGAATGGTCCATTGTTTCCAACCTTACCAGTATCGATTTTGGTAATGGGTTTAATACTTCAAGAGTGGCAAGTATGAACGGCATGTTTTACGGCTGTTGGCAACTGACTAGCTGTGATCCCTCGATCTTCAATACTTCAAATGTGACGGATATGAGCTATATGTTTAGTTATTGTGGTCTGACCAGCCTTAATCTCTCAAGTTTCAACACCCCAAATGTGATTGATATGAGCCATATGTTCGAGTGCTGTAGACATCTGACTAGCCTGAATGTCTCAAGCTTCAGCACTTCAAATGTGACAAATATGGAAAGTATGTTCGCCGCGTGTGAGAATCTGGCCACTCTTAATGTTTCGAATTTCAACACTTCAAGAGTGACAAATATGTATAGTATGTTCAGTTCTTGTTCCACCTTGACTAGCTTGGATCTTTCGCACTTCAACACATCTAGAGTGACAGATATGTTCGGCATATTCCAGCGTTGTAGCAGTTTGACCAGCATTGATGTCTCGAATTTCAACACCTCATGTGTGACAGATATGCGCCGTATGTTCGAAGGCTGTAGCAGCCTGACTACTCTTGATCTCTCATGTTTCAATACTTCAAATGTGATAGACATGAGTTGGATGTTCGATGGTTGTAGCGGCCTGACCAGCTTGAATCTTTATAATTTTAGTTTAGGTTATTATTATTATATGTGCAATAACCTCGCCACCGCTTCCGGTGCCTGCACCATCACCTGCCCCATGGCGATTAAGTTCACATTGATGTATAGTACCAATCTTCCCACCAGCGGGGTAAGTTACACATGGATTACTCACTAGAGATTGATTATGCTAATCTTTGCAAAGGCCGACCACAAATTGTTGGGTCGGCCTTTTGCTTTCATGTTTTGGAATCCATCATCTGCCCAGGGCAAACGCATCAAATATAACGATTCTTGGGGTTCTAGAAGGACGTTGCAATTAATCAAGCTCAGTGGTTTGATGTCGCAGTGTGCCTGAAAGGCACAGACAGATATAGCGTATGGCACCGCCATACGGGGACAACGA